>NZ_JBQSYV010000006.1:0-162571 GCF_052379685.1 Halomonas sp. 111
GCCTGCCCAATAGAGGCTAAGTAGAGCAAAGCCATAACCCATAGCGGCGCCTGCAAGAACATCGCTAATGTAGTGGAGGCCGAGACCAACACGGGAAACGGCAATCAGCAGGGCCAGTGGCACCACCAAAGGAAGTAGCCACGGCGTATGAGCCGCCACCAGTACGCTAAACATTACGGCGTGCATGGTGTGGCCACTGGGGAAACTGTAACGATCACGCGCAGGCTCACCGCAATGCACGCCACCCAGGTAGGTAATAAAGGGCCGCTCGCGGCACAGGCGCGTTTTGATTAAGCGATAAGCCGCCATCGCCAGCAGTGCGATGCTGGTGTATTGCACCATACGCCAGATTCCATCCGGCTGTAGCCAAGGCTGAGCGGCTATCAGCAGTACCCAGATAGGCCAGTCACCTATTCGGCTGGCGGCTTGCAAGAGAATTCGCCACGGGCGAAACAGGTTGAGTCGTGTCACTCGCTGGCAGAGGCGCCACTCCAGTAAATCAAGACGATCGAATACGACAAGCGGGCGCGGACGCATGGTAATTCTCCTGGGCTTGCTGAAGGTACTGCATAAACTGGTCTGCAATGCCCGACCAGCTTTGCTCAAGTGCGCGAAGGCGCGCAACACGCCCTAGCCGTGCATAGTCGGCGGGGTGCTGGCAAAGCTCGACGGCCGCTTGCTGAAATGCGTCGCCATCATCAAGCGCTATCGTCATTCCGTTTTGATCATTTTCGATCAGTTCAGCGCTTGCTGCATATCGATAGGCCACAACAGCCAGACCACTGGCCATGGCTTCCGTAATCACATTGCCCCAGGTTTCTGACAGCGAAGGGAAGACAAAAATATCGGCGCTGGCATAGTGGCGGGCTAATTCATGTTTATCGACGAACCCGGTGAAGTGTGCATCAGGCAGCGCCTTTTCAAGCTGCGCACGCGCTGGGCCATCGCCCACAATGACCTGGGCCATATCCGGGCGCACTTCACGCATGGCTTGCAGTGTTTCCTGGAGTAGCGTGAGGTTTTTCTCAGCGGCTAAACGACCGACATAAATGGCCACGGGCTGATGGTCACTCACTCCCCATTGACGGCGTAACGCGCTATCCCGAAAAGCGGGTGAAAAGCGCTCTCCGTCGATTCCGCGCGACAGCACTTGAACGCCGTGGATACCCTGGCGGCGTAGCGTCTCGGCTTGTAAACGGGTGGGGACCAGCGTGGTGGTACAGCCATTATGAAAGTAGCGCAAATAGCGCCGCGTGGCGGAGGATAACCACGACACGCCGTAATCGTGGCAGTAGTGGTCAAAGTTGGTATGCCAGCCCGCCACCAGAGGAATATTGAGTTGCCTCGCCGCATGTCGTGCCGCCCAGCCAAGCGGGCCTTGGGTAGCAAGATAGATCGTATCAGGACGGTACTTACGCCAGAAACGGCGCAGCTTAGCGGGCGTTACCAAGCCTACCTGTACTTCCGCATAGCCAGGTAAAGCGACAGATTTAACCTGCATTTCCTGGGCAATATGCGTAGCGCTTCCGGGTACTTTGGGGCGTGGGCGAATCACATCGACCGTTACGCCCTGCTGGTGCAGTTCGTGGTTAATGCGGCTTAGCGTGTGCGCAACGCCATTGATATCGGGTGACCACGTTTCACTCACAATACATAGCCGCATAAACGATACGCCCCTTAATCATATTTTAACTTAGTGTGGTCGGTAACGATGACATTGCCAAGTCAGGAAAGTGAAAAACTAGTGACATAAATATCAATCGCCGTTTATTTAATTATTGATAGGCCTGCTTTTAACGACGTTATTATTAAGAGATTACAACCTGATAAAAGCGACTGAAAGAGGAATTTTATAATAAAAGATTCGTTGGTTATTTTTTTACCGCTGGGTGAGCTGCAGTGTTATTAGGACAATAGGATTTCATGGACAACTAAAAAGAGCCATGGCGCATGCCACTACGTTTTGTGATTTTGCTTGAGCATATTAGTAGTGCGTTGCTAAGAAGTGATATGTTTAATTAGGCTCTAATGACGTTTTAATAAAGAAGATTTGCCATGCCCGGATGGGTATTCAGGAATGAGCACTGGTTTACATAGCGATGAAGCTGGGCGAAATTGGCGGCGCCTGGAACAAGGAACGGAAACATGATGATCAGCGACTGGATAAATGCGGGGCTCTTGATAGCTTTTCTGACGGTCGCGCTGGCCTCCGGTTTTATCATGCGGAAAAGAAAGAGCTGGTCCCACAGCATCTCCGTTCACGTTGTTCTGTTCGCCGCGAATGCGGGTTTCCTGCTGACTCTGAACAAGACCATCAATCAGATACTGGTCGACAGAAAGGTCTCCGCCATAAAGCCGGATATCATTGACGACCTGACCTTGGTCGCTATTGGTCTGACCGCCATGCAGCAAACCTTCCTGCTGATTAACCGCCTGACGGCCGATCAGGTAACGAAGGGAAGCGATAAAACCTCGGCCACGAGCATCGCCCGCATCCTTAAACTTGCAATGGTGCTGGTGTTACTGCTTTTGTTCGGTGAACATCTGGGCCTGAGCTTTTCGGGCCTCTTGGCCTTTGGCGGCTTCGGCGGTATCGCCATCGGTATTGCCGGACGGGATGTTCTAAGCAATGTTTTCTCCGGCGTGATGCTCTATTTTGACCGCCCCTTCAAGTTTGGCGACTGGATTCGGTCTCCGGACCGTAATATTGAGGGTACCGTCGAGGAAATCGGTTGGAGAATGACGAAGATCATCACCTTCGATAACCGCCCGCTCTTTGTTCCTAACTCCGTTTTCTCAACGATCAGCGTCGAAAATCCGGGGCAGATGCGTAACAGGCGCATCAGTACTACGGTCGGCCTCAGGTACGAGGATGCCGACAAGGTTGCCGCCGTCGTCAACGATATTCGCGCGATGCTTCAGAAGCACGACGGCATTGATTTCACGCAGACTCTCCTCGTCTACTTCAACGAATTTGCGGATTCCTCACTAAATATTATGGTCTATGGTTTTACCAAGACCACGAAATGGGCGGAATGGCTGGCGATCCAACAAGATATCTACCTTAATATCATCACCATCGTGCATAGTCATGACGCCGATTTTGCCTTCCCCTCTCGGACTGTCTATCTTGAGAAGGATTAAACTCACGCCGTTAATAACCATACACAGATTTAAGCAATATGTTTAAGGCCCTTCGGTAGGCTTGCCGGTGAAATCCGTCACCGGTTTGTCTATGGGCTGGTCCAGCCGCTCGGAAAAAGCCCGCAGGCCTGCCAGAATCGGTTTAAGGGCATACCACAGCTCGTCATCTTTGAGCATGTGATACACCCCGGTGATGCCGGGGGCGCTGTCTTTTTCTTCTTTCTCTTTGTCTTGGCTTCGTGCTTGCTCCTTGTGCTTGGCCTTGTCCTCATGGCGATGGTTACCAACCTGCTCAATTCCCTCTTTAAGCGCAAACATCACTTGGTAAAACCGATCTGGCGGTAGCGTTGAAAGCGTCATTACGATGACCGATAAGTTTTGAATAGTGTTAAGCGAGCCGGGTTTATTTAACCCGTCTACCGCAATACGCATTAGCTCATGATTAGAGGCAACCATGTCATTGGCAAACCGCAGCAGACCGTGCTCATGGAGCGTTTGCACCAGCCTATCAAGTTCCTCCTGAGCATCCGGGCCGATAGTAGGCGGCGGCACGTCGTAGGAAATTCGTTCGGCCATCACATTTTCCTCGGATTGGTTTGCTGGGCAGGCGGAAGCTGGTAGTCATCCTTTGCCCATTTGACCTCGACCGCAACGCCCTTATTGGGCGTACGGTGGCCGTAGCGGTAGTTGTTACTGGGGAGCGGGAGGGCGGTGTGTTTGTCGAGCACTTCAAGCTTTACGGCAACTTCCTTATAGGCAGGTGTTTGCACATCGGGGTCATTATGTTCGCCGGTCAGCGAGTTAACCCCCAGTTTGCCGAAGTGAATGGGCATAAAAAGAGTTTTTCCTGCGGCACGCTCGGTGACAACAGCTGGAAACTCAATGCTATCCCGACGTGAAGCTATCTTGACCCATGTGCCGTCTTCGATCCCGCGCTCGGCGGCAAGCTCGGGGCTAACTTCAACAAACCCATGGGCTACCTGGTCACAAATACCCGGCGAGCGGCCAGTCTGATTGGTTCCCTGAAACTGTTCCAACAGACGACCGTTGTTCAACATCAGGTCGTACTCTTTATCCGAGGCCTCTGAAGGCTCTTTCCACTCCAGCGGAAACAGGCTAGCTTTGCCATCCTCCGTCGGAAATCCATCGGTATACAGCAGTGGCGTATCGGTGCCGTCCTCGGCAACCGGCCAGAGCAACGACTTCCAGCCTTCCAGGCGCTCGTAGCTGACCCCCGCGAACATGGGGGATATAGATGCGCACTCTGCCATGATCTCGGAGGGGTGGTTATAGCCCCAGTCGTGGCCCATTTGCGCGGCAAGGTCCGTTAAAATACGCCAGTCCGGGCGGCTATCGCCCAGTGGGTCAAGCACTTGGTAGAAGCGCTGAATACGCCGCTCGGTATTAACAAAGGAGCCGTCTTTCTCGACGCTGGGGCAGGCGGGCAGCACGACATCGGCAAACTCAGCGGTACGGCTTAAAAACATGTCCTGCACCACCATAAAGTCGAGGCTTTCAAATGCGGAATGGACGTTATGGGTATTGGAGTCGGAGAAGGCCGTTTCCTCGCCAATAATGTACATGGCTTTAAGCTTGTCCTCGGCGGCGGCTTGCACCATCAGGAAGTTGCCATAACCGATTTCACTGGAGAGCTGTTCAGGCTTAACGCCCCAACCTTTGGCCCACCGCTTACGGGCATCTTCGTCGGTGACCTTTTCATAGCCTGGGTACATGTTGCGCAAGCAGCCAAAGTCGCTGGCGCCTTGCACGTTATTATGACCGCGCATGGGATAACCGCCGGTACCCGGCTTGCCGTAGTTACCAGTGACCAGCAGCAAGTTGGAAAGCGCGGTGCTGGTATCCGAACCGTGGCTGTGTTGAGTAATTCCCATGGCCCATAGCAGGCAGACACGTTTTGCCCGGCCGATTAATTCAGCGGCCTCAATCAATTGCTGTTTGGGAATGCCGGTTTTCTGTTCCGCAAAATCAAGCGTAAACGGCGCCAGCGATTCACGATACTCATCGACGTTATTGACCCAGCGCCCGAGGAATTCATGGTCGGCCAGGTCGTTATCGAACATATAGCGTGATAGCGCCGACGCCCAGATTAAATCGGTGCTGACATTGGGGCGCATGAAAAGATTCGCCCGCTCGGCCATTTCATGTTGGCGCGGGTCGAACACCACCAGCTTTTGGCCGTGCAGCTTCTGTGAGGACTTGATGCGCGAGGCAATCACTGGGTGGTTTTCGGCGGTATTGCTGCCTACCAGCACCACTACTTCAGCCTGCTCTATGTCCTTGATGGTACCGGCGTCGCCACCGTAACCCACGGTGCGGAAAAGCCCTTTAGTCGCCGGGTTTTGGCAGTAGCGGGATGAGTTATCCACGCTGTTGGTGCCAATAATCAGCCGGGCAATTTTCTGCGTTAGGTAGGCCTCTTCGTTGCTGGCTTTACTGGAGCCAATAAAGCCCACGCTCTGTGGGCCGTGGGTGTCGCGCACGCTTATCAGTTGGCTCGCCACCAGATCCAGCGCTTCGTCCCAACTGGCTTCACGGAACTGACCCTTTTCCCGAATCAGCGGTGTCGTGAGGCGTTTTTCACTGTTTACAAAGTCCCAGGCAAATTTGCCCTTGATGCAGGTGGAGATACCGTTAGCCGGGGCATCTGGCGTGGGCTGAACCTTAAGAATGTTGCGATCACGGGTCCACATCTCAAACGCGCAGCCTACACCGCAGTAGGTGCATACCGTTTTTGTACGTTTGATGCCCGGCTCGCGCAAAGCGGCATCCAGTTCTGAAACACCGGTGATGGGTATGGCGCTGGTGGTGTTTTCGACTTCCTTGACTATTTCAATCATCGGCCGTTTAAGCGACCAGGGCAGTGCGGTCAGCGGGCCTGTCTGGCCGTACATGCTGTTTTCCTGCAGCGCATTACACGGACAAACCGTTACACAGTGGCCGCAATGTACGCAGCTTGAGTCGTTGATCTTTTCGCCACCATCCCAGAGTACGCGCGGGTCTTCGCTGGAAAAGTCGATGCTCAGCGTCTCATTAACTTCGACGTTTTGGCACGCTTCCACGCATTGGCCGCACAGAATGCACTGGTCCGGGTCGTAGGTATAGAAAGGGCTAGAAGTATCTTTTTCATGAGGCTTGGACGTGAATTCGTAGCGCTGGATGGGGATCTGCATTTCTACCAGCGCATTGTGCACCGTGCAGTCGCCATTGTTGTTCTCGCACACGGTGCAGTAAAGCTCGTGCTTGGCTAATAGACGATCCATTCCTTCATGGCGAGCGGCTTCGGCCTCTCTGTCTTGGCTGGAAACGTTAAGACCCTCTTCGGTACGCAGCGTACAGCCTCGTTTTATCTCGCCGTTAACATTAACCCAGCACGTATCGCAGGTTTCGATAGGCCCCAAGGAAGGGTGATAGCAGACGCTGGGTAAGTTAATGCCTTGGGCTTTTAGAAAGTCGATTAGCGGTTCATCGGCGTTGCCGGTTAATGTTTTATCATCAAACGTAATCGTGCACGGTCGGTTCATGTGGGCATTCCTCCATGGATCCCTTGTTTTTATCCTGGTATCAGTCCTCTTTAATGCGCAGATGTATTGGTCAAAAGGTAGTCAAGGGGGGAGGGTTGTAAAAGCGGGCGGCTCGGGATTGAACTTAAGTTAAAGCGTGAAAGGGGAATTTGAATGAGTATTCCGGAGACGCCGCGGCCTTCTGTATTAGCGCATTTATAGTGACAGCCAACGGCGATTTTAGATAAGTAAGCGCTTATATTTGATTGTTCGCTAAATCACTCGTTTCCGGATTTGTGAGGACAATTGTTCAAAGGCAATTACGACCACCAGAATGAATAGAATAATAGTCAGTGCGCGATCAAAATTGAAAAGCCGCATGGCAGCAGCTAACTCAACACCGATGCCGCCAGCCCCGACCAGGCCTAACGTAACTGCTGAGCGCAGGGCCTTTTCGACGCTATATAGGCTA
Source organism: Halomonas sp. 111 (assembly GCF_052379685.1). Lineage (NCBI taxonomy): Bacteria > Pseudomonadati > Pseudomonadota > Gammaproteobacteria > Oceanospirillales > Halomonadaceae > Halomonas > Halomonas sp. 111. Next base: position 7,138 of record NZ_JBQSYV010000006.1, read on the forward strand.
GTCGCGGTCATGGAGGCCAACGTCTCCGGCAAAATTGCGCCGCCGATCACTGAAAGCTTACCCGCACCGGTAGCGCTAAGCGCTTCAGAAGGCCCCGGGTGGACTTCTTCGATACGCTCCGAGAAAAAGCGCGCTGCAAAACCAATGGTGTCCATGATGATCGCCAACACGCCGGCCATGGGGCCCAAGCCAACGGCCACCACGAAAATGAGCGCCCAAATCAGGTCCGGAATGGTGCGCATCGTCGAAACAATAAGCCGCGTTAGGGTGCGAACCCAGGAGGCGGGGGTGGTATTACGTGCCGACAGCAAGGCAAACGGTAGGCTAAGTATTACCCCAATCGTCACGCCCACAATGGCAATGTTTAGCGTTTCAAACATCGACCATGCCAATACATCCAGATTGCTGAGATCGGGGGGGAAGGCGCGACCCAAAAAATGGCTCAGATTGACGACCCCGCGCAGCAAGCGCTCAAGCGTGACATTGGTCGCCATAGCCCCTTGAATAAACAGGGCTAAAAACGCCAGGGCAATACCCCAGGTAAACAGTGACGGTCGCTTAAATCGGGGCGGCAACGCCGTCGCAAGCGGACGATTAGTAGGCATGGGCTGCTCTCGGCAGTTAGTGGGTAACGGGCGTTAAACGAGTAGGGGTCGAAAGCAGTGGTTGATCGACACGGGTCTCGCCTTGATACAGTTGCTGCATATCGTCTAATTCGACCTGTTGGCGTGGCGAGTCCAGAACAATTCTTCCTGCTTTCATCCCTACAATACGGTCGCCGTATTGCTGGGCGAGCTCTAGCTGATGCAACGTGCAGAGCACCGTCATGCCTCGCTCTGTCACGACATCCAGTAATAAATCCATGATTTCACGGCCGGCTTTAGGGTCGAGGCTGGCAACAGGCTCATCTGCAATAATAATTTCGGCATCCTGCATAAGTGTTCTGGCGATGGCCACGCGCTGCTGTTGGCCGCCTGAAAGTGCCCGACACTCAGCCTGTGCTTTATGCGCCAACCCTACTCGCTCAAGCGCCGCCATCGCCCGTTCGCGCAGCTCATCACTGGCGAAACAGGCAAGGCTGGTGAGAAGTCCTAAACGCTGCTGGCCAAGTGCACCGTATAAAACGTTTTGAAAAACACTCACGTTTTGCACCAGATTGAACTGCTGGAACACAACGCCTATTTTCTGGCGCAGCCTGCGCATTTGGGCTGTCGACAGGCGCGTTAGCGGCTCACCCAGGATGTGGATACTGCCTTGGTCGTGAGGTGCCAAACCATTGAGACAGCGCATCAGTGTCGATTTTCCGCATCCATTGGCGCCCAGCAAAATAACGCATTCGCCTTGGCGAACACTGAGATTTAAGCCGCGTAGTACGTGAAGCTTTGCGTAGTATTTATGCAAGTCAGTAATCGTGATCGCATTCATACAAAAACCTCCTGCGTTACTGCCAGGAGGGGGAGGTTATAGGCCATCATGTTGAAACCTTTAAACGGCACGTCCCTGTGCATGTTGGGTACCTAACCGTTAAAGGGGAATGCCCGCGGCTTCGTACGCTTGACGGACTACGTCGTAATCTTCATTGGTGCGGTCAAAGCCCAGTGATGAGTCTCGGTTTAAGAATTTGCCTTCGTTGCGCTCTGTGGCAATCAGTGCACTCCACAGCGTATCGGCATTGGCATTTAGCGTATCACGCAGTGCTGTTTTACAGGCATCATCTAAAGAGCCCCGCATAACCACCGGGTCGCCAGGCAGTACGTCGCTAGTGGCGATAACACGGTATTCGCCGTTAGGATCCATGGCTTGAATCTCATCAATGTCGCGATTGCCGCCGCCCATGGCATCGACATCGCCATTGACCAAGGCGGCAATACGCGCGTCGCCAGCCATGATGATTTCCAGGTCCCGGTTAATATCCAGCCCGGCATCCACCAGCATTTGGCTTGGGAAAATATGTCCACTGGTAGAGCCAACATCCTTCAGCGCTACGCGGTGACCCACTAAATCATCAAGAGACTCGATATCGCTATCGGCGGGCACATAGAAGCTGCTGCCATAGTGCGGGCGCTCAATGGCGAACAGGATTTCAATATCGCTTTCGCGATCGAACAGCACGAACTCCGAAGGACCGGCAAATACCAGATCCACATCGTCATACTGCAGCGCCGTACCCGCCGCCGTACGGTTGCTTAGGCTAAACATTTTAAGCTCAAGGCCGGTCGTTTCCTCAAATGCCTCAGCGAAGGGGCCAAACGCTTCTGCCAGTGGCCCCATGCCTTCAATCCCCGTGTCGGCCATACGCAGCGGATTAGGACAGATGTCGCTTAAATCTTCATTGGCGTAGGTGGTGGCGGTCGTTGCCAGCGTTGCGGCGGTGGAGAGTGCAAGCGCGAGGAGTGACTTGTGCATTGTGAGCTTCCCAAGAGAGGAGATATCAGAGGCAACGCAGCTGTAGCTTGCCTAGCATGGAGTGATGGCTCCATAGAGTGGCAGCTGTTGATGACACTTTGGTGTAGCGAAGATGACGGTCTTGTCTCTATCTCATGACATGGTGGTTTGAACAGTGAGGGCTATTTAGTCTGCCTGTTGCCGTGAGTGAAATGAGGTAAAAGGCTATTTTTGTATCACTTAAGCTAAAGTAAATGAGTGCGCTGAAATGACATGCATAAGGACCGTCACCAATTTGTCAGGCTTTTAGGGCACGCTATCGTTTTGCTATAACGCTTATATAAAAGGAACCATACTGATGCGTCTTATTCCTCACAGTATTGCGCTAGGGATAGCGGCGGGGCTGCTTACTACCTCGGCGTATGCTGCGCCCTATACGCTGACCATTTTTCATACCAATGACCTGCACGGACGTACCGACCACTACCCTCAGCTCATCACCACGCTGGACGAGGCGCGCGAGCGGTTCGGCGATGGCTTGCTGCTGGACGCTGGGGATATCTTTTCGGGTACGCTCTATTTCACCGAATACCAAGGGCAGGATGCCATTGAGTTCATGAATTTGATGGGCTATGACGCTTTCGTACCGGGCAACCATGAGTTCGACCTGGGTGATCCGGAAGAGGGTCATCAGGCCCTTGACGCTTTCTTTGCTGCCGCAGACTTTCCTATTGTGGGCGCGAATCTGGATTTCTCTACCTCGCCGGAGTTTGCCGAGCTACTCGGTGATTCGATCGGTGCCGAGCCCGAAAATAAGCCTAAGCCTGGTCACCTGTACGACGGCATTGTGGTAGAGCAAGGTGGCGAGCGAATCGGCATCTTCGGGCTAAGCACGCAAGGCAGTGAGACCGTCTCCAGCCCTGGGAAGGTAACCATTAGCGATTATAGGGCGGCCGCTGAAGCGATGGTGGAAGCGTTTGAAGCCCAAGGGGTCAACAAGATCGTCGCGCTTACTCACCTGGGTTACGACAGCGACCCGAGCCTGGGTAATGACCTGCTGCTCGCCCAGCATGTGGAAGGAGTGGACGTGATCATCGGCGGGCACAGCCATACTCACTTGCAAGCCCCTGTTATGCTAACCGAAAACGACCGGGGCGAGCCGATAGCGCCCACCGTGATTGGTCAGGCAGGCGAGTACGGTCAGTACCTGGGCGTCATGCAGGTAACGTTCGATGATAATGGCAACGTACTGGAGGCCAACGGGGAGCTGCTTGCCACCGCCGAGCGCGAGCCAGACGCCGAAGCTGCTGCCCTCTTGGCGCCGTATACCGCGAAAATTGAAGAAGTACGCGATACGCAGGTGGGCGCTCGGGTGGTTTCAGCCCTGCCTAATCCCCGCCACGGCAAGGGTGATGAACAAAGCGTGCGTGCCGATGAAACGGCGCTGGGCAATCTGATTGCCGATGGTCAGCTTGCTGCTGCCCGCCGGGTGAACCTGGAAACCGTGCTGGCCATTCAAAATAGCGGTGGTATTCGTGAGCCCATTGCCCTGGGTGATGTGAGTGTGGGTGAGCTGGTTGCCGTGCAGCCGTTTGGCAATCGCCTGGCGCTGGTGAGCGTGACGGGCGCGGAGCTTTTGGAAACGTTCGAGATCGGACTGACAAATGCCCCGGATGAAAGCGGTGGTTTTCTGCAAGTGTCCGAAGGTACCGAGTTGGTATATGACAGCCGCCAGCCCGTCGGTGAGCGCGTTGTAAGCTTGAAGGTGACGCAGAATGGCACGCTGCAGCCGGTAGACCCTGAAAGTACCTACACCATCGCCACCAACCATTTTACCGCAGCTGGTGGCGACAGCCATACCGCGTTAGAAGCCGCCTATGATGATGAGCGCAGCACCATTGTCGGCAATACCGACTGGGAGATGTTGCGTGACTATATGGTTTCGTTAGGTGACGTGGATTATCAGGTTGAAGGGCGCATCACTGACCAGGCTCGCCAACATTAAATATGGATGACGGGCCGTCCGGACGTTACGTAGAGGCGGCCCTTATTCAGAGTCATGAAAGCCACGCAGAAGCCTGGTCACTCATCTATAAGCGTGGCAAAACTACCGAATATCGCCCGCTTGCCATCAAACGGCATTGGATTGATATCCGGCTGTAAGCGCGGGTCCTTCATGACCTTGGGCATCGCCTCATCATGCACGGCGCGGGATGGCCATTCGATCCACGAAAAGATAATGGTTTCATTATCCTTGCGCTGAACAGCCATGGAGTAAGAGGTGATTTCCCCTTCGGGGACATCCTCGCCCCAGCACTCGACTACCCGCAGCGCGCCATGCTCTTTGAAAACTTCGGCAGCAACACGGGCGTGCTCGATGAATATTTCTTTATTAGCCGTGGGCACGGCCGCGACGAAACCATCAATATAGCGTTGAGTGGTGGTGCTCATGATGCTTCTCCAGTCTGGGCTTTGGGCGGGAGTTCTCGAATGGGGCGTACTTCAATGCTGCCGAGTCTCGCGGGTGGAATGCGGCTGGCTAGCTGTAGTGCCTCGTTTAAATCACGCGCTTCGAGCAGGTAAAAACCGGCCAGCTGTTCTTTGGTTTCCGCAAACGGGCCGTCGGTAATCACTGTCTCGCCATTGCGTACACGCACCGTGGTAGCAGTGTCTATTGGCTGCAGCGCTTCACCGGCTAGGTAATTTCCTTGAGCACTCAATCGCTCTACCCCCGCGATGCACTCCTGATTAAGGTCATGCCACGCCTGGTCGCTCATGGCACTAATAAGTTGTTCCTGGTAGTACACTAAGGCCGCATATTTCATGGCGTTTCTCCTTCAGTAGAAAGGCAACTATCCGCCGACACATTGATCATCCACTGCACGCCAAAGCGGTCAGTGGCCATGCCAAACCCTGCAGACCAGAATGTTGGTTCAAAAGGCATGATCACCTCTCCGCCTTCGGCAAGCCGTGTAAAGGTTAGGGAGGCTTGCTCGATCTCCTGATACTCCAGCTGAATCTGCACGCCTTGTGGTGGCATGTACTGTTCAGGCGCCATGTCGGCGCCCATCAAGCGACGACCGCGTAGGTTCAGCGAGGCGTGGATGATGCGGTCATGCAGTGAAGGGGGGACATGTTCCGCTGCTGGGGTTTCTGCGTAAGTCAGCAAGCACTCTATGTGGCCGCCGAGCACGTCGGCATAGAACTGCATGGCTTCCCGGCAGGTGCCAGGAAAGGCGACATACACATTCATGGCATCCGGTACGCGAGCATGGTCGTGATGCTTATCCAGGCCTGCGCCGGGCTCAAACTCCTCAAGTGTAAAGTAGCGCCTTAGCTCAAGGAGTACGTTGCCGTCGGCATCCAGCGTTGGCCACTGTTGTGCCCACTCCAAAGCGACGTCAAGTGAAGGTGTCTCCAGCACGCTATAACCAGCGATACGCTCACTGGCAGGAGCCAGAGGGCCGGGGAGGATAGTGGGAGTGCCGTTATTGAACTGGATCAGGCAGCCATCGCTTGTTGGATGTAAGCCGTTGCCGCTTACGAGTACACCGGCTTGCATCATGCGCTCGTTGTAATCAGCCATGGCGGCAAGCATTTCCTGGGATGGCATAACGCCATTTTCGGTGGCCGCATCGGCACGCCGTATCAGCATGAATTTCATTGAGAGTCTCTTTTATTGTGGTGGATACTCTCTAGACGTCTGGCGTGTTCGCAAATCGACAGGCCTGCAGATTATTTTTTTATAACGATGTTTTTATAGCGATGCTTAAAGTTCGGTCAATCTGTCGAGCAAAAAGCGTTTTTCTGGATACTGAGAGGTTAATGTCAGGGCCTTTTGGTAGGCATCGCGCGCGGCGTCATTGTTGCCCTGTCGACGTAGCAAATCCGCCTGTGCCGCATACAATAAATAGTAGCGAGAGAGTTGAGGATGATGAGATAGCTCATCAAGCAGGCTCAATCCGGTTGCTGGGGAATCATGCATGGCAACGGCCACCGCGCGATTCAAGGTCAGGACAGGCGATGGGTAATGGCGGCATAAAGCGTCATACAGCCGGACAACCCGTGCCCAGTCGGTTTGCCCAGGGTCATGGGCTTGGGCGTGTACGGCGGCAATTGAGGCTTGGAGGGTATAAAAACCAACAGGGGTAAGGGCGAGTGCCTGTTCGAGCCACTCAATACCTGTGTGAATTTCCTTCTGGTGCCATAAGCGCCTGTTTTGCGCTTCCAGTGTGACCAGGCCGCCTTGTTGATCCTGGCGGGCATCCCGGCGGGCGTTAGTAAGCAGCATGAGTGCCAGTAGCCCAAACACTTCACCCTGGGGTAGCAACGCTGCCAGTTCCTCGCCAAGACGTAGCGCCTCGCGGGTCAGGCTGATATCGACCACCGCCGTGCCGCTACTGCTTGAATAACCTTCATTGAAAACCAGGTAAATAATCTGGAGTACGTCCGGCAAACGCTCGGGCAATGCCTCCGGCGCAGGTACCGCATAGGGAATATGCGCATCGCGAATCTTGCGTTTTGCCCGTACGATGCGCTGTGCCACGGTTGAAGGTTTCATCAGTAGGGCACGGGCGACTTGTTCGGTGGTTAGCCCGCACATCTCTCGTAGTGTTAGCGCAAGGCGTGCTTCTATGCTTAAGCTTGGGTGGCAGCAGGTAAACAGCAGCCGCAGTGAGTCATCTGCGATAGCGACATCGTCGAATTCCCAGGTTTCTTCCATCGGTAATAGCAAATGTGCCCGGCGTCGTGCTGTACTGCGTCGACGAATTTGATCGATTCCGCAGTAATAGCCGGTGCGGATCAGCCACGCCTGAGGGTTATCGGGGGAGCCTTTGGCAGGCCACTGTTGAACCGCGGCTACAAAGGCATCTTGCATGGCTTCCTCAGCAAGCTCGAAATCGCCCAGCAGACGAATCAGGGTCGCCTGAACACGTCTGGCATGAGTACGATAAAGGGTGTCGAGTAAGGAGGGGGGAGCACGCATGGTAGAAGACCCATTCGCATCTATAAACGGGGGCGCTAAGCCCGAGAGGAATCAATGCTGCTTTTCAAACCTAGCCCATAGAACCCCTTTTTCGTACTGTTTTTATTTAGGGCCTTCGTAAAAGGTCGAATCAAACTTCTGCGCGCAGGCTAGTTTGTCTGTTTCTTGGGGGCTGCGCTTTGGAAGTAATGGGAAGGCCAGGTTAGGAGATTAGGGGCAGATTACGCCTCGTTGAGCAAGGCAAGAAGCTGTTGATGACTTTGGGAAGGGGCGATCAGTAGGCTCTGCCTTAAACAGGATGCCTCCGCCTGTCCCTGTATGTCGGTCACCCTCAAGCCAACTTCCTGTGCTATCAGAATGCCAGCGGCCACATCCCACCATTCAAGTTTAGCGCCTTGCGACCAGAAGGCATCAAAGCGGCCTAACGCGACGTAAGCAATTTCCAAAGCGGCAGAGCCCGGGCTTCGGATACCCGATACGTGCGGCATGATGGCAGCCTGTTGGCGTATGCTGAGGTCGCAATCGCCTTTCCCATGATAGGGCAGGCAGGTTGCAACCAGCATTTCTGTCAGTGGGCAGGCGCTTGGGCATATTAAACGGTGGTCATTTAAATAGGCACCCTGACCTTTTTCAGCCCAGATAAGCTCATCCAGCAACGGGTGGTAAACCGCTCCCATGATCAGTTCGTTGTTCTGTTCTACTGCAATGGAGACGGAGAAAAACGGCACGCCGTGGAGAAAATTGTTGGTGCCATCCAGCGGATCAATAATGACGGTCACATTGCTATTGTTAGCGGGCGAGGCGCCACTCTCTTCCCCCAAAAAGCCAACCGCAGGGAAATGCTGGCGTATGTGGTCAATAATTAACCGCTCTGCGGCTTGATCATGGTGCGTTACAAAATCCGAAGCGCCTTTGCGCTCGAAGACAATTCTATCAATGCCTGAGTAGCCTTCGGCCAACAGGGCGCCCGCTTCCCTCGCTGCCTGCTTGACGGTAGCTACTAATAAACGCGTGTTCTCATGCATCTGGATGGCCTTTGGAGAAGGTAGGTTAATGGGCCCGGATTACATAGCCATGCTTGCTCCTGAACGTAAAGAAGAAGGCGTTTGCCTACTCTGGCCGTGATGTGTGGCCTTGGTCACCTTCAATCCCCCGTGCGCAGGCCGGTCGCGCTATTAAACGGGTGCAGCGCTTTGCGGGTGACATAGAAACGTAGTGTTTCGCCTTCGTTGACCGGCGGCTGGCCGCTCACCCGAATCACAGTGGGCTGGTCGCTGTCGGCGAGCCGCACGTAAAGATGGCTCTCGGCGCCGGCGGCTTCAAAAAGCTCCAGCGTGGAGTCGACCACCAGGTGGGGTGCATCGGGTGGCGATAGGCGCATATCGTCCGGGCGAATGCCGACTGTGTCGGTATCGGCGGGAAGATCGTTTAGCAGGTCATGAGTGCCGCGCGTTTGCAGGTACTCAAGCGGTACCATATTCATCGCAGGCGAGCCGATAAAACCTGCTACAAACATCGACGCAGGGCGCGCATAGATTTCCATGGGCGTGCCTACCTGCTCGATTTTGCCAGCGCTAAGCACCACCAAACGGTCGCCCAGCGTCATCGCTTCTAACTGGTCGTGGGTTACGTAGAGGCTGGTGGTCTTCAAGCGGCGCTGAAGCTGCTTGATCTCCACACGCATCTGCACGCGCAGCTTGGCATCCAGGTTAGAGAGCGGCTCGTCGAACAGGAAAGCCGCGGGCTCGCGCACCAATGCCCGGCCCATGGCGACGCGCTGGCGCTGACCGCCGGAGAGCTTGCGCGGCTTGCGCGCAAGAAATTCCTCGATTTCGAGCATTTTGGCCGCTTTGCGCACCCGTTCTTCGATTTCAGGTTTTTTAAAACCGCGGTTTTTCAGCCCGTACGCGAGGTTGCTGTACACCGTCATGTGCGGGTAAAGCGCGTAGTTTTGAAATACCATGGCGATATCGCGCTCGGCGGGTTCAAGCTTATTGACCACCCGATCACCAATCTTAAGCGTACCGTCGGTAATCGTTTCAAGCCCGGCTACCATGCGTAACAGCGTGGATTTACCGCAGCCCGAAGGGCCCACCAGCACCACAAACTCACCGTCTTCAATCGCAAGATCGACGCCTTTCACTGCCTGAACATCGCCAGCGTAGGTCTTTCTAAGCCCTTCCAAGGTAATACTGGCCATCTTATTTCTCCGTCTCGGTCAGGCCTTTCACAAACAGTTTTTGCATAAACAGCACCACTAATACCGGCGGCAGCATGGCAAGCGTGACGGTCGCCATAATGAGGTTCCAGGCGGGTACGCGGTCGGACGAGGCCATCAGGCGCTTGATGCCCAGCACGATGGTGTAGAAGTCTTCGTCGGTGGTGACCAGCAGTGGCCACAGGTACTGCACCCAGCCGTAAATAAACATGATCACGAAGAGAGCGGCGATATTGGTGATCGATACCGGCAGCAGTATGTCCTTGAAGAACTTCATCGGCCCGGCGCCATCCACTCGGCTGGCCTCCATCAGCTCTTCCGGCACGGTCATGAAGAACTGGCGGAACAGGAAGGTCGCGGTAGCAGAGGCAATCAGTGGCAGGGTTAAGCCCGCATAGGAGTTCAGCATGCCGAGATCTGCCACAACGGCGTAGGTGGGGATGATGCGCACTTCGACCGGCAGCATCAGCGTGATAAAAATGATCCAGAACGCCAGCATGCGAAACGGAAAGCGGAAATAGACAATCGCAAAAGCGGAAAGAATCGAAATGGCGATCTTGCCGATCGCGATTGTCAGCGCCATGATCAGCGAGTTACCCAGCATCAGCCAGACCGGCGGCGTGCCGCCTACCTGCCAACCGGAACTGAGCATCTGCCGGTAGGATGCAAACATGTTGTCGCCGGGAAGCAGCGGCAACACCCCACGCACGAAGGCGCTGGATTCGTGGGTCGAGGCGATAAAGGCCACGTATACCGGGAACGCCACGACCAATACGCCTGCAATGAGCACCAGGTGGGTCAGAATATTTAGAAAGGGTCTGTTTTCAACCATGTTTACTTCCTTAACGCACTAGTAGTTGACCCGGCGTTCCACGTATCGGAACTGGATAAACGTCAAGATAATCACGATGCCCATCAGCATGACCGACTGGGCGGATGAGGAGCCTATATTCAGCCCCGCTACGCCATCGGTGTAGACCTTGTAGACCAGCGTCATGGTGGCCTGGCCTGGCCCGCCCGCGGTAGTGGCATCAATCACCCCGAAGGTATCGAACATCACGTAGTTGATGTTGATGATCAGCAGGAAGAAGGTGGTGGGCGATAGCAGCGGAAGCACGATGGTCCAGAAGCGCTTGAAGGGGCCCGCGCCATCTATGGCCGCTGCCTCCATGAGCGACTGCGGTACAGATTGAAGCCCAGCCAGGAAAAACAGGAAGTTATAGGAGATCTGTTTCCAAGCGGCGGCAATGGTGATCAGAATCATTGCTTGAGAGCCCGAAACGCGGTGATTCCAGCTGATACCGAACCAGTCGAGCAGATGCGGCAGGAGGCCGATGGTGGGGTTGAACAGAAACCACCACAACACACCTGCTACCACTGGGGCGACGGCGTAAGGCCATACCAGAAGCGTGGTGTAGAACTTGGCGCTCTTCAGCACACGGTTGACACAAACGGCCAGCAAGAGCGCAAGGCTCATGGAAAGCACCGTCACCGAGATGGAAAAAATCGCGGTGCGCCCCAGCGCATTTAGGTAGCTGGGGTCGGCCAGAACGCGTACATAGTTCTCCAGACCGACAAACGTTGTTTTAAAGCCGAACGCATCGGTGCGCTCGAAACTCGATTTAACCGCCTGGCTTGCCGGCCAGATAAAAAACACCAGCGTAATCGCCAACTGCGGCGCTAACAGTAAGAAAGGGAGCCACCGGTTTTGATAGGTGGAACGTTTGGTCTGCATGACACATCCTGTCGTACGGGCGTTGGTGCGGCTGGCCGCTGTGCTCAGCTGCTAGGAAGTAAGCCATCCCATAGGCCCCGGTGACTTGGGCGTACGGGATGGCTCCTATAGCAAACCCCGGCTATAAAAGCCGGGGTTTGTTGACAAGTAATGCGAAGCGCTTAGTTATTGGCTGCCTCAAAGTCGCGAAGAATTTGATTGCCGCGGCTTGCCGCATCATCCAGCGCTTGCTGACCGCTCTTGTCGCCGGCTAGTACGGCCTGAAACTCTTCGTCCAGAACCATGCGCACTTGGGGGTAGTTGCCAAAGCGCAGGCCTTTGGAGTTCTCTGTCGGCTCGTTTAAGTTGATCTGCTCGATGGCGATATCCGCACCTGGGTTTTCGTCGTAGTAACCCTGCTCCTGGCTCAGCTCATAAGCGGCGGTGGTAATCGGCAGGTAGCCGGTGCCCTGGTGCCACTCGGCCTGAATCTCAGGCAAGGAGAGGTACTCAAGGAATTCAGCAACGCCGGTGTACTCGTCGTCTTCGTGGCCAGAAAGCACCCAAAGAGTCGCGCCGCCGATGATCGAGTTTTGCGGTGCGCCGTCTACATCGTCGTAGTAGGGCAGCATGCCAAAACCTACGTCGAAGTCGGAGTTAGCCAACACATCGGCGCGTGACGCTGACGAGTTCATGTACATCGCGCAGTCGCTGGAATAGAACGAGGGTGCCGCGTCTGGGCCGTTTGCTGGGCCTGCGTAGCTGTAGACGCCGCTATCCGACCACTCTTTCAACTGATCCCAAAAGCGCGCCTGTACGTCGCCGTTAAAGGCAAACTCGGTGTCCAGACCGCCGAAGCCGTTTTCCTGGGTGCCGATGGACTGATTGTGCAGCGCTGAGAAGTTCTCAAGGCCGACCCAGTTAGCCGCATAGGCCATGGTGAAACCGCAAGAGGCCGCGCCTTCATCGACGATTTGCTGACCCATCTCGCCCATCTCAGCCCACGTAGTAGGCGGTGATTCAGGGTCGAGGCCAGCCGCTTCAAAAATGGCTTTGTTGTAGTAAAGAATCGGTGTGGACGAGTTGAACGGCATGGAGAGCATGTTGCCGTTGGTGTCGGTGTAGTAACCGGTTACCACGGGCAGATAATTAGCTGGGTCAAAGGTGTTGCCGTGCTCTTCCATCAGCTCAAACACCGGATAGATAGCGCCTTGGGCGGCCATCATGGTGCCGGTGCCTACTTCGTAAATTTGTACGATGTGGGGCTGCTCGCCTGCGCGGAAAGCGGCAATGGTGTTAACCATGGTTTGTTCGTATTCACCCCGGTAGGAGGGCGTAACACGGTACTCATCCTGGGTGGCATTGAAGTCTTCGGCAAGCGCGCTCAAGCGCTCGCCCAGCTCGCCGCCCATGGAGTGCCACCAGGTGATCTCGGTAGCGGCGTGGGCGGAAACACTCAGCGTAGCCGCGGTGATGCCGGTAGATAACGCGCGTAACATAAAACGAGACATGTGAGCTCCTTTTGGGCCTGGCGCGAGCCAGGTGGCACAATGCGTTTTTTAAGATTTGTGGGTGCACTGAACAATAATGAGTGTAGATGACATTTTGATGAATGCTAACTGGACCAGGGTCTTATAAAAGCTTTGGGTTTTATCCAAGGGCATTGGTAGTAGGCGCTCTGCGAGGGCGATGATAGGGTTGAGACAATGTGCATAACTAATGAGAGTCGTATGAGTGACGCAATAGCGCTATTAACCAAACTGGTCTCTTTCGATACTACCTCCCGTGGCTCTAACCTGGCGCTGATCGAATGTGTCGAAGCTTATCTTGAAGAGTACGGCGTCTCCTCCGAACGGGTGATGAGCCCCTGCGGCACCAAGGCGAACTTGATTGCCCGTATAGGCCCTGATGCGCCGGGTGGGGTGATGCTCTCCGGCCATACCGATGTGGTGCCGGTGGAAGGCCAGCCCTGGTCGACAGATCCTTTCGCCCTGCATGACGGCCAGGACGGTAAGCTTTATGGCCGTGGCACCTGTGATATGAAAGGCTTCATTGCCTGCGCTCTTGCCATGGTGCCCACGTGGGTGAAAACGCCTTTGCAGCAGCCGATCTATTTTGGTTTTTCCTATGACGAGGAGGTTGGCTGTGTCGGTGCGCCTGCGCTGATCAAACGGTTCTACGAGCACTACTCAACCACAGCGCACGTCATTGTCGGTGAGCCGACCAGCATGCAGCCCGTCGTGGCCCAGAAGGGCGCCACCAATCTGCGCACCACCGTCGTAGGGCGCGAAGCGCACAGCAGTCAGGTGAACCAGGGCACTTCGGCCATTCATGTGGCAGCGCGACTGGTCACCTTCATCGAAGACACCATGGCGGCGTTGGTGGAGGAGGGCAACGTGGATGAGGCGTTCAACGTGCCCCACACCAGCCTCCTCGTGGGCAAGATCAAGGGCGGTACGGCGATCAATATCATGGCGCGTGAGTGCCAGTTCGAGTGGGAAATACGCCACCTGCCCACCGAGACGTTTGAGGAGGTGTTCGCTCGTTTTGAAGCGTATGCCGACGCGTTAAGTGCCGAGCTAAGGGCGCGTGGCAAGGACGTACAGATTACGACCGAACCGCTGAATGTAACGGTGCCAGGCCTTGCCGACCGAGATAATCACGCCGTACTGCGCTTGGCCAAGGACCACCTGCCAGGTGAGTGCTGCAACCACGCAGTGGCCTACGCCACCGAGGCGGGGCAATTTCAAGGCCAAGGGTTACAAACGATTATTCTGGGTCCGGGCAGTATCGCTCAAGCGCATCAGCCGGATGAATATATTGAGAAAAGCGAACTTGAGGCGTGCCTGGCGTTTATGGGGCGTTTGGGAGACGCGCTACACCAACCCTATCACGCTGATTAGACAAGCACTTGGAAACGTCGTGGGGAAAGGTATCTGAGAACGTGTTTGAAAACGATGTGAATGGACGCATTTCAACCCACCCGCTCAACGGGTGGGAGCCTCCTCCACGTTAATGATGCTGGTGGTTCTGCTCGAAAAGCTCGGCTTTGGCATTGCGCATTACATCTTCACACGCCTGCTGGTGCGCCAGTTGGGTCAATAGCTGCTGGGTGACTTCAAACCCTTTGCCAAGGCAGGTATCCACTTCCTCCTGGCTGACCTGAGGAGAAACATGACAATTAACCTTCAGCGTCCGACCAACACCGTCCAAACGGTCGGCTATCGCCCGCAGTCGCCAGGCGGCTCGCTCTTTCCAGTTGGCTGATTCTTCTGCGCCTTCGTTTACGCTAAACGTGCACTGCCATTCGGGTTTATAAACCTTCATGAGAACCTCCGCTGCATTTGGAAAGAATATTGGGGTCGTGTTTCGTACTCCGTAAGTCAAAAAAATCTTGCTCAGTCACTATACGCTTAACATGGGGCCAAAATCGAACTAAAACATAGGCCATGTGTAGGACGGTTATAAGGATTATCGGTTAGGCTTAAGTGACCGTGATATATGAGTCTTTCTATGATGTCTCTAATTGAAAAAAGTTGCCCTTGCGGTACAGGATTGTCGACTGACGCGTGCTGTGGCCGTTACCACGATGGCGCGCCAGCCCCTACCCCGGAAGCGTTAATGCGCTCTCGCTACAGTGCCTTTGCGCTGAATCTATGCGACTACGTGCTTGCCACTTGGCACGTGAGCACTCGCCCTGAAGCGCTATCACCGGACCTTAACACCGAGTGGAAAGCTCTCACCATTGTTAAAGCAGCATCCGAAGAGACGCCCCCTGATGCTGATAAAGGTTGTGTTCATTTTCGCGCTTATTTCAAAGAGCGTGGCCGCTGGCACATGCTTGAAGAAAACTCGCGTTTCGTGTTTGAGCAGAGCCGGTGGTGGTACGTGGATGGTACGCCTGAGGTCGTGCGTCTCAAGCCGCGGCGTAACGATCCCTGCTTTTGTGGTAGCGGCCGAAAATTAAAGCTATGTTGCAAAGAGTAGCTATGCGTTAACTAATAAAAACGAGGGGTTGATGTCATGGCATATAGTGGCAGGGGACTCGCTCGTTATTGCATCATGTTAGGGTTTGTCAGTGGGTTGTTATTGTGCGGAACGACGTTCGCGTTTGCTGAAAATCGGTACCCGGATAGAGAAATTACCGTTGTCATTCCCTTTGGTTTAGGAGGGGCGACCGATGTGTTGTTTCGGGATATTTTTGACACGGCACAAATTTATCTAGACCAGCCTGTGCTTGTGGTTAATATGCCCGGTCGTGAAGCCATGCGGGGCGCTCAGTATGTCAAAAATGCCTCGCCCGACGGTTATACGTTGCTCGGCAGTCATCAAACGATTGATCTTTCGTACCTGGCGGGGCTCGCTTCGTTTTCCCATGCAGACTTTGCGCCGGTGTCACTGCTGGTTCGCACGATTAATATTCCCGCCACGTATGCAGGGCATGCGGCCCAACAAGCCAGCGATATTGGCGCGTTAGTGCAGACTTCCTCAACCCCGCTCAAGTTTGGCGTTATCGCTAACTCCACCGACCACTTGTTCTGGCTGCAGTTTTTTGAACAAAGCGGTATCTCGCTCTCGGATGTACAGTTGGTTCATTTTCCTGATACGGCCTCCGAGGTAGAAGCTTTGGTGGCTAGAGAAATTGATTTCGCCATGCTTAATCTGCCCTCGGCGGGCACTCTTTTTGTCTCGGGTGCCTTGGTGCCACTGGCCGTAGCGGGGAGTGAGCGACTCTCTGGGTTGCCGGACGTTCTTACGCTTCGTGAGCAGGGAATTGATCTGGTCCATACGAGCGACCGAGGAGTGTTTGCGCCTGCAGGAACACCATCGGGAGAGCTTGCCGTTTTGAACGATGCGTTAGCTTACGCGCTTGCCAGCGAGCCATTACGTCATCGGATTACACATGAGTATGGCTCATTAATTGATTATCGGTCGCTGAGCACTTATCGCGACTATTTGGATGAGCAATTTAATGAGCTGGTATCACTCACAGAACGGGTACACTTGGGACGGTGAAAGATATCAATGCCAAGGCCTGATGGGGCGTAGAACCATGCGGATAAATACGCGCCAATTGGCGTTGGAAACCCTGCTACTTATGATATCGGCAACCCTCGTTTGCATGGGAGTCGTCGGGGTGGTGGTCGGTCTCAGTGTGCCGACACGGCCATTTTTTGCAACGCTAGTGCCGGATGGAGCACTGGTCACTCTGCTGGTCGGCATTGCGCTGCTGGCGTCGCTTCAGGGGTGGAGAAAAACAAGAATTATCAGTATCTTATCTCTGTTTTTGGTTGTCACCTACACCTTGGTACATAATAGCCTGGAAGGCGGTCGAGGCGACTCATGGCTCAGCAATGGGCCGCGTATCACCAGCTTGTCGGCAGGCTTTTTTTTAATGATTGGGGTGTGCTTTTGGTTGGGGCTTTCTACCGCATGGCGGCGCTGGTTATGGATAGCCGGTGGGCTAAGCCTGTGGGGGCTTGCCCTTTTTGTGGTTGGAAAACTATGGCTTACGCTAAGCGGTGCATCTCCTCTGTTCTCATCGTCGCCCATGAGTGCATTGGTCATTACCTGCTTTTTAGGTACCGCCATGCTGGCAGCAGGCTTGCGGGGTAAACCGCAACGTCTAAATCCAGGCCGGGTGACCGTCGTCGCCTCGCTATGGGGCGTTACGATCAGTTGTTTTATCTGGTTATTGTTAAACGCTTATCAACAAACGTCGCTGCAACAGCAAGCCGCCTATCTATTAGATAACGTTCAACTCAATATCGAGCGAGCAACACAAGACCGCTTGCGATTAATGCAACGAATGGCAGAGCGGCTGAGCGCCATGGGCACAGACTGGGATGTGAACCTGCTGGATAATGACGCACAACACTACCTTCGGGACATCCCCAGTATTAGCGCCATTGCGATAGTTGATCAGCAGCAGTTGACCTGGGAGTGGGGAGTGGGGCGGACGGCTGAAATGGAACGATGGCTACATCAGCAGTTGGAGGAAGAGCAAACACGTGCCTGGATGCAAATTCCGCTCGGTCGTCCAAGGATGTTGATGACGGATACCAGCCGACCCCACGAAGCAATATTTGTTATCCCGGTTCCCGCTAACAATCATTACCTATTCGCCAGTTTTAACCTGGCCACCATGTTGGAAAACGAGTTGCGCCTTGAGGTGGGCCCTTTCCAGGTGAGCGTGAATCGTGATGACATGCCGCTGATGAAGTTACACCCCGCTGGTTTTGCTGCCGACCGTATGGAAACGCCAGAGCTTGCGCTGGCGTCACGCTATATAGGCTTGCCCGGCGGCATTAACCTGGTGCTTTATGCCTACCCAGGTAACCAGTACAACTGGTATCAATTGAACCTGCTGTCGTTTGCGGTTGCGTTAGGCAGCTTGCTGCTTAGTGGTTTGTTGGCTTTTAGTCTTGGCGTTGTGAGCGTCAGTGTTTCTCGTGCCCGCGAACTTGTTCAGACGCGTCAGTCACTGGAAGACCAGCAGGCGATTCAGCACATGATTGCCCAAGAGCAGCCCCTAAAGGAAACGCTGGAAAGTCTGTGTCTTATGTTGGAGCGCGAGTTACCTTCGGCAATCTGTTCTGTCATGTTGGCTAACGATACAGGTACTCACCTGGAGTTCATCGCGGGAGACCGACTGCCCGCCGCTTACCGCAGCGCGATACAACGCATTTTGATCAGCGCGAATAATGGCGCTTGTGGTAGTGCCGCCTACCAGGGGGCAACGGTGATATGCGCTAATATTGCCGAGGACGAGCGCTGGCGGGGCTATCATGGCGTTTCCAAACATGCCGGGCTTGCCTCCTGTTGGTCGAGCCCTGTCTACGGTGGCGAGGGCCAACTAGTAGGCACTATTGCGGTTTACTACCCAAAGCCCAGCACCCCAGACAGTGCCGATACGGCGCGAATTGAAAAAGCGGCGGGCTTGATGGCGCTGGCTGTTGAGCGTTTTCAGGTGCGGAGCTCGTTGGAGGAGAGCGAGCAGCGCTATCGCTCACTGTTTACCCATCATCCTGATGCGGTATTTACCCTGGATGAGGCGGGCTGCTTTGTAACGGCCAATGCCACCTGCGCGTCACTGACCGGTTACTCCGTTGAGGAAATGCTCGGCAAGCCGTTCACCTTCTTTATTGCTGAACAGGATGTGACGCGCGTAGAGGCCTATATCGAAACGGCCCTGCAAGGGGGGATTGACCGATATGAACTCAATCTGAAAGACCGAGCGGGTCGTTTGCATCAACTGGATATTATTCACCTGCCGATGGTGGTGCATAACACCGTACAAGGGGTGCATGCCATTGCTCAGGAGGTGACAGCTGCCCGTCAACAGGAGTCTCGCCTGCGTATCCTGGAGCGCAGTGTGGAAGCCAGCGTTAACGGCATTGTGATCGCCGATGCTGGACAGCCTGATTTGCCCATTGTTTATGCCAATAAAGCGTTTACGTTAATAACGGGGTATCGCCAGGAGGAAATCATCGGTAAAAACTGTCGCCTGCTGCAGGGGCCTGGCAGCGACCCGGCGGTTATCCAACGCATTCGTGCTTGTATTAATGAGCAGAAAGACGTCAACGTCACTATCTGCAATTACCGCAAAGATGGCACGCTATTCTGGAATGATCTGTATATAGCGCCGGTACGCGACCAGGACGATCAGGTAACGCACTTTGTCGGCGTGCAGCAAGATATTTCCGAGCATAAAGCATACGAGGCGCGTTTGGCTCACAATGCTTCACATGATGACCTGACCCGCCTGCCTAACCGTACATTCTTTGAGGAAATGCTGTTAAAGCAGTTTTCCAGGCTGGGTAAGGATAAAAAGCGCCTGGCCGTGCTGTTTGTGGATCTGGATGATTTCAAGCCCATTAACGACAATTTGGGGCATGCAGTGGGTGATCAGGTGTTGGTCGAAGTCGCCCGTAGGCTTATCAATGCGGTCAGGCCTGAGGATACGGTTGCCCGCATGGGCGGGGATGAGTTCGTTATTCTGCAAACGGCGATCAACGACGAGTCTGACGTTGTTGATTTGGTGGAGCGGTTGCTGCCTATGTTGGCGCGCCCTTACCGTATTGAATCCCAAGAGCTTTACCTGACCGCGAGTATCGGTATTGCGATGAGCCAGCCAGATACACTTCAGCCACAAACGCTGATTCAACAAGCCGATATGGCGATGTACAAGGCCAAGCAGCAAGGGCGTAATGCCTACGAGTGGTTTGCCCACGCGTTTACCGATACGGTTAGCGAGCGCATGGTGCTGCGTAATGATCTCCAGGAAGCCATTGAGCGCGAAGAGTTCGCGCTGCATTACCAGCCGTTAATGAATCGGGAAGGAAAGCTTGTTGGTGTGGAAGCGCTATTGCGTTGGGAGCATCCGGAAAAAGGCTTTATCTCTCCCGCACGGTTTATTCCGCTGGCAGAAACCACCGGGCAAATTATTCCGATCAGCGAGTGGGTACTCCAACGTGCTTGCCAGGATATGCAGTCACTGGCGCAACAAGGGCTGGGTAAAATACGTGTGGCGGTTAACCTTTCACCGCTCCAGTTCCAGCGCTCCAATTTTCTCGCCACGCTGCGCCAAACTCTGCTAACCACCGGCCTGCCGTCGGAACAGCTGAGTCTGGAACTGACCGAAGGTATTTTGACGGATAACGCCGAAGGCGCGATCGATACGCTGCATGCCCTGCGCAGTATGCACATTGGCGTGTCGATTGATGATTTTGGTACGGGCTATTCAAGCCTTAGTTATCTTAAGGACCTGCCTATTAGCACGGTGAAAATTGACCGCAGCTTTATTAATGAACTCACCAATAGCTACGATGATGCGGCGATTGTGCAGGGGATTATCTCCATGGCCCATCACTTGGGGCTCAAGGTCGTGGCTGAAGGAGTGGAGACTGAAGAGCAGTATCAGCGCCTGCTGGGCTATCAGTGTGATATTTTCCAGGGCTATTTACTGGCCAAGCCGATGCCAGTGGAAGCCCTGCAAGCCTTTATTGCCCATTTATCCCCCTAAGGAGCTGGGATGTCGTTACCCTCAACCCCTTGGTATGTTTACTTATTAGAGTGTCGACGCGGTACTTATGTGGGCATCACCAACAATATCGCCAAACGCTATCGCGCCCACTGTGCGGGCAAAGGGGCGCGTTATACCCGTGCTAACCCACCGGTTGCTCTACTGGGCGCCCAGCCGTTTGAAGATAGGGCCGCCGCCAGCCGGGCAGAGTATCAGTTGAAACAGCAAACCTCTGTTCAAAAACGTCATTGGGCAACGCGCTGGCCGCTTTCGATAGAAGTGGATTAAGCTAACGTAAAGCTAAAGCGCTCGTTTTGATACGAGCCTGCCCGCCTTTCCCGGTTATTCAGGAGCCAACATGCTGACGTTTTTCTCTGAGGATAGCCGTTTGCGCCAGGCGCGAACGGAGCTTCATGACGGGGCGCTTGTCAGCCCCTTTGAGTGCCCCGAGCGTGTTGACCTGGTGCTCGAACAACTGCGCCAGGCCGGTTTCGAAGTACGCGCTCCTGATGCCTATGGCCTAGAGCCGGCATGTGCGGTTCACGACGCCAGTTACGTCAGCTTCCTTAAAACCTGCTGGCAGGCATGGCAAGCAGCCGGGCATAGCGGTGAGGCGATCCCCAATATCTGGCCAGCGCGCACCCTGCGTCAGGATAAAATTCCGCACTCGGTGAGTGGTCAGCTTGGCTACTATGCGCTTGCGGCGGAAACCTCTATTTGTGAAGGCACCTTTGAAGCGGCCATGGCGAGTAAGGACGCTGCGTTGGGTGCTGTGGAACATACCTTGGCCACGGGAGAGCCCAGCTTTGGGTTGTGCCGCCCGCCGGGGCACCACGCTGCATTTGATCAGTTTGGTGGTTACTGCTTCTTTAACAATGCCGCGATAGCTGCCCAGCACGCGCTGGATGCAGGCCGACGCCGCGTGGTGGTGCTGGATGTCGACTTCCACCATGGTAACGGCACCCAACAGATTTTCTATGCGCGTAACGACGTTCTATTTGCTTCGCTACATGGCGACCCTGATGTGACCTTTCCCTACTATCTAGGCTACGCCGATGAAACCGGTACGGGCGAAGGGCAGGGCTTCAACCTCAACTACCCAATGGCGCCTGGCACCAGCGTAGCCACCTGGATGCAAGCGCTGGAGCAGGCGCTTATCGCCATCAAAACCCATGAGTGCGAGCTGTTGATCGTATCGCTCGGCGTGGATATCTTCGAAGGCGACCCTATTAGCGCGTTCACTTTCAAGCGCGATGACTTTATTGCCTTGGGCAAGCGTTTGGCAGAAGCCGGTCTACCCACCACCTTTTTAATGGAGGGAGGCTATGCGGTTGAAGAAATAGGTGTCAACGTCGTCAATGTGCTACAAGGGTTTGAGCAGATAAACTCGCGAGATAGATGACAGCTGGCCTTTATTAGGGCAGGCTAACGCCCCCACTAACGGGCAGGGAGCGCAGGCGTGGCAGTTTACGGCGGTATTCAGGGGCATGAATTGGAGCGTTGGCTTAATGCGTTAACCAACGCGGCCTATGACCGGCGCTGCCCGCTTTCCAAGGTGCATGGCGGCAATGCCCGTGCGCGCACCGCCCGGCAGGACCTGCTTTACTTAGCCCACGGCTTTCGCGGTGGCGAGCAGAGCCGTGACGTAGTGGCCGACGGCCTGGGTCGTTGGTGTCAGCACTATCTCACCGAAGCCGAATGGTACGTACTGGTAGGTGATAGTGCGAAGCCCCGCACCACCCGCCAATTCAGCATGTCTTCCAGCGCTTCCCATGATGAAGTGGATGACGCACTTGAGGTGTTAAGGCAGCACCGCGTGGGCTGAAATAGCCCATGACGCGGGGCAAATCGCGCTGATACAATGGATGCATGAACAGTGCTTCTGCCACTTCCGTTACTGCTTCGCTCGACGACCCCTTCTACTACCTGACGAACTTTCGCTTCGTGCTGGGGTGGGTGGGTGAGCGCCACGCTGACCTTCTAGATACCGACGAACTCACCTTTATAAGCCGCTTTGATACGCTGCCGCGCTCTTCCCAGGCGTTACTTACACGTATGGTAATGCGCAAGGGCGAGCTGTTCCGGCTTTACAAACTCAACTACCCGGAAATAGGCGACACAGCGGATGCCCTCGCACCTTTGGCCTCGCTTGGTTGGGTGGATGCTGCCCCGGTGCTGAGTGTGGATGAGCTGTTTCATCAACTGCGCTTGGCCGAGCTGCGCTCAGCCTTGGCAACGCCTATACGCGATGCGGGGCTGCCCGCGTCTGCTGGAAAAGCGGTACTCCAGGCCACGCTAACGCCCCAGCTCACCGAGATAAAACCGTTAACCGAGTGGTGGCCAAAAGCGTCGGACAGCATCGTGCGCCTTAACGTAATGGACGTGTGCGACCGGTTACGGCTGATGTTCTTTGGCAACCTTCGCCAGGACTGGGCCGAGTTCGTGCTAACGGAGCTGGGGCTTCAGCGGTTTGAAAAGGTACCGTTCACCGCCGCCTCGCGTGCCTTCCAGAAACGGGAAGAAGTGAATGCTTACTTCGACTTGCATAGGCTTAGGCAGCACCTTGATGAGGGCGAACTACTTGAACATCTACAGCGTGAGCTACCGCCCAAACCCGCTAACGCCTGGTTAGCGACTCGACACGCCCGCTTGCTGTTGCAGATGGGCCGCGAAGCGGAGCGCAGTGGCCAAACCGAGCAGGCCATTTTACTTTATGCACAAGCGGGTAGCAGCGAAGCCCGCGTTCGCCAGCTGCGCGTATTGGAGCGGTTGGGTAGGTATGAGGAGGCATTTGAGCTGGCGATGAATGCCCAGCGACTTACGCCTAATGAAACCGAAGCTCAGGCACTCGCTCGGTTGCTGCCTCGGCTGCGTAAAAAGTTGAAAATGGAGGCGCAGCCGCCGGTGCATGAGCCCGCCTACACGCGCTGGGAGTTAATGCTTCCCGGCCCTCAGCCGGTAGAGCGCGCTGTTGGACTACACGTCGGCACGCCTGAAGCGCCGGTGTACTATGCAGAAAACACGCTAATCACCGGCCTGTTTGGTCTGCTCTGCTGGCCTGCGATCTTTGCGCCGCTGCCTGGGGCGTTTTTTCATCCTTTTCATAGTGGGCCTGCGGACCTTTATCGAGAAGATTTCGTCGCCCGGCGGCGTGGGCTGTTTGATGAGTGCCTGGCACAGCTAGAGGATGGCAGCTACCGGCAGACGATTCACACCACCTGGCAGCAAAAACACGGCCTGGCATCCCCCTTTGTGCACTGGCCATTGCTGGACGAAACGCTTTTAGCGTTGGCGCTTGAGTGCCTGCCCGCCGCCCACTTGAAAGCCTGTTTTGAACGGCTTTTACAAGACATTAAAGCTAACCGGGCAGGGCTGCCTGATCTGGTCCAGTTTTTACCCAACGCACCACCGAATGAACCACGCTATCGGTTTATTGAGGTAAAAGGCCCCGGTGACCGACTTCAGGATAACCAGCGCCGCTGGCTGGCGTTTTTTCATCAGCATCACATTCCAGTCGCGGTGTGCTACGTGCAGTGGCTGGCTGACTCGCCTGCTGCGTTATGACTAGGGGCGCGATGAGTAGCGTCGCAGAGTACCGGATTGCCGTCCGTGCACTGTGTGATTTCACCGCCCGCGAGGGCGATCTGGATCACCGCTTTACCCCTTCGCCCAGTGCTCAGGAAGGCATGGCCGGGCATCGCCTGGTGGCCTGCCGCCGAGGCGATGACTATATTGCCGAAATGCCGCTTACCGGTAGCTACAAAAGCCTGGCCGTCACCGGACGCGCCGATGGGTACTATCCTGACGAAAACCGTTTGGAGGAGGTCAAGACCTACCGCGGTAGCCTTGAGCGCATGGCCGACAACCAGCGCGCGCTGCACTGGGCACAGGTAAAGATCTACGGCGCTCTGTTATGTAAAGCGCGCGAGTTGGAGGAGGTCACGCTCACGCTGGTGTATCTGGATATCGCCACTGAAAAAGAGACTTTGCTTAGCCAGAAAGCGCGAGCATCTGAGCTTGAGACGTTTTTTATCACCCAGTGCGAGCGCTTTATTGCCTGGGCCGAACAGGAAGCGGCGCATCGCAAGGCGCGTGATTTAG
Source organism: Halomonas sp. 111 (assembly GCF_052379685.1). Classification (NCBI taxonomy): domain Bacteria; kingdom Pseudomonadati; phylum Pseudomonadota; class Gammaproteobacteria; order Oceanospirillales; family Halomonadaceae; genus Halomonas; species Halomonas sp. 111. Next base: position 31,568 of record NZ_JBQSYV010000006.1, read on the forward strand.
CGTTAACAACACTCAGCTTTCCCCATGCCACGTTTCGCCCCGGCCAGCGTGAGCTTGCCGAAGATGTTTACAAGGCTGCCAGCACCGGGCGCTGTCTGCTGGCCCAGGCGCCTACCGGGATCGGCAAAACGCTGGCCACGCTGTTTCCCATGCTCACCGCCATGCCTCGTCAGCAGCTTGATCGGATTGCTTTTCTGACCATGAAAACACCCGGGCGCCGCTTGGCGTTGGACGCCCTGGCTCAGCTTCGCTCTTCTGTACAATCCGCCGAACATTCTGATAACAGTACGCCGCGCGTGCTGGAACTCATTGCCCGTGAAAAAGCCTGCGAATACCCGGGAACCGCCTGCCATGGTGATGCCTGCCCGTTAGCGGCGGGCTTCTATGACCGCCTGCCCGCTGCACGCCAGGCCGCCGTGTCTGAAAGCGGGTGGGACCGAGAAACGCTGCGCAAGTTAGCGCTTACTCACAGCGTCTGCCCTTATTACCTGGGCCAGGAACTAGCGCGCTGGGCCGATGTGATTGTGGGCGACGTTAACCACTGGTTTGATCGCCATGCGTTGCTCCATGGCCTGGCACAAGCCAATGGTTGGCGAGTGGGATTATTGGTGGATGAAGCGCACAACCTGGTCGAGAGGGCACGTAGCATGTATAGCGCCGAGCTTGACCAGCAGCGTTTTAATCGCGTTAAGCGTAGCGCCCCGAAAGCCCTGAGCCGCTCATTGGCAGGCCTGGGTCGGCAGTGGCAGGCCGTGGTGAAAGACGTCGCCGAAAGTAAGCCGGATGATGCTGAGCGGGAAGGCTATCACCTGCTTGAGTCGCTACCCGATAAGCTGGTGGGCGCCCTTCAGAACGCTGCCGCCTCGATCACCAACCACCTGGGCGAGCACCCCGAAGATATCTCTTATGAGCTGCAGGAGCTGCTGTTTGAGGCGCTGGCATTTTGCCGCCTGGCAGAGAATTTCGGCGATCACTCGCTGTGTGATCTCACATTAAAAGGCCGAGGGAAGGCGCTGATGGGGCTGCGTAATCTGATACCGGCAGACTTTTTAGCGCCACGCTTCAACGCTGCGCATAGTGCCGTACTGTTCTCAGCCACCCTAACGCCTGCCCATTATTACCGTGATTTGCTGGGCCTGCCAGCGCACACGGTGTGGCGCGAAGTGTGCTCGCCCTTTGTGGCCCGCCAGCTTGAAGTGCGCATTCGCCGGGATATCTCGACCCGCTTTCGCGACCGGGAGGCGTCGCTTGCGCCGATGGTGGCCGAAATGGCCCAGCAGTACGAGCAGGCGCCGAGCCACTATCTGGCATTTTTTAGTAGTTTCACCTACCTCAATGCCGCGCTTAAGCTGTTTTGTGAACAGCACCCTGACATCCCTGCATTTGCCCAAACGCCGGGCATGCGTGAAGCCGAGTGCGAAGCGTTCTTGCAGCGTTTTACGCCGGGTGGGCAGGGCATCGGCTTTGCGGTGCTGGGCGGCGCCTTTGCTGAAGGCATCGACCTGCCCGGCGACCGACTGATTGGTGCGTTTATCGCAACGCTTGGGCTGCCGCCGTTTAATGCTTTCAACGAAGCCCTTAAAGCGCGCCTCACGGCAAGATTTGGCCAGGGCGATGACTACACCTACCGCATTCCGGGGATGATCAAGGTAGTACAAGCCGCCGGACGGGTGATCCGCAGCCCCTCTGATGAAGGGGTTGTGGTATTAATGGATGATCGTTTTGCCCACACCCGCGTGCAGGCGCTGTTACCCAGCTGGTGGGCGGTAGGCGGATCATCATTTTGATAACCAACGTGATAACCAGGGACGCAAGTGAATGGCGGATTTGTTGTGGTATCAGTATGCGTTGATCGGGCTGATTTTTGCCTGGAGCGGTTTTGTTAGAACCAGCCTGGGGTTTGGCGGCGCTGTATTGGCGTTGCCGTTTCTACTCTTGGTGGTTAACGATCCACTACTTTTCCTGCCAATTATCGCCATTCATCTGCTGATCTTCTCCAGCTGGATCGCTTGGCAGGGTAACCGCCAAATAAAGCGAGAGAGTGGCAACGCGTCGGCACAGAGCAATATTGATTGGGCCTATTTACGCAAGGCCCTGAAAATCATGATCATTCCCAAGCTGGTTGGCGTGGTGGGCCTGTTAACGCTGCCTGCCACTATCATGACCAGCATCATTTTCGGCATCGTGCTGGTCTACGCTATTGGCTATGTGCTCAATAAGCCGTTTCAAAGCAACAACAGGTACGTCGACTATGTGCTGCTGGCCTTGGGCGGCTATGTCAGCGGTACGTCGCTGATTGGTGCGCCACTGATTGTGGCGGTGTTTGCCTCACATGTCGCCAAGGAGCAGCTGCGCGATACCATGTTCGTGCTGTGGTTCATTCTGGTCGTGATCAAGATGATCTCGTTTGTGTTTGCCGGTGTGGACCTACAGCTGATCCATCAACTATGGCTATTGCCCTGCGCGTATGCCGGGCACCTGGTGGGTGAGCGAGCGCACCGCTATATCATCAAAGCCGATACGGGCGTGTTTTTCCGGGTGCTGGGCGCGGTGCTGATCTTTGTCAGCATCATTGGGTTGGTATTTTCGCCTTCTTGATGATCGGCTTGGCATGAAAACGTTGCTACCGCTTAAAGCGTGCTGTCGGCGCGTAGCAACGTCCTGCTCAGGATCACCAGTATCACCGCCAACACGCAGCAGAGCACGGCCATGCCGGTATAAACATTGCGTAGTGACTCAAGCCAGGTAACCGCAGGAGCGACCGCAATGGGCGAAATAAACTGACCAAGAAAGAAGGTGGCGGTAAAGCCACCAAACACGCGGCCACGCACTCGCTGTGGCGTAATACGCATTAGCCAGGCCGTGGTGTTGGGCATAAAAGCGCCTAGGCCAAGCCCGGAAATGGCCGCGCCGACAATCGCCATGGCATAACTCTGTGTAAGGCCCACCACCATAAAGCCCAGCGCGGCCAGTACAAAGCCCGCTATATAGATCGTCATGACCGACAAAAAGGGTTTGTAGTAGCCATAGCAGAACGACACGATGCTGGCGGTAAAGGCGGCGGTCGAGAGCGCAATGCCGATGGCTAAACCGCTGACCTCACCCTGCTCTGAAAGTAAAAAAGGCAGTTGCGCCGGAAACATGTAAAACATCATCATGCTCAGCATGCCCGCCAGATAGGCAATCCCGGTGCGCATATAGTCGACCTTGACTGGCGCGTTGACGCTGCCTGCCTGCGCATTGCTTTGAAGCTTAGGCGCCTTGAGCATCGCCCAGGCATAAGGCAGTAGAAACACCCCGGTTAGGTAAAGCAGAAAAGGCCCCCGCCAACTCCAGTCGGAGAGTAGCCCACCCAGATTAATAAACACCACCCCACCGAGCGCCATGCAGCTACTTTGCAGACCCAAAAAACGCACTCGCTCGGGGCCATCAAAATAGTCGCCAACTAGCGTAGTACTAATACTTAAAATACCGGCCACGGCGATGCCCATCAGCGCCCGTGATGCTAACAACAGGTCCACGCTATCAATCAAGAAGCCCGCTCCACCCGCCAAGCCATAAATGGACAGCATCATCAGGAGTAGAGGCTTGCGCCCAAACCGGTCGGCCAGATAGCCCATTAGCGGGCTGAACAGCGTAATCATCAGCGCAGGAAGCGTCAGGATCAGTTGAATCAACACCTGTGGCTGATCCGAAAAATGGCGGCTAATACCCGGCAAAGCAGGCGCAATAATCGCGCCCGACATCACCGTCATGGTGCTGGCAAACAGCAGTACGGCTTTGGTATGGGTTAAATGGTTGATGGTGAGCTTCCCTGGATAAACATCGAGATGGCAAAGGTACTGATGATAGCACTGTCGTTAGCAAGCTACTATTTTACGTCAGGAAGTAAGGGAGGGGGCGGCCCGCGTTGGCGAGTGTTAGTCGAGTTGCATAAAAGAGAGGTTGGGGAGACTGCGAATTTCAAGCGAACTTGCGTGTGCACAGAGGCTGATGGTCCAGCCTTGCTGCTGCCATTGCCAGGCATGAACATTGCCCCTAGGGGCTAGCCGCTCAAGACGGGTGCTCAATACATGGCTTGAAGGAGTGCCGGACAGGCTATCCAGCTTGAACAGCGCTTCGTGGAGTGTCCATGCGCGGTAAAAGGCGTCTAGAGGTACAGCGGACTGATGTATCTTGCGGCGTACGTCGGCCTCAGGCAGGCACGCCACCAGCTCGGGTAGGCGTTTTTTATGTCGCAGGCGAACATGCTCTATATCAATGCCCACAGGGACCGTGGCGATACCGGCAATCACGCGGTTGTCGCGGTGGGCGAGGCACGCTTTCCACGGAGGCGGAAGTGCTGGGTGCCACGGCGCACCGCCGCCTCTAGGCGACCACTCGCTAACAGGGCAGTGGTAGCCGCGAGCGTCGGCAAGCTGGGAGAGAAGCTCTCTGCCCAGCGCCGATAAACAAGCCCCGCTGCTGTGAGCGGGGGCTTGGGCCAACACAATGTCTAAATACGCGGTCATTAGTCGGCTAGCGTGACAACGTCACCTCGCAGCGCGACACCGGCCATAAGCGCCCCTGCATGGCACTCATACTCACTGGTCGAGGACATCGGCTGACGGTCATAAAAACTCTCAATGTTAACCACCGCATTACCGCCTTCCGCTTTGACGCGGTCTTGCAAGCTAAGAAGCGCCGAGAGCATGACCCACTCGCAGGCTTCTACATCAGACTTGTTGAAAGCATTGGTCTTTTTATTTGTGACGGCAGGACCATGCTCAGCGGTAATCTCGCCGTGCGGGGTGTCGCCAAAGATAAATTGAATATTGGAATCAAGCCGTGCTCTCGCATCGGGCGTGTTCATTGCGTCCTCAATAGAGAGCATGTGTGTCGTGTCGCGCGCATGGCTCGTCGTGCTTACTAGTAGAGCGCCTAGTAGCACCCCCATTAACATCATTCCTCGGCTCATTTAGCGTTCCTTCTTGCTGGGTTTAAGTACCTGAGAGCAGGTAGTGTGAGTGGCACTGAGTCGTAAGCGATATCAGGGCCAGCGGCGGAAGATCAACGAGGTGTTGATGCCTCCAAAAGCGAAGTTATTGCTCATGACATAGTCACAGTCAATGTTCCGTCCTGGGCCGTTCAAGTAGTCGAGTTCTGCACAGGCATCATCAAGGCGGTCAAGATTGGCGGTGCCGTGGAACCAGCCTTCCTGCATCATCTTGATGGCGACCCAGGCTTCCAGCGCACCGCAGGCGCCCAGCGTGTGGCCGGTGAAGCTTTTAAAAGCGCTAATGGGCAGGTTTGAGCCGAACACCGCGTGTGTCGCATGACTCTCGGCAATATCGCCCCGCTCGGTGGCCGTGCCGTGGGCGCTGACATAACCAATCTGCTCGGGCTGCAAATTTGCATCCTCCAGTGCCTGGCGAATCGCCTGCTCCATCATGCTGGCATCCGGTTGGGTAACGTGGCGGCCATCGCTGTTGGTACCAAAGCCCAAAAGCTCTGCGTGAATGGTGGCTCCCCGTGCCTGGGCGTGCTCCAGTTCCTCAAGGATCAGCGTGCCTGCCCCTTCTCCGATCACCAGACCGTCGCGCTCGGCGTCAAAGGGGCGCGGCGAGGTGTGCGGCGCGTCATTGTGCGTACTGGTCGCAAACAGCGTATCGAAGACGGCCGCCTCGGAAGCCGAAAGCTCCTCGCAACCACCGGCAATCATGGCGGTTTGGCGTCCAAAGCGAATGGCTTCATAAGCATAGCCAATGCCTTGGCTACCTGACGTGCAGGCACTTGAGGTGGTATAGATCCGCCCGCGTACCCCGAGAAAAACGCCGATATTGACCGGTGCGGTGTGGGCCATCATACGAATATAGGAGTTGGCGTTCAGGCCATCGGTCGACTTATTGATCAACATGTTGCCAAAGTCGGCAATGGCGTCGGGCTCCCCAGCGGAGGCGCCGTACGCGATCCCCATCTGGCCACTGCCTAAGAGCGGCGTATCCAGCAGGCCTGCATCTTCCAGCGCCAGCTCACTGGCACGCGTGGCCATCTGCGCGCCGCGGCCCATGCTGCGCAGCGCCCGGCGATGATAATGCGCAGGCAAGGTAACGTCGCGTACGGGCGCCCCAAGGCGCGTATTGAGGCCGTCATAACTTTCCCAGTCATCCATGTGGATAACGCCGTTTTGCAAACGCTCAAGGCGAGCCTTGATGCTTGGCCAGTCGTTGCCGATCGGCGAGAAACCGGCCATGCCGGTCACTACCACACGGCGCCCCAGCCCGTCCTGGCGTTGTACATTACTTGCCATCAGCACATCCCTCCGTTGACGGCGAATACTTGCCGAGTGATATAGCCGGCATCGGCTGAACATAAAAAGCCCACCGTGGCTGCGACTTCTTCGCTGGTACCGGTGCGTTGCATGGGAATCAACTTGAGCGCTTCCTCGGTAACCAGGTCATCGGTCATGTCGGTGTCGATCAAGCCTGGGGCAACGCAGTTGACCGTAATGCGGCGTTTCGCCAGTTCCACGGCCAAGGCTTTCATGGCACCGATCAGCCCGGCCTTGGCAGCGCTATAGTTGACCTGACCACGGTTGCCCATCATGCCTGAAACCGAGGACATCACGACGATGCGGCCGGGCGCCCGGCGGCGAATCATCGGCATGACGAGGGGCTTCACAACGTTATAGAAACCGTCGAGATTGGTGTGGATCACGCTGTCCCAATCCTCATCAGAGAGCGCGGGGAAGGCGGCGTCGGCGGTAATGCCCGCATTGCAAACAACACCGTAGTAGGCGCCATGCGCTTCGATATCGGCGTCCAGCGCCTGCTGCGCCGCGGCCCTGTCGGCAACATCAAAGCACAGCACGCGGGCGTTGCGGCCCATATCACGAATCTGGTTTGCGACGGCTTTTGCCTCTGCCTGACGCTGACGGCAATGTACGACGATATCGAAGCCATCCCGCGCCAGGCGTAAGGCGATGGCTTGGCCGATACCGCGGCTTGAACCGGTAACCAGGATGGTATTCGTCATTGAGTTTTTCCTTGTTGCATCATTTCCAGCGCCTGTTGCGTATCGGGCTGGAACACGTTGAGTGTGGCGTTAGCGATCAGCTGTTGCTGAGCATCTAGCAAGCGCCCCTGAAACGCGCCCAGGCCATTATCTGCCCGAAAATCGAGTTCCACTTCGATGCGTATCGGCTGGTCGAAGTGAAAAAACGGCTGTTGGCACTGATAACGGCGCGTGCCGAGTAGAAAGCCAATTTTCGGCGTATCGCCTGACGTCACGGACTGCACACCCGCCCACGCGGCAACGGCCTGGGCAAGCCACTCTAACCCGACCCAGCCGGGAATGCCGTCTGGTGTGGCAAACAGGTCGTCGGGCTGGGGTACGACGCGGGCATGTAGGTGTTCGTCACCCACGGCCAGTAGCGTATCCAGAAGGCACATGCCCAGGCGGTGCGGCACGTACGGCGCGATATCGCAGGGCAGGTCAAGCCGTGCGGGGATAAGTGAATCATTCATTGAAACGTTCCAGCAACAAGGCGATGTTATTACCCCCAAACGCGAAGGCATTGCTGATCGCGCGACGGCCGTGATGAGTCGTCGCCTTGGCGTAATTCAGTAACGGAAGTTCTGGGTCGACGTCACTATCGTGAACCTGGGGCGGCAGGCGTCCCTCATTGAGCGTCAGCCAGCAGAACGCCGCTTCGAGCGCGCCGCAGGCGCCTAGCGTATGCCCGGTCAGGGCCTTCGTTGAACTGCACGGTAGCGTATTGCCGAAAAGCGTTGCGACTGCCTTGGCTTCCATGCTGTCGTTCTGGCGCGTGGCGGTGCCGTGCAGGTTGAGATAATCAATGGCCGTGGCGGGCAGCTGCGCCATGGCAAGCGCGGCTTGCATCGCTTGAATGGCCCCCTGGCCATCTGGCCGAGGGGCGGAAATATGGTAAGCGTCGCTGCTTTCACCATAACCACTGAGCTGAATGCCGCCGGTTTCTGCCGTTACCAGAAACAGTGCGGCGGCTTCTCCAAGGTTGATACCGTCGCGCTCGGCTGAGAAGGGCTGAGAAGGACGGTCGCTAAGCGCCTCAAGCGAGGCAAACCCGTTGACGGTTAACCCACAAAGACTGTCAGCCCCACCGGCGATGACCGCATCGCACATACCGCTCGCCAGCAGGCGTTTGGCGCTTGCCAGGGCGCGCGCACTCGACGTACAGGCGGTAGAGAGCGTGTAGGTTGGTCCGTCCAGGCCGAGCCACTCGGCAACAAAGCGGGCTGGTGAGCCAATTTCATGGCGCTGGTAATGAAAGTCGTCGGGCCAGTGGCCTTCGTGCTGACGCTCAGCCAGCGCCGTTTCGGTTTCGCCGATGCCGGAGGTACTGGTGCCGAGCACCACGCCGATACGCGGCTGGGGGTGCCGCTTGCGAAAAGCCTCAAGCGTCGGTGCCAACTGCTCCAGGGCAGCGGCCAGCAGCTGGTTATTGCGCGAACGGTGTGCTGGCGGTAGCGCCTGGGCATCGGGCAGGGAGGTCGTGACTCGGCCTAACGGTAAAGGCCGGCCGGGGGTAAACACGTCGTCATACTCAAGCCCACGACGGCCAGTAAACAGGGCGTCGGCTATGGTGGCCAGGTCGTCACCGATCGAACAGACCAGGGCCGGTGGCAGGAGGCGACAAGGAGGCATCTGAGACGCTATCAAGGGGTTAAGCATGGGGCGGTTGTCTGGTCGGTGTCACTAAGGGGCATGATATACAGGCGGTAGCCTGCCTCAACGTCGTCAATTAACGTGCATGCCGAGTTACCGCTGATCCGCGCCACGATACGCTGTCGATAGCGCATCGTGCGGCCCGTCTCATCCTCCTGGATTGACCAGGCGTTGGCCCCAAAGGCTTGTTCAATAGCCGGTGCGGGCCACAGGTTCCAGCTCAAACGGCTGGCCAGCCACTCAGCGGTAAAGGGCGGCTCAAAGGCGGCATCCTGTAGAAAGCGGCTGCCGCTATCGTCGTGTATCAGAGTCAGCAGGCGCTGGCCTTGAGGGCTTAGTATGACCAGGCGCAACGTCTTGTCGTCGTGGCGCAGAACGCCAATCATCTCATGGCGCTGGTCATTATGTTCAAACGTCAGGCGCTGCCGCTGCGTTTCCATCGCCGGTAGTGTCGCGAGGCTGGGTACGGTCGCCACCGGCCGCCCGGCACAGCCGAACAGCAGAAGCAGGGCGCTGAGCAGTCCTGCCTGACATGCGAAGCGAAACAACGTGGTGGTCATTTTTCCTTCCCTGCGGTATCGCAGCGCATATCGGTACAGGCCTCTGCCAGACTGTCTAACCGCCGACGGCTGGCGGCAACGAACGGGTTTTCTTCATCCCAGGCGTAGCCGGCGAGCACTGAGCTGATCATGGTGCGTATGCGCGGTGTCTGTTGGTCATTGAAGATGATGCGCGGTAGGCGGCCATCGTACCAGGCCTCCACGAATTCACGGAAGGTGGCAACGCCGCGTCGTAGGGGCTGTTCAAACTGGCTATTCCAATCGACGTGCTCACCGGCGAGCTGGCGCTCGACCAGCGGGGCGGCACGCAGGGCCGAATCCAGGGCAATGGTGACCCCTGAAGAGAAGACCGGATCAAGAAATTCGCCCGCGTTACCCAGTAGGGCAAAACCGGGGCCGTGCAGTTGCTCGACATCTGCTGAATAACCCTCTAAGCGGCTAACCGCGCGAACGGCGTTCGCATTGACCAGTAGTTCGGCGAGCATCGGTTCGGCACGTATGAAGTGCCAGAGGCGCTCCTCATCATTGATACCTGCAGCTTCCAGTGTTGCCCGGTCACCTACTACGCCAACCGATGCCCGCCCATTCGTGAAGGGAATCAGCCAGTACCAGATGCCGGGATGCTCAGGGTGTAAACCGATCAGGATCTTCTCGCGGTCGTAACGCGAACAATCAATGTGATCGTCAATATGGGTAAACAGCGCGCAGCGTGATTCAAGCGTCGAGGGGCGGGCAAGGCCGGTGAGGCGCGCCAAGACGCGACCATAACCACTGGCGTCGAGCACAAAGCGTGCGTGTAACGAGCGCTGCTCACCGTTGGCATCGACCAGCGTAAGGCTGGGGCGTTCGGGATCGGCGACAAAGGCTTCAACGCGGGTGTCAAACTCAACCTGGGCGCCCAGCTGGCGCGCGCCTTCGATCAGGCGCTGGTCGAAGTCAGCGCGTTCGATCTGCCACGTGGTGCCTGGGCCTGGCGTGAACTTGTCGCGAAAATCGATGGCCGCATAGCGATCCCGCCAAGTGAAGGCCGCCCCGTTCTTGGTTTGAAATCCGCCTGCCTTGGCGGCATCCAGCAGGCCACAGGCTTCAAGATGGACCATGCACTGTGGCAGTAAACTTTCGCCGATGGAAAAGCGCGGAAAGCGGCTGCGCTCAATCACCCGCACGTCCAGACCCCGCTGGGCAAGCCAGGCCGCTGCAGCCGCTCCGGAAGGCCCGGCGCCGATGATGGCGACATCGGTGGTATCTTGGATATTCATGTGTTGCGTTGTTTCTATAGCCATCAGGGAGTGTCCTGTCGAGAAGATAAAGGCCTGGTGCCCGCCCTGGCAAACGGCACAAGTGCCCAAGCTGATGCAAGGCCAATGAGGCAAGTGAGCCCCAGGTAGTGAAGCGCCGGGGTGGCACTGAACGCCAGTAGGCCAAAGGCCAACAGGCTTGAGGCACACGACAGGCTAATGGCCAGCCAGGCAGCTGGGCTGTTGGGGTGTTCGGTGCTGAAGATACCCGCGTCGAGACCGATACCCAGTACCAGCAGCAATCCCAGCAGGTGGAAAAGCGTCAATCCGATATTAAAGGCGCTCAACAGCGCGATGGTTGACAGCAGTGCGCCCAGCGGGGGCAATAATACGCGCCAGGCCCGCCTGCGATAGCGAACGCCAAATATCACCGCAAGCCCCGCTACGGCGATGGCCAGGCACAGGGCGATCTGGTCGCGGAGCTGCGACAGGTGGCTGGATAACGTTGCCACGCGGTCCTGGTAGAGCACGTATTGCGGTGCAGCCAGGTGAGTAAATGCTTGCTGAGCAGTACTGTCGGCATCGCCTAGCGTTATTAGCGCCGCCATGTCTGTACGCTCGGCATCGGCGGTTGCGCCTAGCCAGAGCATGGCATCGGCTTGACCCGCCGGGGTGTTGAGCCACGCCGTGATCGTCAGCAGCGGCACGCTTTCAAGCGAGCGCTGCGCGGCTTCCTGCAACGTTGAGGGAAGGCCTGCTTGGGCGATCAGCTCGGGCAGGGCGTTACGGTAGGCCTGACGTACGCGCTCAAGGTTGGCGTCTTGTGTCGCTGGAGAGGGCACTGCTTGGGCCAAGTGGCGGTAGTGGGTCAAGTGCCCTTGCGCCTCTAAATCGGCAAGGTCCGCGTCCAGGGCTTCAAGGCGCTCCAATAGTTCGTCTTCCTGCTCGGCGGTGACAAGCAGGTAGCGGCTGGCGGTCGGGCTATCCAGCAGTATCTGTACGCGTTGCTGCTCGCTAATCAGCTCGGCCGGTGAAGGATTGAGCTGGCGAAGATCATCGTCAGCGGACAGCCGCGTGGCGATCATGACGACTGCGAGAACCCCAAGTAGAGCGAGTAGCCCCCAATACCTGGGCGCGTGAGGCGGTAAACGTAGACGGTTCAACTGAGTGGCAATACGCGTGGTGGCGGCATGAGGGCGTGGGGTGAACCACGGCAGCCAAAGCCGCACCGTTAGCCAGGCGCCAATTAGCCCCAGTGCCACGAACGTGGCCATCTGGCGCAGCCCCGGCAGCGGCGTGGCAAGCTGGACAAGATAGGCGACCAGGCTGGATATCAGGCCGAGTAATAGCCCCGGCCAAAGCCTGGCCAGCGGCTGTTCGGGCGCCAACTGGCGAGCACATTGAAAGTGCAGGGCGTAATCTATCGCAATGCCGATCAAGCTAGCGCCAAAGGCCAGCGTCAGCAGGTTGAGCGTACCAAAAAGTAGCCAGGTCAAGGGCAGTGCAAACAGAATGCCGCACGCCACCGGCAGCAACAGGCTGGCCAGTATCGAACCGCGCTGAAAGGTGATCCAGAGCAGCAAGGCGATACCCAGCAGCGAGCCAATGCCGATGGTCAAGGTTTCGCGCTTGGCCTGCTCGGCACCGGCGGCGGCGTGAAACACCAGCCCGCTTCGCAACAGCTCGGCTTCTGGATGAGCATCGCTAAACTCCGCCAGCGCTGTGACAAGGCGTTGCTGCATGGCCATATCATAGGGGCTGGCCGTGAGTTGACCGCTTACGATGAACCAGTTACCGCTCTCATCCCTGACGGCAGGCAGGCCGTCGATCAGGCGAATGGGGCCCGCCAGGCGTTGGTCCTGCCAGGCATCCAGCAGGCCAAAGGGGTCCTGGCGTGGGTCAGCGCTACTTCCCGGCGTGAACAGCTGGCGCAGGCCTCGTTGCACCCAAGCGTCGTTATCGGCAGCGGCCAACGAGGGCGATAGCAGCCGATAACGGTACGCTGATAAGTCGCTGTCGGGGGTGTGCAGAAGGTCATCGTCGAAGGCTGTGACGCTAGCCGATTGTTTAAGACGGGTCTTGAGATCCGCAACCAGCTGAGTCGGCGATTCGTCCCGCAACAGCAGCACGAAGCGGTCCTCGAAGGCCTGCGTTAGGCGCTGTTCGGCGTGTTCGAGCAGCGCTCCTTGCCGGGTGTCCGGCAACAGCGTGGTAATGCGCGTATCCAGTGCTGCGCCCCTGCTCAGCAGGCTCGCCAAGAGCAAGGCGCAGCCCAGCAGCAGCCCCGCCCAGCCGATAGCTGCCAGACGCTCCAGGCGGCCGGGACGCGTTGCTGCACTCACGATGTATGCTTATCGTCTTCAAGACGCTCGCAAGCCGCACCGCTCAAGGTAAGCTCAAGGCGGTCATCATTGGTGAACATGATCTCGACACGCTCTACCTGCTGGTTGCCGTGAACCAGTAACTGGTCAAGCCGTTGGGCGATGTTCGCTTCACTGGGCGTCAGCTTGGCCTGCCACTCTTCCTGGGTGCCGCTGAGTTCGATGGCGAAGTATCCCTCTAACGCCTGCCAGTCACCTGAAAGCAGGCCACCAAGCACCGGTGCGACCGCCTGAAAACCCATCGGTAGCTCATCGTTGTCCGCGCTCATCACCACGCGGTCATTAATGGGGGAGGTCGTTTGCCAGACAAGCCCTGCGTCTTGATGTTCAAAGGTTCCACGGCTTTCCAACTGACTGTCGAGATCGGCTAGCCAGCGTGTCTGCTCGAATCGCCCGCACTGCGGCGCATTGTCGGCCAAGCGTGCGGCGAGGTCGTCAGCGTCGGGAGCCGCCCAGGCGGCAGCGCTGGCGCTGATGGCTAGAAGGGTAAAGACAAAAAAAGCCGCTTGGTGAATAGCGCGCATCATTGATTGGCCTCCTGCCAGGCGAGCAGACGTTCCCGCAGAACGGGGGGCGATTCCAGGCGCATTTCGCGGTCTTCAATTCCGACGGCCACTTGTACGCTCCAGGCACGCGTCAGGCGTTTGCGGGTGTGTGCATCGCGAATGGTGTAGTCGATCTTGAGGCGGTTCTCCCACTCGCTCAGGCGCGCTTCGATTGCGATTCGCTGGGCGAATAGCGCTGGCGCCGCGTAGCGCAGGCGTAAATCGATCACCGGCCAGGCAAATCCTGAGGCCTGCATTTGGGGATAGTTGTAATCGAGCGCATCGAGCAGCGTGCAGCGGGCAATTTCCAGGTAGCGCACATAGTGGCCGTGCCAGGCCACCTGCATCATGTCGATATCGTGAAACGGTATCGTCAGTTCGGTCTCGTAGCGGGGCAGTTTGCCATCATCAAGCGTCATATAGGCTCCAGTGGCGTTGGCGAATCACGTCACACAGAGTGCGGAGTTCGTGTTCCAGGGCGCGGTCTTCGCCAAGTGCCGGAAAGATCTGGCGGCAGTCGGTCAGAAATTCAGCCAGGCGGTCGGGCAGCGGTGGCGCATCGCCTATCTGGCTGCGTAGCTCAACACCCTGACAGGCCGCATGCAGCGTGGCGGCCGCGACCTGTTCTACCAGGGTGAGCACACGCAGCGCATCGCGGGCGGCAATCGTGCCCATGCTGACCTTGTCCTGATTGTGGCATTCGGTGGAGCGCGAGAAAACGCTGGCGGGCATGGTCAGCTTCAGCGCCTCGGCGGTCCATGCGGACGCACCGATCTGCACGGCCTTGTAGCCATGGTTAAGGCTGGCTCGCTCGGGGGCGGCACCGCTTAAGTTGCTGGGCAAACCATGATTAAAACGAGCATCCACCAGCAGCGCCAGTTGGCGGTCGAGCAGATCCGCGAGGTTGGCGCAGGCCTGCTTGAGGCTATCCATGGCGAAGGCGACATGGCCGCCGTAAAAGTGGCCGCCGTGCATGACCTTGCCTTGTTCGGCGTCGATCAATGGATTGTCGTTGGCACTGTTGAGTTCGTTTTCGAGAAACTGGCGCCACCAGGGCAGGGCATCTTCCACTACGCCGATCACGTGCGGGGCGCAGCGCGTCGAGTAGCGATCCTGAAGGCGCGATGAGTTGCGCGGCGTGTCGGGCGCGTGGAGATCCTCGCGCAGGCGTTCGGCGACTTTGTTCTGCCCCGGATGCGGTTTGGCGGCGAAAAGCTCGGCATCAAAGTGGTAGGGGTTGCCGTTCAACGCATGCACGGAGAGCGCCGTGATGCGGGTGGTCAGGCGCGCCAGATAAGTGGTGCGGGCGAAGGCGAACACGCTCAGCGCTGTCATCACCGCGGTGCCGTTCATCAGCGCCAGGCCTTCCTTGGGCTTCAGGCGATAGGGGGTAAGCCCATGCTCGGTAAACACCTCCGCCGTAGGCCGCCGCTGGCCGTTATGAAATACGTCCCGCTCACCGCACAAGACGGCGGCCAGGTAAGATAGCGGCGTGAGATCCCCGCTGGCCCCGACAGAGCCTTCTTCAGGAATCACCGGTATCACGTTATGTTCAAGCAACCATGCCAAGCGCTCAAGCAGCTCGACGCTGACGCCGGATACGCCACGACAAAGCGAGACAAGGCGTACCATGATCACCGCCCGCGCGGCCTCAACCGTTAGCGCCTCGCCCAGCCCGCAGCCATGAAAGGTGTACAGCTGGCGGGGCAGTTGCTCCAGGTCGGAGGCGGAGACTTCGCGGGTGCAGGAGTCGCCGTAACCGGTGGTAACGCCGTAGACGACGCCCTCTTCCTCAAGCAGGCGCTCAAGAAAGGCATTGCCTTTGGCAATACGTTTACGAAAATCGGGTGCCGTCGACAGAATGACGCGACGGCGACCTTCGGCAACGGCCAGCACGTCTTCAAGGCTGACCATCGATCCATCCAGAATGAGCGGCGCGCTAGTAAGAGGCCCCGCCGTCGGGTCACGCAGTATCGTCATGAAGGTATCCAGTATCATTTATCCAGAAGGGATAAAAATTGAACCATTGCAGCGGGTGCCGCCGAACGCGTTCGGCCAAGTGGTCGGCATGCGCCTGCATGGTATCGGTAATCCACGTTTCACGCTGACGACGAGGCAGGTCCCGGGTGTCGCCAAGAAGCTCAAAGTCGATTCTGAAGTGGTCATCATCGCGCACGCAGGCCAGCGTATAGAGGGGGCAACGCAGCAAGGTGGCCAAGCAGAAAGGGCCTTCCGGGAAGCTTGCCTGGTCGCCGAGAAAATCAAACGACTGGGTTCGCTCTCCTGACAGGGGAAGGCGGTCGGCGGCGATGACCACATAGCCACCGGCGTTAATACGCTCGGCCAGCGTCTGGGCAGTGGCTGGGGTGACTTCGCTGACTTCGAGAATCTGTGGGCGCGGCTTGCCCGTGACGCGTTCAAGCAGAGCATTGAACTTGCGTGCATTGCGGGTGTGCATCATCACCGTCAGGTCGAGGTTGGTATGGCGTTCGGTCAGCGCATTCACTACGTCAAGATTGCCGTGGTGGGCGACAAGGATCAATCCGCCTTGACCGCCAGCGATCGCTTGAGTGAAGCGCTCGACCCCGCTACCCACCAGGCGTTCGTCGGCAATATGGCCGCTCCACGCTTCGACCTTGTCCATCAGCGTTTCGCCAAAGGCCAGAAAGTGGCGATAGCTGTGCCACCAACGGGCGACAGGCTGCTGCTTGAGCATGGGGTAAAGGCGTTGCAGAAAAGCCTGGGAAGCACGTCGCGCCGTGGTGTGGACGAGAAAATACCAGAGCATGACTGGCCATAGTGCCAGCCGAAAAGGCCAGCGGCCCAGGCGCCGCTGTATAGCCACCATCAGGGTCATCCCCAGCAGCGTGCCGCGTTCGCCGATCCGCGCCCAGTGGTAGTTCATGGGCTCGCCTCGCGGTGTGGCTGAAAGCGCCGGGCGAGCAAGCGTGGCAGGCGCCACAACATGCCGAAAAACAGGCGCGTATGCATCAGCGATATCTGCCGGTTATCACGCCATACGGCAAAATGGCTGATACCGTCGCGGGGGTAGTGCACGCGTACCGGCCGGTGCATCATGGCGCCTTGTTCCCAGTGCCAGCGCACCAGCACTTCGGTATCGAAGGTCATGCGATTGCCACAGGGGTGGCGGGCCAGCATTCGGTTGAGCGGTGCCACCGGGTAGAGCCTGACACCACACATCGAGTCGCGAATATCCAGCGATAAGGTATTTATCCACACCCAGATATGGGTGGCGTAGCGGCCATAGAAGCGCACTCGGGGCACGCTAGCGTCATATCGAGGATAACCCACTACCAGCGTGTGCTGGGCTACCGTTAGCGTGGCGAGAAACGCGGGCAGATCATCGACCCCGTGCTGGCCGTCGGCATCGACCTGAAGTGCATGGCTGAACCCCAACTGCTCGGCGTAGCGTAATCCGGCACGTACAGCCGCCCCCTTACCCTGGTTAGTCTCAAGGCGCAGCAGGTGATGGCCCTGTTCAGCCAAGCGATCCAAAACGGCGGCACACTGTTGATCACTGCCGTCATCGACCAGCAGCAGCGGTATCTCCAGCGCTGTTAGTTCCTCGCATAGCGGGGTGATTGTCGCTGGATGGTTATACACAGGGATAAGGATACAGGGCCTTGGCTCAGCCATGCTGATCTCCCTTGGGCGTTTGCAGGCGAACCTGCCCGGTGCAGTGGCGCCCTTCCTGGGAGTCAATGCTAAACGCGATGCCATCCTCGCGGCGGGTCAGCTGTAGGGTGAAACGAGTGCCAGGCAGTAGTGCGCGCGTAAACTTCAAGCGCTCGATACCCAGAAACAGGCCTCTGTGGCCAAAGATATCGTGGGCATAATGGATGGCCCACTGCACCATCACCACGCCCGGAACCAGCGGGTATTGATCAAAGTGGCCTTCCAGAAACACCAGCCGCTCCGGAACTTCCAAGGTGAGCAGGCGACTATTGGCATCAAGAGGGTGCTCTCCCAGCCAGCGCGGCACTTTCGGGTCGTCCAGGTCGGCAAACAGGCGGTTGATCAGTGTGCGGTCCAGCTTTCCCTGGGCATTGCTTGGCAGCGTTTCAACAAAGCGCCAATAGCGGGGCACGGCAATAGGCTCCAGGTGGTCGGAAAGGTTTTCGCGCATACGCTGGATCAAATGCTGCCGAGCATCACGCTGGTGCGGAATCGATGGTTTGTCCAGCACGATCACGGCGCCCAAGCGGCTGTCGGCGCGGTCAAGGTCGACACAGCGTACCTCGCTGACCGCTTCCACTGCCGTAAGAATGCGCTCGACATGGTCGAGCGAGATGCGCTTGCCGCCAATCTTGACCAGGCGATCCGCTCGGCCCAGCAGCGTGAAGCCGTCATCTGCCGGCGCCGCCTGGTCAGGCTGATGCCACCACTGTTGAGGCGTCTCCAGAAACGGCGACCGCAAACTCAGGCTACCGTTTTGAAACGATAACTCCACGCCGGGCAGCGGCTGCCAGCTGGAACGGCGTGTTTGGCGACGCTGGGCAATGCCGCCCGTTTCGGTACTGCCATAAATCTCGATGACCGGCGCCTGTAACAGGCGTTCAGCAAGCTGAGCATGTGCCAGCGCCAAGGGTGCACCCGATGAGAACACGCGGGCAGGCGGCGTAGCGGCGTGCCAGGGCAGGTGTTCAGGCAAGCGCGACAGCTGCGCAGGGGAGCTGACCACGACCGGGTGCAGGCCTGCTGTATCGGCTTCCTGCAAACGGGCCATTAGCGCTTCGGGATAACGGCTTTCACCACCGCAGAACGGCGCGCCCGCACATAAGGGGTGCAGTATGCCGGTGAACAGCCCGTAAATATGCTGGTGGCTGACCTGGGAAATAACCCCGCTGTCTACCAGTGGCCAAAGCCTGGCGTGGGCTGATAACTCTGCCTCCAACTGATCAAACCGCTTGGCTAACTGAACGGGGTTGCCGGTGGAGCCTGAGGTGGATAGCACAACGGCGGTAGCGCTCGGATCAAGAGGCGCAACGCGTGGGCATGTTTCAGCGCCCTGCGGGAGCCGCGGCTCAGGCATATCGGGCAGGGTGCCATCGACTTCGCTTGCCAGCCGGGAGAGCGTTTCGGGGCGATCATCGGCGGGTAGCACGGCGACCCGGCCGCTTTCCCATAAGGCGATCAGTGCGGCGCAGAACGCTAGCGGTTGCTGCTGGCACAGCAGCCAACGGCCGGCGGGTTTGTCCGCCAGCCAGTGGTGCCATGCATCAATATGCGCCGTAAGCGAAGCGCCACACACCCAGTGGCTGGGAAGTGACTCATGACGGGGAGCGGATCTACGCCAGGGTAACTGAGTAAGCGAGATAAAGGTCATGTCAGGCGGCTCCGCAGCTGATGACGTATTAACCATTCACCGGTAAACATGACGGCGATTAGGCCATAGCTGATGGCACCGTTGTACAGTGTCCATGTTGCCAAGCTTGCGTACAGCGCTGTCCAGCTTGCGATGGCACCGTTGAGTATGAAAAAGCCACACCATGCCCAAGTGACATTTCGGGTATAGCGTATGCCGGCGGCGGGCAGCTCGGGCTCGCGCAGGCGCGCCAAACGTTCGATGACCGGCACTCCTCGCCACAGGCTAGAGAGAAAAATAGCCAGCATGACCGCGTTTACGGCCACGGGGTATGCGCGCATGCCGAGTTCCGCGTGCCCCAGCCCGCCCAGGGCGACCAGCAGAACCGCCGCAGCGGCTGCCAGATAGCGCGCTTGAGGCATTCTCCAGGCGAGTAGTGCCGCACCGATGACCAGTAACGGCCAGCTGCCAACGTCATCATGCAAAAGCAGTACCAGTAGTGGCCACATCAACGCGCACGCCATGCTTGCGTATTTGGACATGGTTACTGCTGCATCAAGTGTTCGACGGCAGTGACAACATCGCTGATCGTGCGCACTGATTTGAAATCCTCAGGCTTGATGCGTCGTCCAGTGAATTGCTTTAGCTCGACGACAAGGTCCACCGCGTCGATGCTATCGATATCCAGGTCCTCATAGAGGCGGGCGTCGGGCT
The DNA here is from genome assembly GCF_052379685.1 of Halomonas sp. 111. Classification (NCBI taxonomy): domain Bacteria; kingdom Pseudomonadati; phylum Pseudomonadota; class Gammaproteobacteria; order Oceanospirillales; family Halomonadaceae; genus Halomonas; species Halomonas sp. 111. The sequence continues at coordinate 51,017 of NZ_JBQSYV010000006.1, forward strand.
CTATTTCGCTGGCATTGAGGTCAAACAGATCAACCAGTGTCTTGCGAATATGGGCGAGTATTTCTTCGCGCTGGTGATCAGCGGTTTCAATTGACACGGCGGGCCTCCACGAGTGCTTGCAGCGCCGCGAGGCTTTCGAAATGGCGACGCGTCTCATCGGCCTCGGAATCAAGCTTGATACCGTACTGCTTTTGCAGTGCCAGCCCGAGTTCAAGCGCATCGATAGAGTCAAGTCCTAGCCCTTCGCCAAACAGGGGAGCGCTTGGGTCAATATCGGCAGGCGTAATATCTTCAAGCTCTAGCGCGTCAATGATGAGACGCTTGAGTTCAAGTTCCAGCGCCTGATTGCAGGTTTCTATCATGATGGAAGTGTTCCAGTTCTCTGTTGAAGTGGTCGCTCAGCCATTGAGTTAGTTGTCTAGCGAGCTGGCCGGTTGGTTGTTGGCTAGCGGAATCAACGTGCAGGTCGTCAAGCACGCTAAGCTCCATTAAAACCCTGGTAGCGGGGATGTGGTACCAGGGTTCGTGTTTTGTCAGTGTGGTCGGCGTGCAGCGTATCAGGACAGGGGTGAGCGCTGTACCGGTGCGTAGGGCGATATTTGCTCCCCCGCGACGAAATTTGATCGGGCGTTTCGGGCTAGTGCGGGTGCCTTCAGGAAATAGAATCAGTGAGTCACCTCGTTGCAGGCTCTGACGGGCAGCCTCCAGCACTGACTCGGGGTCATCGTTGGTGATATAGCCCGCAGCACGAATAGGGCCGCGGGTAATAAAATTGCGGGTCAGCCGACCCTTTACAATGCAGTTGGCATGAGACGTGTAAGCGATTAAAAAAATAACGTCGATGAGCGAGGGGTGATTGGCAATCACAAGCAATCCAGGGCGTTTGAGGCGCTCAGGGTTGTCAACGCGGTAATCAAGCACGCCAAGGCCTTTCATCAAATTGATGAATCCGAGAAAGCAGACGCGGATAAGGCGGCGCGCCAGGTAGCGGCGCCGCTCAGTATTACGCACGCAGAGATTCAACAGTGGCGCAATCACCAAGCCAATGAAAAGGCCACCGATCCCGAAGACGGTGAAGGAAATAGCCGTACCCAAGCCGCGATACAGTTGGTTGATACTCATTCCTGCTCCAGATGCCAGCGCTGTCGACCGTTTAGGAAAGCGGTCTCCCCACTAAGCCACTGCAGCACATTGACCGGTGTCGGAGAAGCGCTGTGGGCTGATGTAGATGCCGTGATGGCGCGACCTCGTTGCAGAGTTAAGCGCATGCCAATAACACAGGCTGTGCCTGGGTGCTGTGTTTCGCCCTGATAGGCCGCAGGAAGACAGCTTTCTGAAAATGCGGCAACTACGGTGGGGTAGCCCGCTTGTAAATACCCATACGACTCGTGAAGAAGCGCATCAAACTCATCACCACAAGCGCCTAACGCCTGCAAGGGACGGTGATGCGATTGCGCAATAGAGTGAACGCCCAGAATAGCGTTATGCACTGACATTGAGAAGCGGGTAGGGGAGATCGGGTCGCCCCGCTGCAGGCTCTCCAGCATCGCGAGCGTATGCGTCGTATCGCCATGCCGTGAAGCATGCACCAAGGGGGCGTTAGCCTGTGGGTCGAGTTCTCGCAGAATATCGCAAGTGGCGCGGCCCGTATCATCAAGCCGTCGCCGCAGCATAGCAGGCAGTTCGCTACTCAACTGGGCCGAAATAAGACGATTTGGCTTAACGGTTGCCATTGCCTCTTCAGGAAGCCAGCCCCGCCAGTCTTCGATAAATAGAGAAAAGGACACCACTTAGCAGCCTGCTCAAAAAAGGCGGCTACTTTAACTTAATTATAGGGTATGGAAAAGGAATGCGGCTCAAATGATGCGAAACGGTGAGGTGGTCTCAATAGGCAGATCGTTCAAGGCTTTAGGTAATAATGCTGGTTTTGTCTAAGTTGACATAGCCCCCTCCAGGGAGGAAGCTTTAACTCCTAGTAAATAACTTTATTAGATAAAAACTAATCAAAGGGGATAAGGCATTGAGACTTAACATATATTCAGGGGTAGTGGCGGTTTTTTGTCTGGCGTTGCTGTCAGGGTGTGCTACTAGCCGCAGCGAAATAGCGCTGACACTGCCAGAAGAAAATACGAGTCAATATATTAGTGCAGGGCAAGAAGTAATAATAGGCGAGGTGATAGATCGCAGGGTTTTTGAGGAGGCGCCAAGAGAGCCGAGTACTCCTTCTCTTGGAAAAGGAGGGGTAAGCAAAGCTTCTGATGAGACCAAGGCAAGAGCGGTTGGGCGAAAAAGGAACGGTTACGGTAAAGCGTTGGGGGACGTTCTGTTAGAGAATGGACAGACCGTTGATGAAGTCGTGCGTAGCAGCTTGACGCTCGCCTTGCGTGAGTCTGGTTATAATGTCCTCACTCATTCAACTGGCGTCGTCGCAGATACTCCCATAATCGATGTTTACATCGATGAGTTTTGGGCATGGTTCAACCCAGGGTTCTGGGCCATCACTTTGAATACCCGCATCGCAACTGTCTTGGAGCTTCGGTCTAGCGAAGCACAAGAAAATGTCTCTGTTCATACCCTTCAGCGGCGACAAGTCGCAACGGAAAGCGCTTGGATTGAAATCATTGAAAATGCACTGAATGACTATAGAAGCGAGGTTATCAGCGTCGCGCCTGACCTGCTCGAAGAATAGGCTAGCGGAAGTGTAGATTAAAAAAACGGCCACTTGCTGTGTAAGCTAAGTGGCCGTTTTTAATAGTGTTCTTGGTCGGAATAGCAGGATTCGAACCTACGACCTCTGCCTCCCGAAGGCGTTTATGGGGTAAATGAGTAGGAACAGGTATAAACAATAATGAATAAATATACCCTTTATATACAATAACTTGCTTTTGTTGTTTAGGTTCTTCCTTGTTCCTTGATGTGCCTAGATATATCCTCTAAGTGTCACCTATCTGTCACCTAGCAAATGAGGCGCATCATGGCAGGCACTGAAACCCGCATAAAGCTGACCTCCAAGAGCGTCGAAAAGCTGGCGCGAGAACAGCCATCCGCCGATGTGTGGGATACCGATCTTGCTGGCTTCCATGTACGGCCAAGCATGCGCGGCTTAACCTTTCGCCTCTACTACCGCACCAAGACGGGCAAACGCCGAATGATGACGCTGGGTACTTATGGTGCTTTGACACTTGCCCAAGCCCGTAGAGATGCTGCTGAGGCGCTGGCCATCGTTGCACAAGGAGGGGATCCCCGCGCCGTTATCGAAGAAGCTAAGGCCGAAAGCGAGCGCCAAGAACAATTAACGTTACGCGCCTACCTCTCTGGCCCTTATGCCGCTTACCAGGGTCGTCGTAAAGACGGTGCTGGTACGCTGCGGCGCATAGAAAAGGGTTTTGCTGACTGGCTAGATAAACCAATGGGCGATCTCACACAAGCAGACGTGGAGCGTTGGCAGGCTAAGCAGGAAAGCGCCGATAAACCGCTTGCCTTTAGTACCCTCGAACGCTCATTTGGTGCGCTTTGCTCGGTACTATCACACGCCGCTAAACGCGGTGTAATTCCCGTCAACCCGCTGGCGCGTATCAGCTTGCAGCGTCCCGCTCTCACTGATGAGGAAATGACCGAGCAAGCCTCACAGCGACGCTATCTTGAGCCGGAAGAAGTGAAAGCCTTGTTTGCTGGCCTAGACGCTTACCAAGAGGAGAGGCGCGAACAACGACGCAGTAGCCGCGCCCATGGGAAGCCCTACTTGCCCGATCTGGATAGCCTTGATTACGTCGATCATGTGAAGCCGTGGGTGCTCACCATGTATTACACGGGCTTTCGGCCTGGTGACATTACGGGCCTACGTTGGGAGCACGTGAACCTAACGTTCAAGACGATCCGTAAGACCATCGAGAAAACTGCGCACCATCACCCAGAGCCACAAACCTTCCCGCTTTCCAGCGCGGCCACAGCCGTTTTGAATACTTGGCACGAACAGCAGGGAAAGCCCAAGACAGGGCTTGTGTTTCCTAACCCGGAAACCGGTAAACGCTTTGACAGAACCGCAATGCAAAAGCCATGGGCCAAAGTGCGCAAGTTTGCCGAATTACCCAGCGACCTGGTGCTTTATACCCTTCGGCATAACTTCGCGTCCCAGTTGGTAATGGCCGGTGCTGACTTGCTGGCGGTATCCAAACTGATGGCCCATAGCGACATACAGACGACGATTCAGCACTACGCCCACCTTCGCCCTGACCATACGCGCGACATCGTAGAAGCGTTCGCCCAGCAGGTGCCGGGTGGCGACTCACTGACAAGCGAAAGTAATGAGCCCAACGCAACGCTTGCCGTTGTCTCAACCAACGCCTAAACTTATAAAAACTTATGACCTATCAAGTGCAATGGACGCTTAAAGCGGCCAAACAAGCCAAGAAGCTACATGCGTCTGACCGCGCCATGGTCATTGAACGGGTGGGCAGCCTAACCACTTGGCCAGAGTGTAAAGAGACCCACGACATCAAGCCCCTCACCCGCCACCAGTACCAATACCGCCTACGTGTAGGCCGCTATCGTGTGCTGTTCGATGTGGAAACGGGCCTTCAAGTGGTCTCTATCGAGGAGGTGAAAAAACGCGATGAACGCACTTATTGATTACCAAATTAGCGAGCAGGCAGGCCGCCGCTATGCCGTGCTGCCATTAGAGCAGTTTACTGCCCTGGTGGAGCGTGCTGGAGAGGTTGACGCGCTGACGCTGCCGCATGAGATCGTAAGCCGCCACCTAGTCGATGACGTGCCGCTAACACGCTGCTGGCGCGAGTACCTTGATATCACCCAGGCTGAGCTTGCGCGCCGCCTGAGCGTCTCCCAAGCGCAGGTAGCACAGTGGGAAAGCGCCAGCGCCAAGCCTCGCCATACCACCTTGAAGAAGCTGGCCACCGCCATGGGCATTCATATTCGCCAGCTCACGCTAGAAGATTAACGCGGCACATGCCGCCCGCTTTGGCTGGCTAGGGCCGATCACCTGAAAGCGCGGATAACTCCACCGTGTTAGCCAGCCAATCTACTTGGAGTGCGTTAGGAGTAGCGCAGGCATGATAGATACACGACGCCTTTACAGGAGCTTTAGCGCTGACCAATTCGCGCTTTACTTGGCAGAAGTAGACGACGGGCCACGAACAGTAGAGGAAGCCCTTAATGGTAACTGGATTGGAGCAAGGCAAGCCCAAGCAATACTGGATGCTGTGGTGCTTGACGCTAGAACTGGGCACTTACCCGTAGATGATGAAGACCCGGCTAACTGGGTAAGTTACGACTTGGGGCATAGGGCATCTATTAGCTTTGATACAACCTTTCGCCGTGAATCTTTAAGGCAATGGCTTGATGGCGCAGGCCAGCCCGTACCCGAATGGCTAAAACCAATAGGCGATGCACAAGAAACTGTAACGCCTGACCGGTCGCACCAGCCATCTAACCATGATGATGAACTAGCCGCCCTTCGCCAAGAGGTGGCTGAGCTACGCGCCAAAGTGGAGAAGCTAGAAACATCCGTGCCATTGCACCCCGGCCACTTAATGGCCAAAGCCATTGAAGCCCAACACAAGTATTGGCAAGACCCGGAGAAAAGGCCAAAAGCTGAAGGGATTGTCAGAGACTTAAGAAGTCAGCACCCCGAACTGTCCGAGGCTAAAGCTAAAGCAATAGAGGCAGTAGCTTGCCCTATCGAGCGGTAGCGGAAGGCAACAAACCAACTTTTACCCTCAGGGCAATTGATCCAGTAACAATGCGGCTTTCAGCCAGCCCTAAGGGTAAATGGCCCACTCTTAGGGCACTTACCCTGAACCCTAACAGTGTTGCTATAAGGGTTGTCGGCTATCTCACCATTGTCAGCGTCAACTAGGAACAGAGAGACGCTGCAATGACTGACAGAACGCAACCCCCTACCACCCTGCTAGAGGGTGCCCTAGAGCGCTATCGTGCAGGTTTCGACCCTGCATTGATCGAGCTACCCGAACGCGCTGTATTCCCCCACCTGATACCTGCTCAGCCGGGCACGGCACGCAAGAGCCGTATCACTGGCTTATTGCTTGGTCGCCCAGCACCCAAGTTTGTGCGCCGTGGCCGTCGCATCCGTTATCGCTTGGCTGATGTGCTGGAATGGCTGCGCGCTGGTGACGCCGTGGGCAGTATCGCTGAGGAAAACGTAAAGCGTCGGGAGGTGGCTTAATGTTGACCTCTGCTACCAACCCCGGCTATGCTTCATGTGCTGGCGCAAAATCGTCAGCCGGGCGTAGGAACCCGTTTATCTCTAGGCGCAACAGCGCCCCCATATCAGCAGGCGCTTTTTTTGTGCCCGCTGAACGTCATGGCGGCTGTGCGTGGGCAAGCTTCGGCTTGGCCGGTTTCCTAGAGTGCCGGTTTCCTACCCTGCGTACAGTCGCCACCCAATCCCGTAGGAAGGATCGTGGCGACTCCTCAACTCTAGGAGTGTCACCAATGACGGCATCAATCCGCCTATCCAGCCTGATTACCCGCAGCCTTAAAGGCCGCGCCGCTGCCCACCGTGCAATGGCCAAAAGCGCCTTGTTTGCCGATAGCAGCGCCAGCGTTCGCCTCCGCAAGTACAACTCCCACATTGAAAAAGCCCAACAGCTAGAAGCCCGTGCCCTGGAAGCCGACAAGTGCAGCACAGGGGGTTTGGCATGAGCCATCTTCAAGCTTACGATGAAGCTAGCCAGCACCTTCGTGTACTGCGTAACACTGTTGCTTTAGTGGAGATCGCTCTTAACGATGCTGTAGACGGTGAAAAAGAAGTTGCACCACATGTCTTGGCGGCTGTTTTGTATGGTACCCAGCACCACCTCGATACTTTAGAGCTGCTTACCACCCGCCTCTTTCAAACCACTGCACCCAAGCCCCAACCAATCCCCGACCCTGGCGCCAAGCTCACTGGCCTACTTCGCACGATGCGCGAAGAGGCAGCCGATGCCGAGAAAAAGGGCCACGAGATAATGCCTAGCGCGCTTACTCACTACGCGCACCTGTTTGAAGAAGCCCTTGCAGCCAGCCAGATGCAATCGGAGGTATCCCATGGATAAGGCAGCCATTCAGCACATTATGCTCGACGTCGAGATTGCAGAGATTCGCTTTGAGCACGCTAGCGCGCTGTTTGACGCCATCGCAAAGATGCTTGAAAGCGGTGAACACAAGACGGCGGCACGCCTAGCCAAACTTGGGCATGAAATCACCCGGGAAGGTGCTGACGATGTAAGTGAGCTAGGCGGTTCGATTGAGCAGGAAGGGGGCAAACAATGAGCATCTTCGACAACCCTCAGCATGCCCTTGTTGATCTAATGCTTAACGCCATTAGGGAAATTACCGACGAATTCGACGACTGTTTCTTGGGCTATCTGGTAAACGAACTGGCGCCAATGAATGGCTTCAGCCGAAAGATGGCCCGCAAAGAGTTGCGCCGCTTGGCAGGTAATGGCTTGATCGAATATCACTTGGTTGAAAGCGGAGTCTCTGTGCGTCTTGTGGGAGGTGAGTGATGCCTGCACCCACAAAGCAACAAACCCCGGCCCTCAATAGAGGAGCCGAGGCCCGTGCAAGCGTCCTGCCAACGCAAAACCAGTATAGCAGCATTGAGCAGGCGCTAGTCGATGCCTTAGCCGCTTATGGCGTTACCGGGCTGGCAATCCGCGCAGATGGTGCCCTGCACCGTTTTGATAGTGCCGACAAGCCTAAAGGCAACCGTAACGGCTGGTATGTGTGCCCTTCGCTGGAAGTGGGCGTTTATGGCTTCTGGCATACCGGAGAGCAGCACACTATCGGCATTGGCGGCGAGATTGACCCCACCGCCGCCGCTGAGGCGCGTCTAGCGGCACAGCATGCAAGGGAGCAACGCGAGGCCGAACGCCGTCAACAGCAAGACAAGACAGCCGAGCAAGCCCGCCGCTGGTGGGCTGCTGCTGGCGCTGCTGACTCTTATCACCCCTACCTAGCCAAGAAGCGCCTGGCACCGCATGGCCTACGCCAGCGTGATTCTATGCTGCTGGTACCGCTGTTCTATGACGGGGAACTAGCCAACATTGAGCGTATTTATCCGAATGGATTCAAAGCGGTGCTTAAGCATGGTCGCGTTAAAGGTGTAGCTGGGCTAGTAGGCAAGCTGGCTGGCGCTAACCGTGTACTTGTGGCTGAGGGCTGGGCAACCGCTGCGGCGCTCCATGAAGCCATGAGCGTGCCCGTGGTAGTGGCCCGTAATGCCGACAACTTGGAGGCCGTCGCACGTCGTGTACGCCAGCGTCTGCCGGATGAGGTGGCTATCACTATCGCTACCGATGATGACCGCTTCACTGAGGGCAACCCCGGCGTGTCCAAGGCACGTCTTGCAGCCCTGGCCATTGGGACCAAGATGTTGATGCCGACCTTCTGCGAAGGCTGTAAGCGCTGTACGGACTTTGCCGACGTGGCCCTATGCCGCAAGGAGCGTGGTCTATGAGTCGAGAAGTGGTAAGGCTGGCACCTCTGGGCTCAGAGACAGATCCGGTAGATATCAAAGCCGGGGAAAATGGCGCTCCAACTCAAAAAGCGCCCGATCCCAAGCCATTGCCTGCGAGTCTTAGCAATGTGCCACCATTTGATCCGGAGATGCTACCTGAGTCGCTACGCGGCTACGTTATTGATACATCCCAACGGTTACAGTGCCCACCCGAATACTGCGCCGTTACTGTGCTAGTGCTGCTCGCTGGCTTAATCGGCCATAAGGTTAGACTTAAGCCGAAACAACATGATGATTGGGAAATCGTGGTGACGTTATGGGCTGCACTGATTGGTGGCCCAAGCGCGATGAAAAGCCCAGCACTTAAGGCGATGCGCTTTCCTATCGATGCCATTGAGGCTGATGGCCGTCGCCAGTACGAAGAAGATGTGAGGCGCTATGAAACCGATAAGGAGCTAGAAGAGCTGGCGCGCGCTGAAGCCAAGAAGAAAGCCAAGGGTTTTGCAGCAAAAGGCGAGATGGATGCTGCTCGCACTGTACTTGAATCCGTTGAGGAAGCCGAGCCGCCACCTGCGCCAATGCGGCTAACGATCAACGATGCAACCGTAGAAAAGGCAGGTGAGCTGATGAATGCCGCGGAATATCACTTGACGATACTCCGTGATGAACTAGCAGGCTGGCTTTCAAAGATGCAGCAAGAAGAATACGCCAGCGATCGCGCATTTTACCTGGAGGCGTTCAACGGCGATGGCCGCTTTACCTACGATCGCATCGGCAGGGGTACCGTGGCTATTGAACGCTGTGCGCTCAATATCGTGGGTGGTATACAGCCTAGCAAGCTGGCTCCCATCGTCCGCAGCGCCACCAAAGGCACCACTAACGATGGCTTAATTCAGCGCTTTCAGCTAGCCGTCTGGCCGGATGCGATCCGCCATTGGAAATGGATTGATCGTACTCCCGCAACAGATGCTAAAGAGCAGTATCGCCAGACGTTCTACCGCCTTCACTCTCTAGAAGTGGGCACAGATGAGGAAGGCAACCCACCAAGCTGGCGCTTTACGCCAGATGCCCAAGCGATGTTTGTGGAATGGGCTACTGAAATCAATCTTGAATGCCGAGACGAGGAAATGCCCTCGCTGCTGGCAGAACACTTATTGAAGATGCCCAAGACAGTGGGGAGCCTGGCGCTGCTGTTTGCCGTGATAGATGGCGAGCAAGGAAGTGTAGGAGAAGCCTCCACCGCTCGTGCCTTGGAGTGGGCTGACTTTCTGCGTAGCCACGCCGAGCGGCTTTATAGCGCTGCACTTAACCGTGATGTGGAAGGTGCCAAGCTGATTATAAAGCGCCGTGAAAAACTGCCTTCACCCTTCAAGGCTAAGCAGTTGCAGCAACGCGGTTGGTCGGGTCTCGATACGTCCGAAACTGTTCAAGCCGCTTTGTCGATCTTGGTCGAACATGGCTATCTCAGCGAAGTGGAAACACCCACCACCGGACGCCCCAGCATTAGCTTCTGGTGGCATTCAGATTACCTACCTAACAGGGAGGCTGGCTAATGGGACGCTGGTTGAGTCGAGTGCAGGCGAGTAGCAACGATATTGCTAACACTTCACCCCAAGTAAAGAGCCAGAAAAGCGTAGGCCAGTACCCCCCGCAAACCCCTAAAAGCACTTTGCGGGGTTTAGGGGGGATGGCTCAGGGTGCTTTTTCAGAAAACAATGCTCTATCCCCACCTCAGCAAAAGAGCATTGAGCTCGCCACCTCGGCAGAGATTGCGGACATTATTGGTGGCCTTAAAGCGACTGGCCGCTCGCTCGGGCTAGTGGAAGCGCTGGCACGTGATGCCATGACCCAACTAACGCGGGAAGCTGCTGCCGAGTTGGCCGTGGTGTTGGATGATGCTTTTGTAGTTGCACCGGATAATGCTACTGCGCGCGCCTACTGTCGACGCCTGCTGAATGACCCGCAAGCGCTAGAAGCTGCCAAAGCCGTATGGCCTAACCTGCCCCCTGCCCTGGTACCCGTGACCCAGTCAGCCCCCAGCGCGCCAGTGGTCGATCATGCCCCGCAATGGCTGCGCCTCATTCGTGAGAATTGTCCGCTGGTGCCGGAAGATGAAAAGCTGCTCACCCGTTGTTTAGCGATGCAGCCATTACGGGAAGCCCTGGAAGCCGCTAAGCAGTACGTCATCACCTGGAAGCACGCGGCCAGTATCGAGCCACGAGAAGCCGCCCGTGACAATGCAGGTCGCCGCGCCGCTAACAATAAACTACGGGGAGGTAACCGCCATGTTAGATGAAGCCATCATCGAAGCCCGCCGCCTGGCGGCCAACCTTCACGGTATCGACCCAGACATTGCACACAGCGCCTACCTGGTGTGGATAGCGCTGGGATCAGACCACGATCACGAAACCCTAATGGGCTGCGCGGCCTCGCTGGAGACCATCGAGCAGCAACTACCAACCGGCACATTGGCCGCCCTGGTGCGTGTACGCCTTGCCCGCCTGCAAGGGCTGGTGAACGCCTTGCTTGATGACGATCTACCACCCAACGCTGCTTAGGCCACAGCGTTTAGCGATGTCTGAAAGCTGAATATTCGCACCCGGAAAAGCCTAAGTAAGATTAATCAAGCATGGTGAAAACTGGACGCTCAACCAACAGGAGCGTCCCCCATGCACCAGAAACATATCGATACTTCCGAGCAGTCAGAGCAAATAGCACTGCTCAATGACGTTGAAGGCATTCTCGAAGCCCTGGCCAATGAGCTGCACGACGTGGCCGCAGGTGAGCAGCTTACCCAGGGCCGCGCCATTCTCGGGTTGGCAGGTATTGACCTGGCCATTTCCTCCCTTCGCGAGTGCATCCTTCTCCAGTGCATGGATGCATCAGACGAAAAACCCGGCCCGGACGAAAGCTAATGGCTGGCGCACGTAGGCAAGCGCCAGCCAGCAACCTGAAGGGCGCGGCGGCTGAGGCGCGCAAGGTTCAGAGCGAACAGCTTAGCGAGCGCGCTAAGGCTGAGAACATCCTAAGCCCCGAGCAAATGCGATCGGGCAACGTGCCGGTCAATGCTGGCGGCTTGATGATGACCATGCTGGGTGGCGAACTTCGGCCCATGACGTCAGATGACCTGGCACAGCTTCGCCAAAAGGCCCGCGAGCTAGGTCGCCGCTTTGAAGGGGGGATCACAGCGCGCCAAGTGGTCGATATGTCCCTGTCTGAAGACCGGAAGCGGGCTCGCACTCAAATCAACACGATCATACCCGCTGGCGCACGTGCGCTGAAGGCAGGCGGCAAGGTGACTGCCCTGGAAGTGCGTTTCATGACCAACGCAGGGCCTGATAGCGATGTAAGCCGTCACCACATCATTGTGGAGTTTACCGGCTACGCCGAGCAGGTCATTGCAGGCGAGGACACCTCTCAGCGAGCAGCCGTGAAGCTGCGTAAGAAAGGCATCCGGTTTAACTGCGACTGTGGCCGCCATCGCTATTGGTACCGGTACTTAGCCACCGTAGGCGACTACAACGCAGGCCCGCGTGAAGACGGCTTTCCGAAGATTCGAAACCCCAACCTAGTGGGCGTGGCCTGCAAGCACGTATTGCGCGTGATGTCGGAGATTGACGCTGGCAACGCCGTGCAAATGTTCCTTGCCCGCGCTATCGAGAAAGGCCGTAAGAGCGGTGATGGCAGTGGCCACATACGCCAGCTTCAGAAAGAAGCCGATCGCATGGCTGACAAGCAGGCGGCACGGCCTACCGGTGGGCGCGCTGTGACGGGTGATAGGGAGTTTGACCGTTCCCGGGCATCGCTGCGCAAAAAGAGCCGAGCGACGAAGACTAAGCCGGACAAACTCGCCAACGGCAGTAAGAAACTGGAAGTGCTAGCGAAGATGAACACCGCCGATGGTGACGCCGCATTTAAGCGGATGGTTGGCGAAGTGGGCATTGATCGTGCCGAAGAGCTTATAGCAGGGATACGCAATGCCAAAAAATAACGCGCCTCTCACGCCACAGGAGCGCCAGCGGCTGGAAGATGCGCTTAGCCGCCGCGTTATCACCGGCGATCGTGCTGCCCACGGCCAGCTATGCGTATTGCGCCGTATTTGGGCGAGACAAGCCCAGCAATCAATCACCGCTGCCAAAGGGCAGCTTCAGCAACTCATCCAACACCGCTAATCGGAGATCGACACCATGGCTAAAAAGCCCACAGACCTCAAAACCGCCGCTGCTCAGCTTGATACGCTCGCAGACCCACGCCTGGCCGCCGAAGGCCAGCGCTTGCTGGCGCTGGTAGATAAGCTCAATGCGGATATAGCGCGAGCGCCACGAAAAGCCCGCATGGCGCTGCTGCTCAGTGAGCATAACTGGTCTATTGCCGATCTACTTCTGAGCCTGAAATTTCAGGTCGAAGACGCTGAGGCGCTTAGGGATGCCATAGGCAAAGAGGATGGCCGCCTGCAACGCCAAAAGAAAACCTTAGACGATGCGCTTCAGTCGGTCACGACAGCATTAATGAACCGAAGGAGCCGTTTCAAAGATGAAAAGACGGGCCTTGAACAACGCATAGAGCGTTTGAAAAGCCAGCAACTCAAGTCGATCCAGCAGTTAACCGAAGCTGGTTTAACGTTTGAAGAGGCAGAAAGTCGAGCAAAGCCGCCTCAGTCGGACATTCAAAAATTAACTTCAGAGCTTCGTTCACTGCCCTCAATTGAAGAGGAGGTTCAATGGCGCTTAGGTAGCTACGTTCATCGCCTACAGATGCATGAGCAAGCCAAATCGCCCCGGGAGCTAACCGCATGAGTATGAGCAACGTGACGCCTACCCCGGCAGAGATCCACGCCATCCTTGAAGAGCAAACCAAGGAGTTGCTGAGCGCGATAGAAACGTACCCGGCAGTGCAGCGCTTTCAGGCCGATAAGCGGTTATACGGTAACGATGAAAACGCTTTAAAGGCTGCCATGATGCGACTTCAGAATGCCCGCCTGCTGTTAAAAGCGGTTTATAAATGCGCTGAGGGAGAAGATTGATATGGCAACGCGGCTTTCTGATATGCGGGTTACCGCTGCCGCACCAGGTGGGGGCATTGGCCCCCACTGGGACGGTATCAATAAGCACCTAATCGCTAGTATCTACGAGGTGGGCCCTAACGGCGACCCGCTTTACGAGAACGGCAGCATCCTTCAGTGCTTGTTCGTGGATGATGCCAACCTAGAAGCAACGTTCGACTGGCGATCGCCGTTTGAAAACTCGGGCTCAGATTCACTTTCACCCAGTCTTAGCGCAATGCTCCAATCTGGGACGATTCAGCCAATTATTGAAACCGTGAGGGGGATGCTATCCAGCGAAGAGAGGGAGAAGTTCGACAAAGCCACGCCGGGTAGCTTCGCTGATAAAACGACCGCCGCCGTTGAGCATGCGCGAGGACGTACGGGCATTACCAAGCTAAACAGCACCCAGGTTTTCACTGGCATGACCCCTATCAAGTTGAACGTGACGATCATGCTTCGCGCCTGGCGTGACCCTCAGACAGAAGTAGAGGAAGCCGTCAATCTTCTAATGGATTGGGCGCTGCCGCGCTACTTAGCACCAGAGGGCACGCTACTCACGGCAGCACTAGATTGGGCGGGATCTGAAAACAGAACGGCAAAGTCTTTGGTTGAAGCCGCGTTGCCGTCTGAAGTCCCCGCACTGTTGGCCGTTCGCTACAAGCAACGTGTTTTTGCCCCGCTGGTTATCGAGAGCATTGGCCTACCACTTAACTCACCTTCTGATAAATACGGTCGTTTTGTACAAATGCAGATACCCGTGACGTTTGCGACGTTGACGGCATGGGATGGTCAAGGCTGGCAAGGGGCACAGCCTCAAAACGGCTTCTAAAAGACACAGACACGCTTAGCGCAGGTGATGATATGGCAGCGAAGATGACCACGAGGCAGTGGCAGAAAGCCCGTAAGCTGTGGGAGGCGGATTCCCGCGAGGGCTTCGCCTGGTTGGTTCGAGAGCTATCGCTACCTGTATCGCGGGTGGCTGTTAGCAGGCGTGCCAAAGCGGATGAATGGCAAAAGCGGGCACAGCCTACAGCCCCAGCCAGCGACACAGACGCAGAGGTTACGCATGGGGTTACGGTTACGCCCCAGGTTACGCAAGAGGTTACGCCCGTAACCAACGGTCGAGGCCGACCCAGTGAGTACCAGCCTGAGTATGCAGAGCAGGCTTACCGCTTGATGTTGCTGGGCATGACGCGCAGCCAAGTGGCGGAATTCTTTGAAGTGAGCGAAGCCACGATCTACAACTGGTGCCGTGAATACCCGGATTTTTTAGAGTCCATAAGGCGAGGGGCAGCGCTGGCCGATGCTGAGGTGGCCGAAGCGCTCTACAGGAGAGCTATCGGGGTGGTGCTCCCCGAGACTCATGTATCCAACTACCAAGGTGACGTGACGCTAACGGATCTACACCGGCATTACCCACCGGACACCCAAGCCGCGCGCCTGTGGCTGAAGAACCGGCAGCCTGAATTGTGGAAAGACAAGGTGGAGATCGAAGAGAAGCCCACTATTACTCCCATTGACCATGAAGCCATGCGAAAGAACATTGAGGCTGCGTTAGAGCATGCTGCTGAAGTCGAGCGGAATATGATTGGTAGGGCTAGGCGCCTTGGCTTACAGCATGACGATGGCACCTATCCTGGTGAAACCTATGAGAGCGACTACACGGAGCTAAGCGGGGATGATGCAGGGATGGAGCAATGAGGATACTCCCCGTTGGGGGTTATCGTCACACTGAAGGGCTGCGTTCGTCACGGCCCTTCTCTTGTTCTGGAGAGCTTAGAAAAGCCGAAATTTCAGACGGGTGTCACCTATATGTCACCTAGCGCCAGACCCAACGAAAAACGGCCACTTGCTGTGTAAGCTAAGTGGCCGTTTTTAATAATCTTTTTGGTCGGAATAGCAGGATTCGAACCTACGACCTCTGCCTCCCGAAGGCAGCGCTCTACCAAGCTGAGCTATATTCCGAAGGTTGTGAGCGGTGCTCAACAACGGGGCGTATCTTACACAAAGGGACGCTTTTTATCAAGCATCAGCACCCCTGTTGTGCGAATTTATGCTTGCCTGTCAACGGCCAAGCGGGCGAGTTGCGCCATGCTATCGCGATATGGGCTGGGTGAAAGTAACTCTAATTGCGCCAGTGCCTTATCGGCCATTTCATTGGCGCGTTTACGGGTGTACTCAAGCGCGCCCGTAGCGTGAACAATGGCGAGTACGTCATCCAACTGCTCAAGGCCGCCTTTGCGGATCACCTGGCGAATTAGCTTGGCCTGCTCAGGCGTGCCCTGCTCCATGGCGTGAATCAGCGGCAGGGTGGGCTTGCCTTCGGCCAGGTCATCGCCGACATTTTTACCCATGGCGTCGGCATCGCCCTGGTAATCCAACAGGTCATCAATCAACTGGAAGGCAAGGCCCAGGTAACGGCCATATAACTGTAGCGCCTGGGCTTGCTCTGGTGTGGCATCAGCAAGTACGGCACCGCTGTGGCTGGCAGCTTCAAACAGCATGGCGGTTTTACCTTGAATGGTTTCAAAGTAGTCCGCTTCAGAGACGCTGGGGTTGCCAATATTGGTCAGCTGTAGCACTTCGCCTTCGGCGATGGTGCAGGTGGCGCTGGAGAGAATCGCCATGATCTGCATCGACCCAACATCGACCATGAGCTGAAATGAGCGCGAATAGAGGAAGTCACCGACTAACACCGATGGTGCGTTACCCCAGGCATCGTTGGCGGTTTTTTTGCCGCGGCGCATGTGAGACTCATCCACCACATCGTCATGCAGAAGTGTGGATGTGTGCATGAACTCGATCAGCGTGGCCAGGGTAATGTGCTTGTCGCCCTGGTAGCCCAGTGAACGAGCTGCCAGCAGTACCAGCATGGGCCGCAAACGCTTGCCGCCGCTTTCAATAATGTATTGGCTAATGGTCTCGACGAGCGGGACTTTCGAGGTGAGCTGCTCAACAATCGTCCGGTTGACGGCTTCAAAGTCATCTGCCACCACGGCGTGCAGCGGTGAGGGCGTAGGGCTGGCAGTCGGGGTTGGGGAGACGTTGGCGGTCATGGGTTCCGTTCATCGCGGCAGGTGGAGGGGTACGCCCCTGAATTGAGGTCATGCTATGGGGCTACCGGGAAAGCGTCAAGGCGCGTGCAGGGTATCCATTCGACGTGCGACAATAATCATCAATTGACAACGGCCTGTCGTCTTGTGGTAGAAGGCGATTGTCGTTATAATCCGCGACCCACTCATCATGCTCCCTGTCAGATGGCTCCAAAAGGGGCGCCACTCGCAGCAGGTCAATAAGAGCGTCAGGCGATGAGCGCTGGTTATGCAACGCATAACGGCATTACCGACAAGTCCGGAGAGCGACATGTACGCAATTATCAAAAGCGGTGGCAAGCAGTACCGCGTTCAAGAAGGTCAGACCCTTAAACTCGAGAAAATCGAAGTCGCTACCGGCGAAACGATTGAGTTTGATGAAGTGCTGCTGGTTGCAGACGGCGACGACGTAAACATTGGTGCCCCGCTGTTGAGTGGCGCCAAGGTTTCCGCTGAAATCGTTTCCCACGGCCGCGGTGACAAGGTGACGATCATTAAATTCCGTCGCCGTAAGCACAGCATGAAGCGTCAGGGCCACCGTCAGTGGTTCACTGAAGTCAAAATTACCGGAATTTCCGCGTAAGCGGTTCATTCCCTGAAAGGAGAATTTTGCAATGGCACATAAAAAGGCAGCCGGCTCCACGCGTAACGGTCGCGATTCCGAATCCAAACGCCTCGGTGTTAAGCTTTTCGGTGGCCAAGCAGCGAACGCAGGTAGCATCATCGTTCGTCAGCGCGGCACGCGTTTCCACGCGGGTACTGGCGTTGGTCTAGGTCGTGATCACACTTTGTTCGCACTGAACGAAGGCTTTGTGAAGTTTGAGACCAAAGGCCCGAAAAACCGCAAATTCGTTAGCATCGTTTCTGAATAAGCAACTCTGGTTGCGTAGAACGTAGTTAATGAAAAAAAGCCCCGCTATGGCGGGGCTTTTTTGTCTGTTTAAACCCTCTTGCCCAATGAATGGAGGCAGGAGCGTTGCATATAGGGCGGCGGAAGCGGCCGGGAGAAACTATGCAGTTCGTCGATGAAGCCTCGATTATTGTTGAGGCGGGAAATGGCGGCAATGGCTGTCTGAGCTTTCGCCGCGAAAAATATGTGCCCAAGGGTGGCCCCGATGGTGGTGACGGTGGGCACGGCGGCAGCGTTTACCTGATTGGTGACGATGCGCTCAATACGCTGGTCGACTTCAAGTTTCAGCGTTTTTACAAGGCTGAGAACGGCCAGGGCGGCATGGGCCGCCAGATGAGCGGTAAAGCCGGTGAAGACCTGCACGTTAAGGTGCCGGTAGGCACCACCGTTGTGGATGTTGATACACTGGAAGTCATCGCGGATATTACCGAAATTGGCCAGGTGGTACTGGTCGCGGAAGGTGGTCGACGTGGTTTGGGTAACATCCACTTCAAGTCGTCCACTAACCGTGCACCGCGGCGCACCACGCCAGGTACCGAAGGTGACCGTCGCAATTTGCGTCTGGAAATGAAGGTGATGGCGGATGTTGGCCTGTTGGGCATGCCCAATGCTGGCAAATCCACCCTGATTCGCTCGGTATCGGCGGCCAAACCTAAAGTCGCCAACTACCCGTTTACCACACTGGTGCCTAACCTGGGGGTGGTGAAGCTGGGGATGCACGAGCACTTTGTGATGGCGGACGTGCCGGGGTTGATCGAAGGTGCCTCTGATGGTGCGGGCCTGGGGCAGCGCTTTCTTAAGCACCTGACCCGCACGCGACTGCTGTTTCATGTGGTCGATATAGCGCCCTTTGATGAGTCTGACCCAGTGGAAGCCGCTCAAGCGATTGTGCATGAGCTTGGTCAGTTCTCTCCGGCGCTTTCCGAGCGCCCGCGCTGGCTGGTGTTGAACAAGTTTGACCTGCTGCCGGAAGAGGAGCGCGAAGAGCGCGCCCAGGCGATCATTGATGCGCTTGGCTGGGAAGGCCCGGTGTTCCGTATCTCGGCGATTAGCAGTGAAGGCACGGACAAGCTGGTTCAGGCCGCGTACCGCTGGCTGACCGAGCAGCGTCGCCTTGAGAACGAAGACGAAGAGGCGCTGGCCCGCGAGCAGGAGATGCGCCGCCGCATGGAAGATGAGTCGGTAGCTCGTATCGAAGAGCGTCTGGGGCGTCGTCGCAAGCGGCCTGCTGAAGAAGCCGACGACGATGACTTCGATGATGATGATTACGACGTTGAGGTCGAGTACGCGCCCTAACGGCCGAAACCGGCAGGCTTGCTCAGCCTGCCAGTAATGGCCGACGTTGAATATTGTTGTCGAATACCATCGCTGAATATCGTTGCTGAATAGCGTTAACAATGTGCCTGATAAGGTAGAGACGGATGGAGAGTCATGAGCAGGGGATGGGCCGCGAAGCGCTAAGCTGTGCGCGCCGCGTGGTAGTGAAAATCGGTAGCGCACTGTTGACCAACGACGGCCGTGGCCTGGATGAAGCTGCTATTGGCGGCTGGGTTGATCAGATTGCCGAGCTTCATCAACAGGGTGTTGAAGTGGTGCTGGTCTCCTCCGGCGCCGTGGCAGCAGGCATGGTGCGGTTAGGCTGGCAAGCACGCCCGAGTGCGGTGCATGAGCTGCAGGCCGCCGCCGCCGTGGGCCAGAACGGCCTTACCCAGTGCTATGAGCAACATTTTGCTCGCCACGAAATGCTCACTGCGCAAATTCTGCTTACTCATGACGACCTTTCCAACCGCAAACGCTACCTTAATGCGTTATCGGCCCTGCGCACGCTGGTGGAGATGCGCGTGGTGCCGGTCATCAACGAAAACGATACGGTGGTGACCGACGAAATACGCTTTGGCGATAACGATACGCTGGGTGCGTTGGTAGCCAACCTGCTGGAAGCGGACGCGTTACTGCTGCTGACCGACCAGGAAGGCTTGTTCGATGCCGACCCACGCCATAACCCCAATGCCCAGATGATCGCCGAAGGGCGCGCAGATGACCCACGCTTGGCAGCGGTGGCGGGCAGCGGCGGAGCGCTGGGGCGGGGTGGCATGAGCACCAAGGTACGTGCTGCCAAACTTGCCGCGCGTTCAGGCGCCGTTACAGTGATTGCCAGTGGTCGCCAGCCAGATGTCATTACCCGGCTTATGAGTGGTGAAGCGTTGGGAACGCTACTGCATCCGGAGCAGGCACCGATGGCGGCGCGTAAGCGCTGGCTGGCGGGGCAACTTCAAGTGCGTGGCACGCTGACGCTGGATGCCGGGGCGGTAAAAGTCCTGCGCGAAAAAGGCTCCAGCCTGTTGCCGGTGGGGGTGCGGGGTGTAAAAGGCACGTTCAAGCGGGGCGATATGGTGGTGTGTGTCGATGAGCAGGGCATGCCGGTTGCCAAAGGGCTGGTCAATTACGGTGTGGATGAAGCGCGTCAGTTGTCGGGGCAGCCGAGTCACCAAATTGAGGCTATTTTGGGCTACGTAGAAGCCCATGAACTGATTCACCGCGATAACCTGGTCGTGATCTAGCGCTTGGTTTTTGCCCGGGTATTGGTTGAAATAGAACATCATCAAAACGCCGTTTGCTGTGATCAGTAAGCGGCTTTTTTATGAGTGCGCTACTTTGCCTTGGGGGCGATGGGCACTTGGCGGGGCCAGTCGTTGGGCACAATAAATACCCGCTCAATGCGCTGCTGGTGGGGCAGGTAGAGCATTATTTGCTGGGGCCCGTACTGTTCGATGAGTCGCTCAATGCCAGGTATCACGGCGGCCACTGGTTGAAAATCTTCCGCTCTGGGCGGCGCTAGCCAGTGCGGTTTTCGTAACCAGACTATGCGTAACGACGCACCCAGGCTATCGCGCAGCGCAGGCCAGTCACGCAAAAAACACCACCTGCCGCGGTGATGGCCCGGCGTAGCATGTTGGGGGGAAGGCAGCGCCGTATGCCACGGGTAAAACAAGACGCCCGGCATGGCGAGGCGATGAGTAAGAAGCTCTCCTACCGTGGACGAGCAGGTGGCGATGTCGCGGGGGGTTAGCCAGTGAGCCAGCGTGGCCAGTGCCCCGGGCGTTATGGAGCGCGGCAACTGGTGCTGGCATAAATGAGCGCATTTTAGCGCTAGGCTATCCAGCCCACCAGGACCGATCCAGCGGCTTGGGCTGTCGGCCGGGCCGGGGCCTTCAGGCAGGCCCAAATAAAACTTGATCGCCACTTCCAGATGCACGGGCGCCGGGTTATCGCGGGTGCGGTAAAGCATATCCAGCTCGCCAAGCGTCGTGCGCTTTTTAAAGATGCGCACATTTTTGGCGAGTAGCCGCGTATTAGGCGCGTTATCCAGCAGGAGATGCCACAGCCGCTCGTGGTAGTGCCCCATGCGGCCTGTCTGTTGGCGGTTAACGCCTGCGAGTAGCGGCGTTATTTGCTGTAGCCAGTCAGCAGTGCCTGCGGCCAGGCCCAACTCCTGACACGTCGGGCGGCCACCGTTTGGCATGGGCGGCGGGAGCGTGACCAGGTCGGGCGCTGTTATCAGCCACGCCAAATCATGCGCTATTTGGGCCACCCCCGGCGCTATCATCTCTTCGCTTTTCTCAGCACGATGCCTTCTTGCTTCCACGTTATCAGTTCCACGATGTTCTCCCCTTGGCATCACTGTCGCTAGGTAGTGGTAAAAACACAAGCGGGCCCCGTAGGGCCCGCACCGTGTGGTAACACTTAGCCAGTGATAGGGTGCTACCGCTAGCAGCCATTAATCACGGTCAATTTCAGTAATCTCGTAAGAGCCTTGACGCAGGCTTATTTCCAGCTCGCGGCCATTCTCATCCCGGCCTTCGATATCAATAATGCCGCCCTTATCGATGTCGATATCCTCAAACTCGCTCATACCCTCTTTTCGTGCTACTTCCAGCGCCTGGCGTACGTCCTCTTCGCTCATTCCCCACGCACCGGTAATTAAGCGTTTACGCTCTTCTTTCAGGGTTTCGCCGTTACCCAGAGAAAATTCAACGTCGGCGTACCACTCATCATCCAGCCAGCCTTCTACTTCTGCGCGTCCACGGCTTTTAATGCTGATCTCTTCATAATGGGTGAATCCATAATCGACGGCAGGTACCAGCACCTCGTCAACCCGATCCATGGACAGCGCGTCTGCTTGAGCGCTGCTTGCGGCGGCGGTAAGAAGCAGAGCAGAGGCGGGGATCAACAGCATTTTTTGCATGACGTTCATATCAAATTCCTTCTTTGCTTAATGAATGGCATTGCCTGATGAATGTGGTCTGATACAGATCACTCAGCGAATGCGACAGAGGATTTATAGCACTGCGGTTATTTCCCCAAGCTGAACAATCCATTCATCTAGCGTTCATGTTGCTTCTGGCATTCTAGTCCAATGAAGTCACTCCGCCATCGATTCAAGCACCGACTCTTTTATTGCTTCCTCTCCTCTGCCAAGTGGATGGGCGGGGCGCTGCTGGCTGCCATATTGATAGGCAGCGCTGTAGGTGACCAGCACTGGGAAACACTGCACAGTGAAGTGCGCCGTGGGGAGGTGGCGTCCTTGGAAACCATTTTAGACTGGCTGGAAGCGAACTATCTGGGAGACGTGCTGGAAGTGGAGGTAGAGCGCGAGCAGGGTCTGGTAGAGTATGAAATCAAGCTGCTGGGCCCACAAGGTCAAGTGGTTGAGTTTGAATTTGATGGTCACAATGGTCAGTTAATGAAAATAGAGGGTGTGCGTATCAATGAGATGCGCCGCCCACAAGGTATGACGCCATGAAGTGTTTGCTGGTAGAGGATGATCAGGCGATTGCCCGCGAGCTGAGCCAAGCGCTGCGTGACGGTGACTGGGTCGTTGAGCATGCCGAAAATGGCCAGGAGGCCGACTTTCTGGTACGTACCGAAACCTACGATACGGTAATACTTGATGTAGGTTTGCCCGACGGTGACGGCACGCGTTGGCTGGCTGCCTGGCGTGAAGACGGCATTGATCTGCCTGTGCTGATTCTGACCGCTCGAGAGCGTTGGGCGGATAAAGCGGCGGGCTTTACCGCAGGTGCTGATGACTACGTTACCAAGCCTTTCGAGCCGGGTGAGGTGTTGTTTCGGCTACGGGCACTGGTGCGGCGTACCCACGGCCATGCTCATCCGGTACTCAAAGTGGGCGAGCTTAGCCTCGATACCCATACCCAGCACGTTGCCTTGGCAGGCCGCCCGGTAAGTTTGACTGCCCAGGAGACACGCTTGCTTAGCTACCTGATGCACGCCGCGCCTCGGGTTGTCAGTCGAAGCGAGCTTTCTGAACACGTTTACGACCGCGACCATGAGCCCGACTCAAACGTGATTGATGTGCAAATCAGCCGACTACGTCGCAAGCTGGGGGCCTGGCGGTTTGCCACCCTGCGTGGGCAGGGTTACCGGCTCTTGGCCGAAGTGCCCGGCGGCGAATGAGCAAGGTAACGCCTACTTGGCGAACGCGCTGGGCAGGCCGCTCGATTAGCCTTCGCTTGCTGCTGGCCGTTTTAGTCATGATCGGGGTGGCCTTGCCGCTTGCTGGAATGCTGCTCTCGCATCATTACCGAAACGCGGCGACCGAGGCGTTTGATGAACGCCTTGAAGCAACGCTGAACGTGATTATTGCAGGCGTTTCCGTTGACCCGCTAAGTGAGCAGTTGCGCTATGACCGCGCTCTTGGGGACCCACTTTTTGACCAGGTCTTCTCGGGCTGGTACTGGCAAATTACCGATCAACAAACGCACACGATCACCTCGCGCTCGCTGTGGGATCAACGCCTGCCGGTCACCGATAATGAAGAGGTGAGCGCGCGCTCGTTGCCCGGCCCACGTGGGCAATCACTGCGTACCGTCGAGCGAGATATTTACCTGGCCCCTTTAGAAGCCCCTTTGCATATTAGCGTAGCGGCCCGCGATGATGAGCTGAAGGCCGATATACGCGAGTTCCAGCGCTTGCTCTGGCTGGGCCTGGTCAGTCTTGGAGTATTGCTGTTAGGCGTGCTGGGCCTACAGGTGCGCTGGGGGCTTGCGCCGCTGCGGCGTATGCAGGCCAACTTAAAAGACGTTGAGCAAGGGCGCGCAGCAGCGATGACAACAGACCTGCCTAATGAGCTTGCTACGCTTGCGGCTTCCATGAACGCCGTACTGGCCCGCGACCAGCGCTTGATTGAGCGTGGCCGTCATACAGCAGGTAATTTGGCCCATGCCCTGAAAACCCCCTTAAGCGTTATGCGCTTGCTGGTCCACCAGCTGCCAGACGCGCATCGCGCCGCCTGGGAAGCCGAGTTAACCCGAATGGACAGTGCCGTTCGCCATCACCTGGCACGGGCCTCTGCTGCGGGGGACGGTGGCCGCTTTGCACCGATTTCGCTGCACGATACGCTATCGCCGCTGCTCAGCGGGCTGGGTCGGCTGGCTCAGCGTCGCTCGCTTACCCTGCATCAAATCTGGGAAAATCACCCGCGTGTGCACTTGGATGCCCAGGATATTCAGGAGCTTATCGGCAACGTACTGGATAATGCGCTGCGCTGGGCAAGCCATGAAGTGACGTTTAGAGTGTGGGTTGTCGACCAGACACTTTGGTTGAGCGTCAGTGATGATGGCCCTGGAATGACGCAGCAAGAGAGCCAGGAGGCACTTGAGCGCGGCAAGCGCCTGGATGAACAGCGCTCCCAAAGTGGCTTGGGCCTTGCCATCGTAGCGGACCTGGTCACGCTCTATCATGGCCAAATGCGCCTTCAGCGCGCAGAGGCTGGGGGGCTTGAGGTTATTGTCGAACTACCGGTGGTGGCGCATGGCTAAAAGAGAGCAAATGCAATGACAATGGATGATGCGTTGCCGGATGTATTGGTCGGCCCGCTATTGCGCCGTATTAGCCCCACACGCCTGGTGTTGTGGTTAGTGGCAACGCGCCCGCTTGATATGTCGCTGGTGCTTTTCCCGGGCGGCAGCAATGAGCAGCGCTTCCACTTAAATGATCATCACCAGTGCCTGCCTATCGGTCGGCACGCGTTTATTCACTTGATTGACCTGCGCTTGCCGCACGCGCTACCCACTGATGAACGCATCGAATACGATCTGCGACTTCAAGCGGCGACGGGGGAGTGGCAGGCGCTGCCCGAGTGGGCGCCCTGGTTATGCCATGAAGGCGCTGCTTATCCTGCCTTTGTCATTGCCTCACGCCATCACCGGTTAATGCACGGTTCGTGCCGTAAGCCTCACCATGCGAGCGCCGATGGGTTAGTGCGCGGCGACAGCTGGCTGGCGGACAAGCAGCAAGCGCCGAAAGAGTGGCCAGCATGGTTATTAATGACCGGCGACCAGGTGTATGTGGATGATGTCGCAGGCCCCATGCTGCGTGCGGTGCATGCACTTATTGAACGCCTGGGGCTAGTCGATGAGCGGCTGGAAGGCGCCACGGTGGAGGATAGCCAGGCGCTTTATGCCTCGCCTGATAGCTATTACCAGCGCGAGTCGCTGCTGCCTGATGTCACCAGCAACGTGGCGCTGCGCGAGCGATTTTTCGGCGGCGTTAAAAAGCCGGTGTTTACCTCGGCGAACGCCTCCAATCATCTAATGACACTGGCGGAAATGCTCGCCATGTACTGTTTAGTGTGGTCACCGGTTGCTTGGCAAATGATTGCCCCGGAGATGCCTGCCCTTAACGATAAAGCAGCCCAACGTTATCGCCAGGAGCAGGCGGCTTTGGATGATTTTGTGGCCGGGTTACCGCAGTGCGCTCGGTTAATGGCGCATTTGCCCAGCTTGATGATCTTTGACGACCACGATGTTACCGACGACTGGAACCTGACCGCCGATTGGGAGCGCTGTGCGTATGGCCATCCGTTCTCAAAGCGCATTATTGGTAATGCGCTGGTGGCCTATTTGCTCTGCCAGGGGTGGGGCAATGCACCGGATAAGCTTAACCCGCTGGTCGAACAGGCGGCCGAATTGTTCCGTGAGCCAGCGCCGCTTTCGTGCGCCAGGCAGGATGCATTGATCGAACGGCTACTGCGTTTTCAAGGGTGGGAGTTTCAGGTGCCCGGTACGCCTGCGCTGATTGTTTTGGATACCCGTACCCGCCGCTGGCGTAGCGAGCGTAGCCCCAAACAGCCGTCCGGCTTAATGGATTGGGAAGCGCTGATGGAAATGCAGCAGGCGCTATTGGGTTGCAAAAGCGCTGTCATCGTCTCGCCAGCTCCCATGTTTGGGGTAAAGCTGATTGAAGGCGTTCAGAAGATGTTCACCTGGGCGGGCAAGCCGCTGGTGGTGGATGCCGAGAACTGGATGGCCCACCGTGGCGCCGCCAATACATTGCTGCAAATCTGGCGTCATTCCAAAACGCCGGGCAATTACGTGATTCTCTCTGGCGATGTGCACTACTCGTTTGCTTACGACATTATTGTGCGTCGCCAAAAGCGTGCGCCACATTTATGGCAGGTGACCTCCAGCGGCATCAAGAACACTTTCCCCGTGCAGTTGCTAAATACCTTTGATCGGCTTAACCGATGGCTCTACGCGCCCTGGTCGCCGCTTAACTGGTTTACCAAACGTCGCAAGCTGAGTATCCACCCGCGTGACCCCAGCGGGGCAAGCGCGGGCGAGCGGCTTTGGAACGCCAGCGGTATAGGCCTTGTAACGCTGGATATTGAGGGCCGCCCTGTGGATATTCGCCAGTTGGACGCCAACGGCAATGACGTTGTCTTTCCCCCGCCCGCTGACCTTCCCTTTATCTGATGACATGTATCTGACGTCAGTGCATGGCAAACAACAGGGCTGTTCGCTGGAATAGCGTGTAGCGCGGGCGGCGGCATAGACAGCCGCGAACCGCGCATGCCATAGTAAGCATGCTTAGGGGACGGCATGCACCAGGTGCATCGCCTCATCAAGATCGAACAAAAGTAAAAGGCCCTGTTGGGCACTATTTTGATAGGGGCAGATTTGATAGGGGCAGACTGCAATGAATAGGAGGCTCTGGTGCTGAGAGCAGGCGCCGCCAGGAAAGAACGGCTGCTGAAAAGAACCTTTCTGGCGATCCTTTTGTTGATGGCAGCCACTCCGGCCTTGTCAGCCGCTCCGGCTGTCGGCATGTTTGGTAGCTTCTTTCCTTACTGGCTAATCTCGCTGTTTATCGGTGTGGTGGCAACGATTTTTATCCGTGTCATTTTCGTGGTGACGAAGCTTGATGACATCATTCCGTGGCGTGTCTTGGTATATCTGTCTCTGACGCTGGCCATGACGCTGTTATCTTCTCATCTTTTTTTTGGACGCTGAATCATGAAAGGTCATGCTTCCAAGCGGGTAGCATCCATTGTCGGAGCCGTGATCGCCATTGCCATCATTGCGGGCGCTGCTGTTCTGGCTTACCACAGCTACGAGAATGCGCGCGCTAATCCGCTGTCAGATGATGCCACTCTGAGGGCCGATATTGTCCACATTGCTCCGTCGGTCGCGGGCCGCATCGTGGCCTTGCATGTTGAGGAAAACGACTTTGTCCGCAAGGGCGATCTGTTGCTGGAAATTGATGACACTGCCTATCGGCTGGCCCTGAAACAGACACAGGCCGACCTGGCCATGGCAACGGCGGCCAGTGGTGATCAGTCTCGCACTATCCGCGCGGAGCAGGCCAATGCAGAAATTGCCGAGGCCCAAATCAATCGAGCCACAACAAACCTGGCGCTGGCGAACCAGACCCTTGATCGCCTGCTGCCGATGGAGTCCAAGGGGTATGTTTCTCAGCAGCAGATCCACGACGCGCGCACTGTTAAACGCAATGCCGAAATCAGCTTGCAGGAAGCGATTCAGCAGCGTCAGGCCGCTGAGGCGCTGGTGGGTAATGATGAAGCAACCCTGGCGTTGATTGAAGCGCGCCGGGCCGCTCAGGACATTGCCCAGCATGAGCTGGACGGCACTCGGGTCTATGCGCCTGCCGACGGTCGGGTTGTCGGAGTGACCGTTTCTGTGGGTGACTACGCGCTGCCTGCCCAGTCCCAGTTCAATCTGGTCAAGACGGACACTTGGTATGCTTCGGCCAACTTCACCGAAACCATGCTGGGCAATATCGCTGTCGGTGACTGCGCCACGGTATATGCGCTGGCTAACCGCGACCGTGCCATTAAAGGCACGGTGGTGGGGATAGGTTGGGGCGTGGCCTCGAAGGACCTGATCGACCTGCCGTTATCGCTGCCGATTGTGCCGAAATCTCTTGATTGGGTGAGAGTTCAGCAGCGCTTTCCCGTCCGCATTCGACTGGATGACCCGCCGGCGGAATTGATGCGTGTTGGCGCATCGGCGGTGGCAACGGTTCACCACCACGATGGCTGCTGAATCTCCGTGGGGGAAAATCGCCCGCCAGGCGTGGGCGGATATCCAGCCCTTTCCCGGAAGGATGGGCCTGACTTGGCGCGTGGCGCTACTGTGTGCTCTGGTGTCTGCAACGGCCATGCTGCTGAAAATACCTGAGGCCGCGATTAGCTGCTATCTGATCATTTTTCTGTCCAAGCAGGATGCCGTCAAGAACTGCATTATGGCTTTGGGCGTCATTTTGATGGCGTCTACCGTGGTGGTGCTGATGATTCCGATCATCAACGTTAGCATCGACAGCCCTGCCATGCGCCTAGCGGTCATGTTTTTCGCCTCGTATATTTTCCTGTTCCTCAGCTCAGCGACTCCGCTGGGCGAGCAGGCGGCCATTGTTGGCTTGGTGATCGCCTTTATCATGACGCTGGTGACCATGGTGCCGGTTGGTGAGGTCGCTGACAAAGGCTTGCTGATGGCATGGAAAATGGCCTGCATGCCGATGTTTTTGATGATCCTTTTTAACCTGCTGTTCGGCACCCCTTCGCAAACACTGGTGCGTAACCGGATTGTCGAAAGACTGCGCTGTGCGGCAGACCGCATCGAGATACAGCAAGCATCCACAGCTTTTAACACCCTGGTGAGTGAAGGTAATGATGACTCGTTGCAGCAAATGCAGCTCGTCAAGTTACTGCACCTGATATCGACGGCACGCTCTCGCTGGCTCAGCGGAGCCACTGAGACAAGTTATCGCATCCTGATTATCGCGGAGGCCCTGCCTGAAAGCCTGAGTCGTGCAGCAAGGAGTGACCTGGCGGTTGAGTTACGCCAAGCGGCGGATGCTATCGCCAATGATACGTGCCCAGTGCTACAGGTGGCGCCGGAGGCGACAGAAACCGGCTTACAGCCGCTTTATATCGCCTTACAGGGTTTGTCACAGCCGGATGGAGGCGCTGCACAGCCACCGCGTCCGAGAAAAATACCTTTGCTGGCTGCCGATGCGTTTTCCAATCCGATACATCAGCGCTATGCGCTAAAGACATCCGCCGCGGCGGTGCTCTGCTATTTGATTTACACCGGCATGCAGTGGGATGGCATTCATACGGCGATGATCACCTGTTATGTGGCCGCGCTCGGCACTACAGGGGAAACACTGCGCAAGCTGACGTTGCGGATCGTCGGTTGTCTGATTGGCGCAGCGATGGGGATCTTTTCGTTAGCCTTCATCATGCCGCACCTGAGCTCCGTCGGTGGCCTGATGGGGCTGGTGTTCTTTGGCGTGCTGATCGGTGCCTGGGTGTCATCAGGTACTGAGCGGATCTATTATGCCGGCGTGCAGATCGCCTTGGCTTTCTTGCTGACCACTCTCAACGGGTTTGGCCCCAGCTTTGATATCTCCCAGGCCAGCAACCGTATCTACGGCATCCTGCTGGGTATTTTTGTCATCTATGTGATTTTTACCCAGTTCTGGCCGCGTAGCGTCATCAATCAAGTGGCACGGCAGCTCAACGATGCGTTGGATGCCTTGAGCGATCTCAGTACGCTTTCCAGGCAGGATCAACAGTTGCGCACCCAGGCGGCATCTACTGCATATTTTGCACTGGGCCAGGCCGAAGAGCTGCTCGATATGGTGCCTTTCGAGCCGTCGCGTCTGCGTGCCAGTGCTGATGAGCTGAAGCGCGTGGAGAGAATTGTTGAAGAGCTCAATGACCTCACCGGCCAGCTTTACATGGCAGAACAGGATGACGGCACTATCAAAGAGCGCCTGCAGCGACTCAAGTCACAGCTGGTCACTGAGCTTGAAAACCGACGTAACAGGGCGTCTTCGACTTACGAGGGCTCTCCCCTCGACGACGGCGCGTATAGTGATATAGAACGGCAACTCACTCGGATAGAGCGGATTGTGCATGTTGAGAAAAGCTAGCGTGTTCAGATTAGCCAAGCTCAGAACCTGTATTGCTCTGGGCGTTGTTCTTGGCACTATAGGGGGCCTGCAGGGCTGTGCAACGGATGCGCTGAAGAATACTTCCGCCTCCCCCAGCACACCCTGGGTGCCTCAAGGTCAGTCCGTGCTACCTGGCGATTTTTCCGTGTCAGGTTCAGCTGATATCGGCTTGCTGCCAGACCCGGTGTCACAGGATCTACAGTCGGACAAGGTTTATCAGTTACCCGAACTGATAGACTTTGCGCAACGCCATAACCCGTCAACCCGAATTGCCTGGGAACAGGCGCGCCAGCTGGCGCTGGCCTCTGGAATGGTTGAAGCCACGTTTCTGCCGATCCTGACCGCCAATGTGTTTGCGGGCAGGCAGCAGACCAGCATTCCTTATCGCGGATTGCTGGATGGTGACACTCACCATGTCGATACCACCGTCAGCGGTGTGGCGCCGAACCTTGCTTTGCAGTGGCTAGTGTTTGATTTTGGTCGGCGCGAGGCGCTCAGCGATGCCGCCCGACACAATGCCTATGCGGCCAACGTCAACTTCAATGGTGCCCACCAGGCGGTGATCTACAACGTGACGCGTAGCTATTACCAGTACGGTGCTGCCAAGGACAGGCTGGCGATTGCTGAGGAGGTGCTGGTCAACAACCGCTTGTTGCAGGATGCGGCTGAGTCCCGCTACGCCAATGGCACCGGTACCAGCATCGCTGTTGCTCAAGCCCGTCAGCTTGTCGCCCAATCCAACCTGCGGATGGTGCAGGCACAGAGTATGCTGCGCGATCAGTATCAGGAGTTGCTGAGTGCTCTCGGCGCTTCGCCGACGACCCAGATCGAGGTGGCCGGCGCGACGAATCGCCCGCTACCGGGTATTGACGAGTTGGCATCGGTGGATTCTGCGATTGAGGCGGCACTCAGCAAGCGGCCGGATGTGCTGGCCAGCTATGCTGAGCTGCAAGCTGCCAAAGCGACAGAGCGTGCCGCCGATGCCGACTTCATGCCCCGGGTATTTGTTGCCGCCGCCACGGGAACCAACAAGCAAAATCTGAGCATTGGTCATTTGCCCAGTATTGGCAACCAGACCACAGGCACCGGAGTGTTCCTTGGGGTGACAATGCCTATCTATGATGGCGGCCTTCTTGCCGCCAAACGCCAGCAGGCAGTCTCTGTCACGGCTTCAGCCGAAGCGGCATTCGAGAAAATTCGCAACACGGCGATGCGCGAGATGGTGGTTGCTGCTGATGCACTGCGCTCCTCACTGGCGGCTTTTGACGCCGCTGACGCGTTGACCGAAGCGGCTGCGGTGACTTACGACGCGGCCTTTGATGCTTATCGCAACGGGGTGGGCACTATCACTGAGGCTACTGCGGCGGAGTCCGGTCTTCTGGATGCAAGGTTGGCACGCTCCGAGGCACATGCGGCAAGCCTGATTGCAGCATCGACGCTTGCGTTCACGCTTGGCGCCATGACCTCAAGCACGTCCCCTTTAGAGGCTATTCCCTGACGCTTGTCCGCCCACTACCCTTCACACGTAAGCTATTTTAGCGCGCTAACTGTTGCGTCAGTGTCATAAAAAAAGTCGCACGCTTGCTAACTAGACAGTCCTCGTAAAAAGCCTTTGCAAACTGCCTCTAACACCGTCTCTAATACAAGAGGCATTCAGCCGTTGACCGCCCAGGAAGCTCAATGGCTTAACCGTGTTATTGAATCAGAAGATCTGCACGTGTTGTTTCAACCCATCGCGGATGCCAGCCAGCACTCTATTTACGGCTATGAAGGTCTGATACGTGGGCCTAAAACACCGCCGCTGCGCTTGTTTGATGTGGCCATGCAGGCAGGGCTATTGGTAGAGCTGCATTAAGTGTTTTGAAACCGTCATCAAGTGGTCACTTAAGTGTCGCGGTGTTGTCATCTAGCGTCGGCAGGATGGCGCTATCTTTGAACAACCTTCCAGGTGACGTATGCATGCTGTGACTCTTCCCCGTACTTTGATCAGCGCTGCTGTTGTCAGTGCCTTTGCTCTGGTTGCCGTTAATGCATCGGCAGACCTCTCTGCGCGCTATGTTGATAACGACGGCGACATGGTGGCGGATGCACCCACGGACGAGTCGCAGTGGGTCGACCCCGATACGTTGGTATTTGCTTATACACCGGTTGAAGACCCGGCTGTTTACGCGGATGTTTGGGCCGGTTTTTTGGACCATCTGAGTGAAGCCACAGGCAAAGACGTTCAGTTCTTCCCGGTGCAGTCCAACGCGGCACAGCAAGAAGCGCTGCGCGCTGGCCGCCTGCATGTAGCGGGCTTTAACACCGGTGGTGTTCCGGTTGCCGTGAACTGCGGTGGCTTCCGTCCGTTTGCCATTATGGCAGCAGACGACGGCAGCTATGGCTATGAAATGGAAATCATCACCTATCCAGGTAGCGGTATTGAGTCGGTTGAAGACCTCGAAGGCCGCCAATTGGCGTTTACTTCTGAGACCTCTAACTCAGGCTTCCGGGCACCTTCTGCGCTGCTGCGTTCTGAATATGGCATGGAAGCAGGGGAAGCCTTCGAGACAGCGTTCTCGGGTTCCCACGATAACTCCATTCTGGGCGTTGTGAATCAAGACTACGACGCAGCGGCCATTGCTAACTCCGTTGGCACGCGCATGATTGCCCGGGGCGTAGTTAATGAAGGCGATTACGACATTATCTACACCTCAGAAACCTTCCCCACCACAGCGTACGGTTTGGCGCATAACTTGAAGCCTGAACTGGCTGAACAGATCCAAGACGCGTTCTTCAGCTACGACTGGGAAGGGTCTGCGCTACAGGCTGAGTTTGCCAACTCGGGTGAAGCGCAATTTATGCCGATTACCTATGAAGAGCACTGGTCCGTTATCCGCACGATCGCCGATGCTAACGGTGTGACGTACGAATGTGACTAAGTAAGCCCTTAATTTTGCAGTTACTCGGCCAGAAGGTTAATCCCTTCTGGCCGTTACATTATGTAGATGAGGTAGAGCGATGTTGACACTCAGCGGCGTTACTAAGCGCTATCCAACCGGGGACCGTGCGCTTACCGATATCGAACTTACCCTGCCTAAAGGCCAGGTGATGGCGCTTATCGGCCCCTCTGGTGCGGGTAAAAGCACCCTGATTCGCTGTGTAAATCGCTTGGTAGAGCCTACGGCGGGCAGCATTTGCCTGGAAGGAACAGAGCTTACCAGGCTTTCGGGCAGTGGCCTGCGTAAGGCACGCCGCTCAATGGGCATGATTTTTCAGGAGTATGCGCTGGTTGACCGCCTGACAGTGATGGAAAACGTGCTTTCCGGACGGCTTGGCTACGTGGGCTTCTGGCGTAGCTTTTTGCGTCGCTATCCGCAGGATGCCGTCGCTGAAGCGTTTCGTCTGCTTGAGCGGGTAGGCCTGCCTCACGCTATTGATAAGCGCGCCGATGCGTTGTCCGGTGGCCAACGCCAGCGAGTGGGGATTGCCCGGGCATTGTTACAAAGCCCCAAGCTGTTACTGGTAGATGAGCCAACCGCCAGCCTGGATCCCAAAACCTCACGCCAGATTATGCGCCTGATTCGTGAACTGTGTGCTGAGCGCGAGTTGGCGACGATTATCAATATTCATGATGTCGCGCTCGCTCAGCAGTTTGCGGACCGTATTGTGGGCCTGCGGGCAGGCCAGATCGTGTTTGATGGCCGCCCGGATGAGCTAACCAGCGAAATTCTCACCACCATTTATGGCGAAGAGGATTGGGATACCTCTCCTGAGCCTGCCGATGAGCCTGACAGTGAAGCCGTTTCCTGTGAGCGTCGCTCTATCGCAGTTGAGATGGCTGGGGTAGCGCCATGAGTGAGCAGCGCTCTGCGTATTTTGAAGCCCGCCAACACGCGGCCCGCCAAGGGCATTGGCGTCGGTTACCTCTTGTGCATAGCCAGTGGTTGCGTTGGGCTATTGCCTTGGGTGTGGTGGCTTACCTGGTGTTGGCGCTGGCCTCTGTTGAGGTGAATTGGGCACGTGTGGCGGAAGGCACCAGCCGCGGCCTGCGTTTCATTAGTGCGTTTGCGCAGCCTGATTTTTTCAGCCGTGGTAACGATATTATCAATGGGCTGGTCGAGAGTTTGACCATGACGCTTACCTCCACGGTCATTGGGGTAGCGCTCGCGATTCCCGTGGGACTAGGCGCTGCACGCAACATTGCGCCGCTGCCGATTTATTTCGTGTGCCGTAGCATCATTGCTGTCTCACGTACCTTTCAAGAGATCATTATTGCGATCCTGTTTGTGGTGATGTTTGGCTTTGGCCCGCTGGCGGGGATGATTACGCTGGCGTTTGCGACTATCGGCTTTATGGCCAAGCTGTTGGCCGAAGATGTTGAAGACCTGGACTGGCGCCAGGTAGAGGCGGTGAGAGCGACCGGCGCCAGCTGGTGGCAAACCATGAATCACGCCATTCAGCCCCAGGTCATGCCGCGCTTAATTGGCCTTTCCATGTACCGTTTGGATATCAATTTCCGCGAATCGTCAGTAATCGGCATTGTTGGTGCAGGCGGAATAGGCGCCACGCTGAATACCTCGCTTAGCCGCTATGAGTACGACACGTCAGCCGCCATTCTGCTGATCATCATTGCTATTGTGCTGCTGTGTGAATACAGCTCAAGCCATGTCCGCCGTTGGACGCAGTAATCTCCGGAGAATCTATATGCCTGTTTCAACCTCCCGGCAAGGGATCCCGGTATGGCGGCTACGTACCACGCGTGCTCAGTGGCTGCAATTTAGTGCGTGGCTAGTAGGGATTAGCCTGTTCTTGTTCTGCTGGAAGGTGATTTCCGACAACACCATGTGGGTGTTTGTTGAGGATGCTGGACGCCAGGGCAGTGATCTTTTAAGCCGGATGATGCCCCCCAAATGGGAATACGCCAATGTGCTGTGGAAACCCATGTGGGATACGCTGAACATTGCCACGCTGGGCACCGCCTTGGGGATTGTGATGGCGTTTCCTGTGGCGTTTCTCGCCGCGCGTAACACCACGCCACATCCGCTAGTGCGAAGCCTGGCGTTGATGGTGATCGTGTCGTCACGCTCTATCAACTCGCTGATTTGGGCCATGCTATTGGTAACGATTTTGGGTCCAGGCGTCCTGGCGGGCATTATCGCCATTGCGCTGCGCTCTATTGGGTTTGTGGGCAAGCTTCTTTATGAGGCCATTGAGGAAATTCACCCGACGCCTGTCGAGGCCATTAGCGCAACCGGTGCCAGCCGTTTACAGGTCATGAACTACGGCGTTCTGCCTCAGATCATGCCAGCGTTTGCGGGTATCAGTGTTTACCGGTGGGATATCAATATTCGTGAATCCACCGTGCTTGGCCTGGTGGGCGCTGGGGGGATCGGTCTTCAGTTGAATGCCTCTATCAATATGCTCGC
This sequence comes from Halomonas sp. 111, assembly GCF_052379685.1. Classification (NCBI taxonomy): domain Bacteria; kingdom Pseudomonadati; phylum Pseudomonadota; class Gammaproteobacteria; order Oceanospirillales; family Halomonadaceae; genus Halomonas; species Halomonas sp. 111. Next base: position 86,229 of record NZ_JBQSYV010000006.1, read on the forward strand.
CTGGAATCAGGTCAGCGTTATTTTTGTCATGATCTTCGCCACGGTATTGGTCTCGGAATGGATATCCGCCCGTGTCCGCCACGCGATTATTTAACCCATGGATTGATAAATCGCCAAGCGAGGAGTTCTGAATGCGGTTTCCTGATGCTGATGTCACCACCATTGATTTACTGCGCCATGGCGAACCCGTTGGCGGGCGTATGCTGCGCGGTTCCACTGACCATCCGCTGAGTGAAACCGGCTGGCAGCAGGTAACGGATGCCATCATGCGCCATACCGTTGACGGCAGGCCGCCTTATGATGCGGTGCTTACCTCGCCGCTTATGCGCTGTCGTGAGTTTGCGTTGTGGTTAGGTGAAGAGTTTGAGTTGCCAGTACAGATTGAAGACGACCTCGCCGAATTACACTTGGGACGCTGGGAGGGCAAAACCCACGCTGAGGTGTTTAGCGAGGAGGGCCCCGCGCCGATGAGCGCTTTCTGGAACAGCCCTGAGACTGTATCACCACCGCAGGGCGAGGTGATGGATGTTTTTGATTCACGGCTTGCTGAAGTATGGCAAAACGTGCTGGCAAACCCGCCTGGTAAGCATGTGTTGGTAGTGGCGCATCTGTTTGTTTGCAATGGCCTGCTGCGCCAGGTGCTGGAGCAACCGTTAGGGCGTGTATTGGCGATGGATTTGCCTTACGCTGCGATGAGTCGTGTACGCCACGAACGCCATGCGTTAGGCGAAACCAGCTTTATTGAGTGGATTGGCCGTTAGTTGAACTTGGCGCTGCCCTCCCGTTTGCGCCATGATAAGGGCATTGCCACAAGGAGAGCTGCTAATGCCCATCACGCTGGGAAGGTTTACGTTCGCTTTGATGATGTTAATGTGGCTTTCGGGCTGTGCCAGCCGTGATGTCGCTATCGCACCCCCTTCATCGCCCGCCGAATCCCGCGAAGGGCTCTCCATGGAGCGCGTGCTGATCCTGGCCCATGCTCAGCAGGCCATTGGCACGCCTTACCGCTTTGGCGGCAATACGCCCGACGGCCTCGACTGCTCGGGGCTTGTTGAAATGGCGTATCGCGCGGCCGGTATGCGCGTACCACGCACCGCAGACGCACAGTTCCGTGCGCTACCTTCAGCCAGTACTCCCAAGCCTGGCGACCTGCTCTTCTTTGGAGAGCATAGCAAGGCCACGCATGTAGGCATTTATCGCGGCAACCAGCAGATGATCCATGCACCGGGAAGTGGTCGCGCCGTGGTCAGCGTTCCCTTGGATATCGACTACTGGCAGCAGCGCTTTTTAGGCGCCGCTGCACTTGCACCTTGATACCTTGCCTGCACCTTTAACGCACCTACTTACGTATTACATCCCACCTTATGGGACGTAAGGTCGCTTTTTAATGAGTTCTCTCCAGGCCGAAAAAAGTAGCCCTAATGCTTGGCTTTCGCGATGGCCGTCGCTTACACAACTTCCATAAGTGCTGCGGCTTCGGGGCAGCAGTTAAGCGGCTTGTCCCGAGTCGGCCGCTTCAGGCTCGTTCTGCTCAGGTTCTCTCTGCGCAGATCTTGTGGCGCTCTCTTGCTGGGAAGCCTCAAGGCGGGCTTCCAGCAAGTATTGGCGAGCCTGGGCGGCTACCTGCATGTCTTTTGGCGACGGGTCGGCTGGCGCCAGCGCGGCAGCAATTACCGTCTGCATTTTCTCGATAGTGGCCTGTGGGTCCCCCGGGATAGGGCCGTAATCGATAGGCACTTCACCCGCAACGGCGTACTTCTTTCCATCCGGGCCTATTTCATATTCGTAAGTGGCGCCGCCAGTATAGGCCCCGCCGGTAATCTGGTGAGCCATCTCATGCTGACGAACATTCCGGTCGGTCTGCTTTAACTGCTCAATCAGCTTGATTTCTTCAGGCGCTAGAGGTGTTCCATTGGGGCGCGTAGGGGCAGCCGCCTCATTATCTGTTTTGGCCGTTTCGTCTTCGGAGGTGGAAGGCGCTTTTAGCGTGTCCTCGGTGTCGTCAGTCGACGACCCACGATGGGAGGCCGTGGTATATGCTGCCCCAACCGGGGAAAAAGCACTGATGGTCGCATCCATAAGCAGTTACCGCCGTTTGAGTCATTACGTTATTGTACGGTTGCGTTACTATAGCGCATTCGTAAACCAATAGAAGCGTGCAAGGGCATGTCACTTGCTGGATAACCGTTTTTAACTGATACCGCTATGCCGTCCATTGATGTGATTCTCCATCTTAGCCCCGATGAATGCCTGGCCCATTATGAAGGGCGCGTTGCCAACGTGCGTACCCGCAGCGTGGATGGGCGTTGGGTGGTGTTTCCCTCCGACGCTATTCGACGTGTGGTAGGTAAAAACGGTGTTCATGGCGTTTTCCGGCTGGAGTTCTCAGCGCAAGGGCGCTTTACGAGCATCCATCCGCTCTCCTATCGTTAATGCATAGGCTGCACGCTTAGAGTGCGTAGCCGAAGGCGGAGTGCCAATACGAGCGCTTAAGATGGCTTAACGCCACCTGTTAAATAACCCACATGGCATTGCTATTGTCTATATAATTACGTCATCTCATAAGCGGTATCCCTCGCTTATGCCGTTAACGCGATCAGGCTTATCCGCCGGGTCGTTTACAACCTGCTTACCCAGCATTGGTTGTGGTTATATCAGGAGATATACCATGTCTGCCTCACCTGTCACATTGATGGTAGCTCGGCGCATTGCCAGTGGCCGTTACCATGATTTTAATCGATGGTTGAACGAAGGTCGCGAGCTAGCGGCTGATTTTCCAGGTTATCTGGGCTCAGGAGTGCTTGCGCCACCTGAGCATCACGATGAATATCAGATTATCTTCCGCTTTAGCAGCAGTGAAACGCTCCATGCATGGGAGCACTCGGCTTCACGGCATGCCTGGCTTGTGCGCGGTAAGGGGCTTTATGATGCGCCTCATGAGCACCGTGCCACGGGATTGGATGCCTGGTTTCAAACCGGCTCAGGCAGTGTGCCGCCTCGCTGGAAGCAGGCCGTGGCCGTTTGGTTGGCTTTTTTTCCTATCTCGTTACTCTTTCAGTGGGTATTTGGCGGTATGTTGGCCGATTGGGCACTGATCCCGCGCGTGTTAGTGAGCACTCTGATATTAACGCCAGTGATGGTGTTTGTGTTTATTCCACTCTCCACACGGTTACTGTCGCCTTGGCTGCAAGGGAAATGGTCACCAATGGATAGGTGGATACATGTGCGGCGCATTAATCGAACATAAGGCTTTTTTTACCTGGATATATGTACTCCATGAGGGGCAACGCTGCTACGCTAACTAAGCTTGCAGTAAAAGGACAACTGCTGCAGGCCTAGCGCCTGCGTATTACATCGCCTTCATGGAGTACTTTATGATTCACGTCCATCATTTGGAAAAGTCACGCTCACATAGAATTTTATGGCTTCTCGAAGTGCTTGCGTTGGACTATGACATCCATGTATATCAGCGTGATCGTAAAACTCAGCAGGCGCCTGAAGCACTAAAAAACATTCATCCTTTAGGTAAGTCCCCAGTCATTATGGATGGCGAGTTAGTGATTGCAGAGTCAGGGGCAATCATTGATTACTTAATACACACCTACGGCAACGAGCGCTTGCAACCCTCTGCCGATAATATCGCCGACTGGGTTGATTACCGCTATTGGCTACATTATGCCGAAGGCTCTTTAATGCCACTGCTGGTGATGCAACTGGTGTTTAAAAAGATACCCGCACAGTCTCCCTGGTTAATTAAACCGCTCGCTAAAGGCATTGGCGATAAGGTTAGTCAGCAATTTTTAGCGCCTCAGCTTAAGCAGCATCTGGGCTTTATCGAAGATCATTTAGCGCGTAAAGAGAACTTTGCAGGTGAGTGGCCAAGCGGGGCTGATATTCAAATGAGCTTTCCTCTTCAGGCCATAGCTGCCACCCAAACGCTGACAACGTATCCCGCCATTATGCGGTTTGTGGCGCGTATTGACGCTGACCCTGCCTGGCAGCGTGTGGTCGAGCGCGCAGGCCCGCTCACTATGCCAGGCGAGTAACAGGACGATGCAGGATAAGGCTGGATACGTTACTCACCCGCTGTGGTTGATGTCAGGACGACTGCTTGCTCGTACACGCAGAGGCGCTATTAAGGCCGCTGCGTTGCTGGGCCTCTGGAGTTTGGCTTTTTCAAGCATGGCCAGCGACACCTTATTGGTGGGCGTTTATAACAATCCGCCAAAAATATTTGTGGATGACCAGGGGCATTTGCGCGGCATTTTGGGTGAGCTGCTTGCAGCGATTGCACAAGAAGAGGGTTGGCAGCTTGAGAGTATTGCCTGCGAATTCCACCACTGTCTTACCCTGCTTGAACAGGGTGATATCGATATATTGCCCGGGACTGCCTGGGGTGAAGAGCGTGGTGAACGTATCGCGTTTCATCGTGAACCGATTATCCAAAGCTGGTCGCAGATTTATCAGCGCGAAAACGAGCGGGTCGAGGCGATTCTTGACCTTGAACAAAAACGCGTCGCCATTGTAGATGGCTCTATTCAACAGAACTACCTGAGCGCCGTGACAGAACGCTTTGGTGTTGCGGTCACCTGGTTGCCCGTTGATAGCTATGCGGATGCTTTTCAAGCCGTGGCTATGGGGGATGCGGACCTGGCGGTTACCGACCATATCTTCGGAGACTGGCGCGCGCAGGACTATGGGCTATATGAAACGCCCATCATCTTTCAACCTATCCGGCTGTTCTATGCCGGGTCGCCTACTTTGTCGGCAACCATATTGAACCGTATCGACGATGTGCTGCTTGGTTGGAAGCAAAATCCACGTTCAGCGTATTTTAGGATACTGCGCTCCTGGCGTGCCGAAACGCCACCCGATACGATCTCTAGCTGGTTATGGGGCGGGCTTGGCCTGTTAACGGCGCTACTTGCTGTGGCACTAGGCAGTGCATGGTGGCTTAAACGGCGTGTCACGCTAAATAGGGCACAGCTCGATGCTAATGAGGCCATGCTGGCCACTATTCTTAATAACGTGGACGCCTACATCTATATCAAAACACCCTCGTTACATTACCAGTTTGTCAACCAGCGGGTGGTTGAGCTCTTTGGGCTGCCGAAAGAGCAAATTCTGGGTAAGAGCGACGAGGCATTTTTTGATCGCACAACCGCGAATGAAATAGCCCAGATTGACCGCAGTGTGATGGAATCAGGCAAAAAAATAACGCTCGAAGAGAGTAACGTACTACGGCACAACGATAAGGTTCGCACGTTTGTTACTATTAAAATGCCGTTGTCCCTCTCCCCAGGCGAGCCCGCGAGTCTGTGCGGTATTTCCACTGAACTAACCGATTACCTTGAGCTGCAATCGCGTACCAATCATCTGGCGTTTTACGATGCGCTGACAGGCCTGCCTAATCGACGCTTATTGATGGAGTCGTTAAGCGGGAAAATTGAGCAGAAGAATACGCCCCATCTCTATAGCGCACTGCTGACCATTGATCTGGATAACTTTCATCTCGTTAACGATATTCAGGGCCATGAAAGTGGCGACCAGTTGTTAATTGATGTGGCCAAGCAGGTGCGGCCGTTGTTACCGGAAGGGGCTGTGTTGGCCCGCTTTAGTGGGGATGAGTTTGTTGCGCTCCTGGCAAAGCTGGGCGAGCACCAAGCGGATGCTGCGTTAAGCGCTGAACGCACAGCCAAGCAGCTGTTGGACACTATCGCCAAACTGCGTACGGGTCGTTCGCTGCCCGTCAGCGCCAGTATTGGTATTACGCTATTCGATGGCGCTGATCATAGTATGAACAGCGTGCTCCAACAGGCCGATTTGGCACTTCAGCAGGCGAAAGCAGCGGGTGGGAATACGCTGCGCTTTTTTAATCGCAGTATGCAAACACGCTTGATCGAGAGGGCCAACCTTGAGGCCGATTTACACCATGCGCTGGCACGTCATGAGCTGACGTTGCACTATCAAGCTCAGGTAAACCATCAAGGCATCACCACCGGTGTGGAGGCGCTTTTACGCTGGTATCACCCCCAGCGTGGCTGGGTGCCGCCCTCGACCTTTATTCCTCTAGCAGAAGAGAATGGGTTAATTATACCCATTGGTTATTGGGTGCTTCATTCTGCCTGCGAGCAGCTTGCCAAGTGGGCCAACCAGGCCCCTTATGCTGCGCTGACGATTTCCGTTAACGTGAGCTCGGTACAGTTTCAGCAGCCTGAGTTTGTACGCAATTTGGAAGGTCTTCTTGCTCAGACCCAAGCGCCACCTGGGCGGCTGGTGTTGGAAGTCACCGAAAGCCTGTTAATGCGTGATCCAACACGCGTGCGCAATACAATGCTCAAATTGCGTGCGCAAGGGGTTCGCTTTGCGATTGATGACTTTGGTACTGGCTACTCGTCGTTAAGCTATCTTAAACGACTGCCCTTGGATGAACTAAAGATTGACCAGTCGTTTATCCGCGAGCTTTTAACCGATAAAGCGGATGCAGCCATCGTCGATACCACCATTTTGTTGGCGGTGAGTCTTGGGTTAACGGTGGTAGCCGAAGGGGTCGAGAAGCAGGAGCAGTTGGATTGGCTAAAAGGTCATGGCTGTTATCGTTATCAGGGTTACCTGTTTGGCCGCCCGACATCCATTGATCGCTTGTTTGAAAGCTATTAAAAGTTAAACGATAACGCCCTGGATAAGGGCGTTATCTATTGTAGTGAGGACGTGTGTTAAAAAACAGCGTATCAATCTGTCTTAAGCGGCGGTAAAGCTTCCTGCATTAAGCCATAAATGAACGGCAATACTGGCGATGTAGCCCAATAGAATAACCGGTGCCCAGCGCAAGTGGCCCATAAAGGTATAAGCGCCGCGTGCTTGGCCCATAACCGCAACACCAGCTGCTGAACCAATAGAGAGCAGGCTGCCTCCAACACCGGCGGTTAGGGTGATCAACAGCCACTGCCCGTCAGACATTTCAGGCTGCATGGTAAGCACCGCAAACATCACGGGAATGTTATCCACCACAGCGGAGACCACGCCCAACACAATGTTCGCCCACGTAGCATCCCAGTTGGTATAAAGCGCATCGGACAGCAAGCCAAGGTAGCCCATAAAGCCAAGCCCACCTACGCACATCACCACGCCGTAGAAAAACAGCAGTGTGTCCCACTCGGCCCGCGCCACGCGGTTAAATACGTCAAACGGTACCACGCTACCTAACTGCGCCAGTTTCTTGTTATCCCCACGACGACTGTAGCGTTCACGCTTACGCTCCAGCGAACGAGGCAGGCTCTTGCGTAGGTAGAAGCCAAAGAACTGAAGATAACCAAGCCCTGTCATCATGCCGAGCACGGGCGGCAAGTGTAAGAAGGTGTGGCAGATGACGGCGGTTAAAATGGTCAGTAAGAAAAGCACGATAATCCGTCGTGCACCGCGTTTCAGTTGCACATCCTCATATACGCTACCGGGCTTTTGGTCCTTGATAAACAGGCTCATGATCATGGCCGGAATCAGGAAGTTAACCAACGAAGGGAGGAAAAGAGTAAAAAACTCCTGGAATTGAAGAATGCCTGCCTGCCATACCATCAGCGTGGTGATGTCTCCAAATGGGCTAAAGGCGCCCCCCGCGTTGGCGGCGACCACAATATTAATGCACGCCAGGTTAATAAAGCGCTTGTCACCTTCGGCCACCTTGGTGATGACGGCACACATTAGCAGCGCGGTGGTTAAGTTATCGGCAATCGGTGAAAGAATAAATGCCAAGCCGCCGGTCAGCCAGAAAAGCGTGCGATAGTTAAATCCTTTACGCAGCATCCAGGAGCGCAGAGCATCAAATACTCGACGCTCCTCCATGGCGTTGATATACGTCATGGCCACCAGCAGGAACAGCATCAGCTCGGTGAACTCTAAAAGGGTCATGCGAAACGCATATTCTGAGGTTTCTGACATGCCGTTTTGAACGTACACCCAGCCGATGAGGCTCCAAATAATACCTGCCGCTATTAGCACTGGCTTTGATTTACGCATATGAATCTTTTCTTCTGCCATCACCAAGGCATATGCCAAAACAAAAATGGCGACAGCAAAAAAACCGATAAAAGATGTCGTTAAATCAATCTCACCCGTCACAGCAAAGGTCGACACGCTATAGAAAAATAGTAAGGGGGCTAACAAAAAAAGCCAGCGACGAGAAAATCTCGGCTGGCCTGGGTCGCAATCCTGCGTCAACATGATGCGTTTATCCTTATTTAAAGGTGGTAGGAAGGGTTAATAAGCGGCGTTAAGTATAACAAATTGCCTGTTTTCTAAATAAAGAATAAAACCGAATAAAGATCGTTTATTAACTCGTCATGGCATCTTTTTTTAGCAAATTACCCATTTAGCTAATAGTAAGTTTGTTGATAAAGTGCGATACATTTTAACAGTGATTAATCTTTATGGTAATAAACCAAAGTTGCAAGCGATAAGCGATGCAGTAAGACGAACGATGAGTGCCATACTCTGTTTGCCATTATTGCCCGTCAGTGCTGCCTATGCATCGAATTCGGGCTGTCTTGGTCGGGCTACTCCGTTGAGGCACAGCGTTCCTGCTCGGCGTATTACATGCTAATGTTAGCGGCGCTAGGCGGGGCACTGTTCACGACCTGGCCCGCTGGCGTTTATTATTCTTTCAGCGCGACAAAAAAATCAGGCCGTTGAGGTCGCTGGATACCAGGAATTGACACATGCTCCCCTTTATACGCTCTGCTTTATGCACGCCCTTACTCGTAGCCACCACGCTTTCACTTAGCCTGGCTGCCCAAGCGGAAACCCGCGTTACCTATAAGTCGGCAACGGCGGGAACGGCTTATTATCAGATGGGCGTCGAGTTATCAGAAGCCATTCGCCAAGGCACGGATGACGCTATTATTCTTACCCTGGAAGAGAGCCAAGGCTCGGTGCAAAACGTGATGGAAGTCATGGCGCGCCAGGGTAACTATGTTTTTACCACGCCGCCTGCATTGGTTGACCAGGCCATGGCGGGTGAAGGGCCTTTTGCTGAACGTCAGAACCCACGTTTTCAGGAGATCCGCGGCCTGTTTCCCATTCCAGCGATTACCATGCACTTCATCCTGAGCGAGGATAAAGGTGTCGTGGGTATTGAGGAACTTGAAGATAAGCATATCCTGATTGGCCGGGGCACGTTCGGCGCACGTGAAGCCGCGCGTTACCTGGCGCTGTTTGGATTGGAAGAGAGCGTACAGGTCGCCGATGCTGCCTTGGGTAGCGGCCCCGACGCGTTAAAAAATGGGCAGATTGACGGCTTTGTAACCGCCAGCTCTTACCCAACGCCCAATATTATCGAAGTGGCTGCGGGCATGCCGATTGCGATGGTGAGTCTCACTGACGAGCAGATCGACATGACCGGCGCACCGCGTCAGGTAATTCCTGGCGGCACCTACCCAGGTATTGATGAGGACGTACAAACCACGTCGCTGCCGGTCATGGCGTATACCACATCACAAATGGATGACGAAACCGCGTACACGTTGACCAAAACCTTCTGGGAACGCCGTGACGCCATGGCTGAAGAGACCGCGTGGTGGGGCGGTATTACCCCGGACCAGCTCGACAATATGGCAGGTATGCTGCACCCCGGTGCTCTGCGCTATTACGAGGAAGCCGGCATCGACGTTCCCGAATCGCTGCGTTAATTCTCTCCCAGGCAGTGCCGACGCCACGAGGTCCGCTTCGTGGCGTCGCTATTTGTTGTTGACTCGTTTCTGATAGGCATAGGGCATGACACTTTTTTCAACTTCGACGCTAGACGACGAGGCGCCCGCTGCGCGTGGCTGGGTAGCGCTGGGCACCTTAAGCGTGGCTTTCCACGTGGGGCTTATCTTTTACGGGTTAACGCCTGCGTTAATTAGTCGACCGCTGCATATGGCATTACTGCTGCCCTGGGTGCTGATATTTATGGCCAAAACGCCTTGGCAGCGGGCGAGCGGCTGGGTGCTGACACTACTGGGTGTGGCGGCCTGTGGCTATATCGCCCTTAACGAAGCATCACTGGCCAACCAGTACGGTTTTATCGATAGCCATCTGCAGATGGGGATTGGGCTTTTTTTGATCGCTCTGGCGCTTGAAGCGGCGCGCCGTGCTATTGGCTGGCCCTTACCGTTGGTTGCGTTGCTCGCTTTGCTGTATGGCGCTTTTGGACAGTATGTGCCCGGCACGTTTGGTCACCCAGGTATTCCCCTGCCAAGCATGGTGGGCTCGCTGACCATTGCCGAAGGCGGGCTGTGGGGGTCGCTTACTGGTGTCAGTGTGGGCGTCGTCGCGATTTTCGTTATTTTTGGCGCGGTGCTTAACGCGGGCGAGGCAGGCCAAGGGTTTATGAATCTGGCAAGTGCTGTGGCGGGCCGATTAACCGGTGGCGCGGCGAAAGTCTCGGTGATCTCTTCGGCGCTGATGGGGTCCATTTCTGGGTCGGCCTCCGCCAATGTGGCGTCTACGGGGGCCATTACCATTCCTTCCATGGTGCGTTTGCGTTATCCGAAATCCCTGGCAGGGGCGGTGGAAGCCGTGGCCTCCTCGGGTGGACAAATCATGCCGCCCTTGATGGGAGCGGGGGCTTTCGTCATGGTGGAGCTCACTGGAACCCCCTACACACAGATTATGGCGGCGGCTGTTTTACCGGCGTTTCTTTACTTTCTAACGGTCTGGATGGGGATTAATGCTTACGCGACTCGGCATGATTTGCAGCCTTTGGATAAAAGCGATCAGCCCAGCCGTAAAGAGGTGCTGATTACCTCGCTATTTTTTGCGGTCCCGTTTGTGTTGCTGCTGGCGTGTATTTTTATCAGCGGATACACCCCTCAGTATGCGGCGAGCATTGCCATTTTCGCCAGTTTGGCCCTGCTGTTTTTTAACGTCACACTGCGTTTTTCTCTTTCCGGTTTTATAACCCGGTTTATGCTTGCCATGGTGACCGCTGGGCGGCAGATTGCGATGATTGGCGCGATTATTATTTGCGCCTCGCTGGTGATAGGCGTGCTTTCGCTGACCGGGCTTGGGGTGAAAATTACCTCCGGTATCCTGTCGCTTTCCAACGATATGCTGTGGCCTGCGCTGTTGTTGACGGCACTGGCGTGTTTGATTCTGGGCATGGAAGTCCCCACGACGGCCGCCTATGTCATCTGTGTCTCGGTGGCGGGACCTGCATTGACATCGCTGGGGCTTGAGCCGTTACTCGCGCACTTGTTTGTCTTCTGGTATGCGCTACTGTCGACGATTACACCGCCGGTGTGTGGTGGTGTCTTTATCGCGGCGGGCATGGTGGGAGAGAACTGGCTTAAGGTAGCGTTGAAGGCCATGGCGCTGGGCATCGGGCTTTATATTATTCCGTTAGCAATGGTCGCTAACCCTGACATGATTCGGCTTGCCTTTGACCCCGCTGGTGCGCTGTTCGATACCGCCAAGGTGGCCGTTGGCTTGGGGGCGATCTCCTTTGGCATCATTGCCCATAAAGCGCTCTGGCTGCGCTTGGCGCTTGTGGTGGTGGGCGCGCTGATTATCTTCGCACTCTAGCTTGCCGGGTTCGCCGCTGCCAATGCACGCTATAAATGCAGCGGCGAATCCTCATTCAGCGCTTCGGTGGCGTAGACAACCCAGCTATCAATGGCCGGTCCTAGCGAGCGTACCAAGGTTAGCGTATCAGGTGCCTGGGCCAGTGCTTCTTCTGCACAAATACCGGCCTGATAACGACCTTCAATCAATCCATTGGCGACGTCGACGGTTGTCGGTGCCTCAGTGATCGTCTTGAACGCGCTTAAATCAGTGTAGTAACGCGTGGCAGGCTGCAGCGCGATGTGCTCTGGTTCGGCAACATCACGGCGGGCGAGCAGTGCCAGCGGCTTACTGCCCGCAATAAACGTATCGACTGGAAAAGCGCGATGCATATAGCGACCTACGCAGTCGGCATGGCTGAAGTGGGCCGTACATTGCAGTACATGGGTTAGTTCTCCGGCCAGCAGTGCCTCGAAAGCCGCCTCAAACGTGTCGAAGAAAATGCATTGGCCGCCTTGCGGTGCCCGACGCTTGAGATAGTGCCCAGCAATCAACGCATGATTGTTGCCTTCAGGCCCCAGAGTACCAAGGATCATTGTGCTTCCTTATGCCGTTAATGCCGTTATGGTCGAGTGCAAGCCGTTGTCGTAAAAAGCCTAACTAATCACCGTAAAACTGGCCGCTAAATACGCTATATATCCTACCAGGAGCAATAACCCCTAAACGTAGGCCGGTATAGAGGAAAGCAATCAGCAGCGCAGAGGCGCCCAGCATTACCCACTGGTCAAAGGATGCCATGCGCTCAACAAGCGGTAGCGGCTGAAGAAAGGCGGAGATGCCGAGTATGCCGAGTAAATTAAAGATATTGCTGCCCAGAATGTTGCCTACTGCCACATCAGCATGACGCCGCAGCGCCGCGATCACCGATACCGCGAGTTCAGGTAGTGAGGTGCCGATAGCCACGATGGTAAGCCCGATAACCGCTTCTGAAATCCCCAGCGCCTGAGCAATGCCGACGGCGCCATAAAGCAGCAATTGGGAGCCGCCGATCAGTAGAGCCAACCCGCCGATTAAAGTCACCACGATAAACAGCGTGCTGCTGGGCAATTGGGTCACTGCCTCTGCCTCGGCCGTGTGTAGCTCGGCAGAAGGGGAGTGCTGGCCGCTTTCGCTGCGGTAGGCCCATACCAGATAAGCCGCCAGGCTTGCGAGTAGCACCGTTGCATCGAAACGCCCCAGGCTGCCGTTAAATGCTAAAAGAATAATCAGCCCAGTGGCGAGCATCATTACCAACCCATCGCGCTTAAGCGCTTGGGGCTGGGTGGTCAGTGGGCAGATAAGCGCACAAAGGCCCAGAATCAACAAGATATTACCGATATTGCTGCCGACCACATTGCCAATCGCAATGTCGGGCTGCTGGTTCATGGCGGCATGGATCGAGACCACCAGTTCAGGCGATGAGGTACCAAAGCTGACAATCACCAGTCCGGTAAATAGCGGTGATACGCCCAGCCGTTTGGCCCCGGCGACGGCGCCGCGAATCAATCCTTCGCCACCTAGCGTTAAAAGCACGATGCCGGCTAATAAACTCAGTCCATAAAGCAGCATAAAGGGCCTCCACCATGTAGCCTAAGCGCTTATTGTTAGTGACTATAAGCATAAACTCGGTGCGTGGCGAGACACATTATTTTTCAGCCATAGGGGGTTCAAATATTCGCTAAGGGCCAGCTAGTGAAGGGGCGTGTCGGACGTTACTTGCTTGAGCCAACGCTGCTTGGCATGGTTTCTAAGGTTCTGAATTTTATCCGTTTCATCCACAATATCCTGACCCAAGATCGTTTCGATAACGTCCTCAAGGGTAATAATGCCAAGCCATGTCCCATGTTCATCATGGATCACACGCATATGGTGACGGCTGGTTAGCATGTCCGTAAATACCTGCTCAACGCTTGCGCTATCGGCGATGCTCCCCATCGGGTGCATCAACGTTTGCATGGTTTGGCCAGGCTCGGCGTGATAAACATCAAGCTTATGTACATAGCCTAACGCCTGCTCGTTTTCGTCCATCACAGGGTAGCGCGTAAAAGAGAGCTTGCCAAAGCGCTCATCGAAAGCGCTCACTGTCATTTCTGGGGTGACCGTTTCACTGACGGCGCGTGGTGTCATCGCCTTGGTCACCGGAATCTCATGCAGATTAAGGATATTAGTGATCGTGCGTGTTTCATCATTATCCATCACTTTTTCTTCCAGGCCTGCGCGCGCTAATACTTTTATTTCACTGCGCACATTGATGCCTTCATCTGCCTCGCCCAGCCGTTGAGTAATCATTTTTGATAGCCAGATAAAGGGCATTAACACCACCATTAAGGTATTTAAAATAGGAGGCAGAAAAGGAGCCAAACGGCGCCAGTAGTTGGCACCTAGCGTTTTAGGGATAATTTCTGAAAATACCAGAATGAGAATGGTCATAACTGCCGAGGCAACAGCGACATACACATCCCCAAATACAGCGGCTACCTGAGCGCCTATCCCCGTCGCGCCCGCCGTATTAGCGATAGTGTTAAGCGTTAAAATGGCCGCAAGCGGGCGGTCGATGTTGGCTTTTAATGTATCAAGTGCTTTATGTAATTTAGGGCGCTCTTCTTTAAGCTGAGCAATATAGCTTGGTGTAATCGACAGCAATGAGGCTTCAAGTATCGAACAAAGGAAAGAAGCTGAAATAGTTAAAATAACAATGATTGTTAAGAGCACCATATATAATGTCTCGCCAGATAAAGAGAGCGTTAAGCTCTTTATAGTTAAGCTATTTTGACTGTCAATAAAATGGCGCCGACTTCTAATTTATGTTGTTTTAATAAAAGCTATATAATGTATAACTTCTTCGAAAATAATTTCTACTTCGACCAAGTTTGGCGACTGATTGGCTAGTGATAATGGCTCCGTTGTGCTTGTTGGATCTGACATGGCCGGTACGATGATGGTCGATCCGCTTGCCGCCAAGAAGCGTTAGGCGCTTTAACGTTTCAGGCCAACATGCTTTGTTTGATTGGTGTTATGTTATAATGTATCTTTTGTGTTGATTTAAAAACCATTCATTCTCTGAAAAAGGAAGTCTGAAAAATGCCATTACTTTCATCAAAAGCACTCAGCGCATTATCCATCAGCTTGCTGGCAGTGGCGGGTATTCAGCCGGTGGTTGCAGATGACAAGCATGAACACCACGACCATGATCACTCCCATGGTCATTCACACGACCACTCCCATGACCATTCGCACGACCACAGTAGTGATATTTATTCCGGGCATTTCAGTGATGACCAGGTAGCGGACCGTTCACTTTCCGACTGGGAAGGTGATTGGCAGTCCGTTTATCCCTATCTAGAGGATGGCACGCTGGATGAGGTGTTTGCTCATAAAGCCGAGCATGGCGATAAAACGGCTGAAGAGTACAAGGAGTACTACGACACCGGTTACCAAACAGCGGTTGACCGTATTGTTATTGAAGGCAATAACGTTACCTTCTACGAAGACGGCGAAGAGAGCACGGGCGAGTATCAATACGACGGCTACGAGATTTTAACCTACGACGCAGGCAATCGTGGCGTGCGGTTTATTTTCGAGTTAGAGGGTGAGAGCGCTGAAAATCTTCCTCAGTACATTCAATTCAGCGACCACGCTATCTACCCAACCGACGCGCATCACTTTCACCTTTACTGGGGCAATGATCGCGAAGCACTGCTGGAAGAAGTCTCTCACTGGCCGACCTACTACCCGTCCGATTTAGACGGTAATGAAATCGCTGAAGAAATGACCGCTCATTAAGGTCGAGCCACCTTTTTTATAGCTAGTCGATGGGCGCCAGCAGAAATGCTGGCGTTTTGCCGTAATGGGCGCATGAAAAAGAGGCTAACCTGTAAGGCAGGTAGCGTTCTTGTTACCACGTTGGCTTTATCCACCAGAATAGGTACGACGATGCGACTACTTTCACGATGGGCAGGCATGGGGATTTTGATCTTCAGCGGCTTGGTAAGTGCTAATGAAGAGTGTGTTAGCCCTGAAACCCAAGCGGAAATGACGCAGTGTTCAGCGAAAACGTATCAAGCGGCCGATGATGCGCTTAATGAGGCTTATCAGGCATTGATTGGAAGGCTTGATAGTAATGCTTTATCGCTTGAGAAGCTCAGAGTGGCCCAGCGCAAGTGGATTGATTTTCGTGACGCCGAATGTGCGTTCGAGAGTAGCGCGGTCGAAGGGGGAAGCGCCCAGCCCATGGTACGTAATGGCTGCCTTGAAGCGCTCACCAAAGCACGTACGCAAAGCCTGCAAGAGCATGCCAGCTGCGAAGAGGGCGACCTTAGCTGTGTAAGGTAAGTAAGTGCCAAGGCGGTTGTTCGATACGGAAAAGCACCTCGGCTGAGGGGGGGTAAATAGCGGTTGTTGAGGTATATCGTTCTCTGCGACAGCCTACTCCTCTCCTTATTGTGTACGCCCTCGCGCCGCTTCGGGTACATTGTGCTGGCTTGCTTAGGTAAGCAGGGATATGCGTCACGTTGAATAAACAACTGCTTAGGGGAATATCATGGGGCTGGTTTTAATATTACTCATAGTGGTGGGGCTCATTGTACTTGCCACCAGCAAGTGGAAAATACATCCCTTCCTGGCGCTGCTGGGCGCGGCCTTTATCGCTGCCTTTGCGTATCGGTTACCCATAGATACGGTCGTCAGTACGATCACCTCAGGATTTGGCGGAATTCTGGGCTATATAGGCCTCGTAATCGTGTTGGGAACTATCATCGGAGTGATTCTGGAGAAAAGTGGGGCGGCTATTACCATGGCCGATTTCATTATTGCCCGGCTAGGGGACCGCTTTCCTACGCTTACGATGTCGATAATTGGCTATATTGTCTCGATCCCGGTCTTTTGCGATTCCGGATTTATCATTCTCAATTCGCTCAAGGAGTCGCTGGCTAAAAAGCTGCATACCTCGTCGATTACGATGAGCGTAGCGCTGGCTACCGGCCTTTATGCCACGCACACCTTTGTGCCTCCAACGCCGGGTCCTATTGCAGCGGCAGGCAACTTGGGACTTGAGTCTAACCTTGGATTAGTCATTGCTGCGGGTATTCCCATTGCTGCGGTCGCCGCCATTGCGGGTATGTTTTGGGCGAAGCGCTTTGCGCATACGGCTCCTGACCTGCACGACATGTCTCAGAAGCCAGATGAGCAGTGGCAAGACTGGGAAACGCTTAAAGCCAGTTATGGCCGCTTGCCCAAGCCTATGGCAGCGTTTGCCCCTATCGCCGTGCCTATTTTACTCATTTGTATCGGAACGATTGCCCGCCTACCGGCAGCACCGGTTGGCGAAGGTACGGCAATGGAAGTACTCAGCCTGCTTGGCCAACCGTTAACGGCTTTGCTGATTGGTCTACTGCTTTCCTGCGCGCTGTTAAAAAGCGATGACAAGGTCGCGGAGTTCAGCGAGCGTATTAGCGAAGGTATCCTGGCAGCGGCGCCGATTTTGCTGATTACCGGTGCCGGTGGTGCCTTTGGTGCCGTGCTCAGCGCTTCGCCGCTGGGCGATTACTTGGGCAGTACGCTATCAACGCTGGGTATCGGTATTTTGATGCCGTTTATCGTCGCGGCCGGGCTGAAAACAGCCCAGGGCTCTTCAACCGTTGCGCTCGTGACGACATCTGCATTAGTAGCCCCAATGCTCGACTCGCTAGGCTTGGGGAGCGATATCGGCCGTACACTCACGGTGATGGCCATCGGGGCAGGCGCCATGACGGTCTCGCATGCCAATGATAGTTTCTTCTGGGTCGTCTCGCGCTTTAGCCGTATGAGCGTAGGGTTAGCCTACCGGGCACAGACGATGGCGACGCTCGTTCAGGGTGTTACTGCAATGCTCCTGGTTTACGGACTATCGTTGATACTGTTGTAAGTAGCAGCGACTGTTTTATATCTGCGTTGCCCTTGGCTACACGTAACCTTGTGGTCAGGGGCTAATGTCGATACGAGGTGATTGGGCAGCTACGTCTAACACGTGTTAAATATTTATTGGGAGTTTTTGTATATTCCAGATACAAAAAAAGCACCGCTAGGTGCTTGATTTGTAGGGGTGTCTGGTGGAGGCGGCGGGAATTGAACCCGCGTCCGCCAGCACGCGCCTATTGGCTCTACATGCTTAGATTTCGTCATTTGTTTTAACGCCACTGACTCCGACGATCAGGATTCAGCAACGCGAGCCTTCTAAAGTTTAACGCTTGGCGAGAAGACACCACCAAACGCGGTCCTATCAGCTTTAGCTCGTATCCCCTCAATGATGAATAGGCACATCACCTTGGGGCCAGACAAGAAGCTAACAGTTTAAGCTGCTAGCGCGCCTTGAGCGTAGTTTTCGTCATTTGCGACTATTTTTTCGTGATGTGGGATTTACGAGATACATCACGCTCTCGGCATGCACCGCAAGGGTTGTCACCGGCGTCGAAACCATGTCGCCCCCTTCTTTCAGATGAGCATTCTAACGTGCTCACACCTGATTGACCAGTTAAGCCTTGTTATGTTCCCGCATAATTCGTCCTTTTTGACGGCTCCAGTCACGATCTTTTTCTGTCGCCCGCTTGTCATGCAGCTGTTTACCGGTCACTAGCGCCAATTCGCACTTCACTTTATTGCGCTTCCAGTAAAGCTTGAGCGGCACACAGGTGTGGCCCTTGTCTTGGGTGATCGAAAAGATTTTGGCGATTTCTTTTCGATGCAGCAGTAGTTTGCGCGTGCGCGTAGGGTCGGCAATTTCATGAGTGCTGGCTGTATTAAGCGGCATGATGTGGCTGCCAAGCAGGAAGGCCTCGCCGTTACGCACCAGAATGTAGGTGTCGGTAAGCTGAGCTTTACCCGCACGCAGGCTTTTGACTTCCCAGCCGGCGAGTGCCAACCCTGCTTCAAAGGTCTCATCGATATGGTATTCGAATCTTGCCTTCTTGTTCTGGGCAATAACGCTGCTGCCGGGGCCCTTGCTGTTACCTTTCTTAGTGGCCATGAAACCTCATCTATAATCTGTCGGTGGCACCCCCTTCGTTATATGGGGAGGCGTGATACCATTCAAGGTCTGAATAAATGTTTCCCATGATACGCTTTGGGCACTGTGAAGTCAGCGGAGAGGTCAATGCCAACCGTCAATCGTTCCGCCCTGGTGCGGCACACCCCCCAGCAAATGTTCGATCTGGTCAACGATTTCGAACACTACCCCGAGTTTTTACCAGGCTGCCGTCAGGCGCGTCTGGTAGAGCGTGACGCCACCCATTTAATTGGGGAAATGACGCTGGGCCGTGCGGGGATAGAGCAAACGATCACTACACGTAACGACCTGTTTGCCCCCGAGCAAATCGAGATGTCGCTGGTAAAAGGGCCATTTAAGCGCTTGAAAGGCCACTGGCGGTTCACTCCGATGGGAGATGATGCTTGCAAGGTGAGTCTGGAAATGGAGTTTGAGTTTGCCAGCCGCCTGCTCAGCATGGCCTTTGGTCGATTGTTCCAGCAAATCGCCGGTCAATTGGTCGATGCCTTCACTAAGCGTGCTGATGAGCTGTATGGGCGGTGATCGCCTTCAAGTAGAGGTTGCCTTTGCGTTGCCTGCCAAACAGCGCTTGGTGGCGCTGGAAGTGCCTGAGGGCACCACTGCCCGGCAGGCGGTAGCACTTGCCAACCTGCCTCAACTATTTCCGGAGTTGCCCGAAGACACGTTCAGCAAGGCGCCGCTGGGTATTTTTGGCAAAGCGCTACGCAACCCCGAGACGCACACATTGCGCACCGGGGATCGTGTCGAAGTCTATCGCCCGCTTGAGATCGACCCTAAAGCCGCCCGTCTGGAACGTGCCAAACGCCAAGCAAGCGGCCAGTAACGCTGTTACTCAGCGCGCAATACGGGCTGAGGCGCGGGTGCTGTCTCCGGTGTTTGCGTGCTTACATTCTCCTGGGGAAGCGCATTCAGCGGGTCAGCGCCTTCAACGGCAGGCCCCAGGCTGGTGTCGGTGCTTAGCGGAAGATCGGTGGAAAAATCGCCCTGCTGCTGAACATTGGCTAAGCGGCCCATCGGGTCAAAGGTAAGAGTGACGCGTCGCTGTACAACGCCACCGTACGCTTCGTCCAATCGATAGACGTAATCCCACTGGTTTGAATCAAACGGGGCTTCCAACAAAGGGCGGCCCATAACGTAGGTGACCTGCTCCTGCGTCATGCCCGGCTGAAGCTGGCTAACCATTTCTTCGGTTACCAGATTGCCTTGAGGGATGTCACGTTTGTAAACACCGACGTAACTACAGCCACTTACAACAGTAAGGGCAACGGAAAGCGTAATGATGCGAGTCAATTTTTGCATTTGGACCTGTTCTTCACTATCGTGGTTTCGGTCGATCATACCCGACCTAACCTGTTACTGCGAAGAGCAACCATGGCCGATCAGAACCATGAACTGCGCAAAGCCGGGCTGAAAGTGACCCTGCCGCGCGTCAAGATCCTTCAGATTCTCGAAAATGCTTCGGGTCAACACCACCTTAGCGCAGAAGAAGTGTATAAAACACTGATTGATGCGGGCGAGGATGTTGGCTTGGCAACCGTTTACCGCGTGCTGACGCAATTTGAATCAGCAGGTTTGGTAATTCGTCATAATTTTGACGGTGGCCACGCAGTCTTTGAGATGACGCAAGAAGACCATCACGACCATATGGTGTGTTTAGAAAGTGGTGAAATCATCGAGTTTCTTGATGACATCATTGAACGGCGCCAGCAAGAAATTGCAGAAGAGCACGGCTACGAGCTTGTCGATCACGCTCTGGTACTTTACGTACGCCCTCGCGGGTCGGACGTAACGCGCCAGGTTAACGTGCCGATCAATAAAAAATAGGGTTTCCCGCAAAACCTGTTTTGGCCGTGATGCAAACCCTCATGCCGCTCCTTGTTACTACAGGGAGCAGCATGGGGGTATTTTGCGTGGTAGCCGTTAATTAAACCGTGATTTGAGAAAGCTCTTAATGAGGCGGGCGCTGGCTGGCATGCAGCATTTCCTGGGCATGAGCCAGTGTTTGGTCAGAGAGCGTGACTCCGCCTAGCATGCGCGCAAGCTCGCTGATGCGGCCTCGCTCGTCCAGCAAGGCCATATAGGTACGCGTAGTATCCCGCTTGGCACGCTTTTCAATATGCAGGTGCTGATGCGCCTGCGCGGCCACCTGGGGCAGGTGCGTCACGGTCATTACCTGGCCGTTCTCACCTAGCTTGCGCAGTAACTGGCCGACAATTTCCGCCGTGGCACCTGAAATACCCACATCCACCTCGTCAAACACCAGGCTTGGAATCGTCGAGTGCGAGGCGGCCACCACCTGAATCGCCAAGCTGATACGTGAAAGCTCACCCCCAGAGGCAACTTTGGCGAGCGGGCGAGCAGGCTGGCCTGGGTTGGCGCTGATCAAAAACTGTACGCTATCCAGCCCTTCAGGCGTAGGCGTTTCACGCGAAGCAACGGCCACTTCAAAGCGGGCCTTACCCATGGCCAAAAAGGCCAGCTGCTGCTGAACTTCTTTACCCAGCCGCAGGGCAGCTTTTTGACGGGTATCGCTGATTTTCTTGGCTTCGCTGCGGTAGCGCTCACGATACTCAGCGACTTGCCCACTCAGCGCTTCAAGGTCCTCATCGCTGGCTTCCAACTGAGCCACTTCACGTTGAAGGGTGCTATGCAGGGCGTAAATTTCTTCAGGGGCGACGTGATGCTTGCGCGCAATGCGGTGTATATCCGTCAAGCGCTCCTCCACCCACATCAGGCGCTCTGGGTCGAGCTCGGTGCTGCTGGCAAAGCGCTGCAACTCGCTTGAGGCCTCTTCCACCTGAATGCGCGCATCGCTGAGCATGGCGAGCGTATTGGCAAGTGTGCCCTTATCGCTGCCCGGTAGGGCGCTTAAGTGTGCATAAGCTTGATTAAGAAGCGACAGCGCGCCGCCGTCATCGCTGGCGCAGCAGTCGGCAGCCAACTGGGTTTCACGCAGCGTCTCTTCGGCATGCGCAAGGGTCAATTGCTCCTCTTCAAGCGTCTGTAGTTCGCCTTCGCCCAGGCCCAGCTGGTCCAGCTCTTCAACCTGGTAGCGTAGCAGTTGGCGCTTGGCTTCTACTTCACTGCCTTCTTCACTGAGCTTTTTAAGCCGTCGTCGCGCATTGCGCCATTCGTGGAAGGTTTCTGCCAGTTGCTGGCGAGCCTCCCGTAGCCCGGCATAGTCATCCAGCAGGGCCAAGTGCACCTCTTCACGCATTAACGCTTGATGGGCATGCTGGCCATGAATTTGAATGAGCTGCTCGCCAAGCGATTTTAAGTCCGAAATGGTCGCTGGCTGGCCGTTAATCCACGCTTTTGAACGTCCACTGGCGGTCACTACACGGCGCAGTAGGCATTCGTCGGTGGGGAGCTCACGGGCCGTTAGCCACTCGGCGGCGGCGGGCAGGTGTTGAATGTCGAAACGCGCCGATAGGTCGGTGCGCTCGCAGCCGTGGCGCACGCTGCCAGCATCGGCACGCTCACCAAGGCACAGGCCCAGTGCGCCTAGAAGAATGGATTTGCCTGCACCTGTTTCCCCCGTGATGGCCGTCATGCCGTGGGTCAGGTCAAGCTCAAGGCGGTCGACAATGGCGTAATCTTGAATCGCTAGCTGAGTAAGCATGATGCCTCCTGAGGCGGTGCGACACAGAAGCTGGATACTTATCCAATAAATGTTGTTTTATACAGTAGTCGATAACTGACTTCAATGCTCCTCTTGAGATGGCTTTTATGGCCCCCATATAGCCTCTATACGTGTTTAAGGCTGTTTTAAAACTGATTTATTGATTACTTTTTATGAGCAGTGTTGGGCAGAAAAAGCCCGAACCCTTTTGAGGAGCATGGCATGGCAAAAGAACCGCAAACTCCATTAGATGACGAACTCGCTCGCCAACAGCGTGAGGCCGACATGGACCAAGAGTCTGAAGAGCGCTTGATTGATGGGGAGCTGGAAGGCCTGATTAACGACGAGGCGCCGCTTGAAGGCAGCTTCGCCGACCCGGAGGCCGATGTACTCGCCGCTCAGGTAAATGAGCTGGAGCAAAACCTGGCAGAAGCCAAGGACCAGGCGTTGCGCGCCGCCGCTGAAGTGCAGAATGTTCGCCGCCGTGCCGAACAGGAAGCAGACAAGGCGCGTAAGTTTGCCTTGGAAAAATTTGTAAAAGAGCTGCTGCCTGTGGTGGATAGCCTGGAAAAAGCGCTTGAATCCATGCAGGACGACGCCTCTGAGGCGCACCGCGAGGGCGTTTCCATGACGCTCAACATGCAGCTAGGGGTGCTCAATAAGTTTGGTGTTGAAAGCGTTGAGCCCCAGGGCGAGCCCTTTGACCCCCAGGTGCACGAAGCCATGGCGATGGTGCCGAACCCCGAACTTGAGCCCAACACCGTAATGGAAGTGATGCAGAAAGGTTACTTGCTCAATGGTCGTTTGGTTCGCCCAGCGATGGTCGTGGTCAGTCAGAAGGCAAATTAAGCCGATTTAGTGACGTAAAGCGTAAAAAAGCCCTTGAAAAGTCACTGGCGGCCCCCAGATAAAGGTCAACCCCGCGGGGAAATCCCGCACACGTTTTAAGTATTGAGACAACTGAATTCGAGGTTTTTGCTATGGGACGCATTATTGGTATTGACCTGGGTACTACCAACTCTTGTGTGGCAGTACTTGATGGCGACAGTGCTAAAGTTATCGAGAATGCTGAAGGTGGCCGTACCACGCCTTCGATCATCGCTTACACCGATGACGGCGAAACTCTGGTAGGCCAGGCAGCCAAGCGCCAAGCCGTTACCAACCCGGAAAACACGCTTTACGCCATCAAGCGTCTGATCGGCCGTCGCTTTAAAGACGACGTTGTTCAGAAAGACATCAAGATGGTGCCCTACAAAATCGCTGAAGCAGACAATGGCGATGCATGGGTAGAAGTAAAAGGTAAAAAAATGGCGCCGCCACAAGTAAGTGCGGAAGTGCTGAAGAAAATGAAGAAAACCGCCGAAGATTACCTCGGCGAAGCGGTAACGGAAGCGGTTATCACCGTACCGGCTTACTTCAACGACAGCCAGCGTCAGGCCACTAAAGATGCAGGCCGCATCGCGGGTCTGGACGTTAAGCGTATTATCAACGAGCCGACCGCAGCCGCACTCGCCTACGGTATGGACAAGTCACGCGGTGATAAAACCATCGCCGTTTATGACTTGGGTGGCGGTACGTTCGATATCTCGATCATCGAAATTGCCGACGTGGAAGGCGAAACCCAGTTTGAAGTACTCGCCACCAATGGCGACACCTTCCTGGGTGGTGAAGATTTCGATCTGGCGCTGATCAACTACCTGGTCGACCAGTTCAAGTCTGACAGCGGTATTGACCTATCAGGTGACAACCTGGCCATGCAGCGTCTGAAAGAAGCCGCTGAAAAAGCCAAAATTGAACTTTCAAGCGCCCAGCAGACCGACGTTAACCTGCCCTACATCACGGCTGACAACACTGGCCCGAAACACCTTAACGTTAAGGTGACTCGTGCCAAGCTGGAATCGCTGGTAGAAGAGCTGGTTCAGCGTTCACTTGAGCCCTGCAAAATGGCGCTGAAAGATGCGGGTCTGTCTGCGTCTGAAATCGACGAAGTGATCCTGGTCGGTGGCCAGACACGTATGCCGATGGTGCAGCAGAAAGCCGCTGATTTCTTCGGTAAAGAAGCGCGTAAAGACGTTAACCCTGACGAAGCGGTTGCCGTAGGTGCAGCGATTCAAGGTGGCGTTCTGGGCGGCGACGTGAAAGACGTACTGCTGTTGGACGTTACCCCGCTGACTCTGGGTATCGAAACGATGGGTGGCGTGATGACGCCGTTGATCGACAAGAACACCACCATCCCGACGAAGAAGACGCAAACCTTCTCCACGGCGGATGACAACCAGACGGCCGTGACCATTCACGTCGTTCAGGGTGAGCGTAAGCAAGTGACGCAGAACAAGTCGCTCGGTCGTTTCGACTTGTCTGATATTCCGCCTGCGCCGCGCGGTGTTCCGCAGATCGAAGTGGCGTTTGACCTGGATGCCAACGGTATTCTGAACGTTTCTGCCAAAGACAAAGCGACCGGTAAAGAGCAGTCGATTGTCATTAAAGCGTCCAGCGGTCTGACGGATGAAGAGATCGATCAAATGGTACGCGACGCTGAAGCCCACGCTGACGAAGATAAAAAATTCGAAGCGTTGGTACAGCTGCGTAACCAGGCCGACGGCATGATCCACGCAACGCGCAAAACCGTTCAAGAAGCGGGCGACAAAGCGACGGATGATGAGAAACAGGCCATCGAAACCGCCATCAGCGAGCTGGAAGAAGCCGTCAAGACTGACGACACGGACAACATCCAGAAGAAACTGGATGCACTGACCGAAGCGTCTGGTCAGCTGGCGCAGAAGATGTACGCCGAACAGGCGGAAGCTGCTCAGCAGGCGGATGAAGGTGCTGAGGATGCCAGCACCAAGCAGGAAGATGACGTGGTTGACGCCGAGTACGAAGAAGTCAACGACGACAAAAAACAGTCGTAACATCCTCTTTCTACCAAGGAAGAAGGTAACGCGGGAGGAGACTCCCGCGTTGCTGTTTCCGCGGTCAAGACGCCTAATCAAGAGCATAGTTAACCAGGAGGCGTAGGACCCATGTCCAAACGCGATTATTACGAAGTCCTGGGTGTCGATAAAGGGGCCGATCAGAAAGAGATCAAAAAGGCCTACCGCCGCCTGGCGCAAAAATTCCACCCTGATCGAAACCCGGACGATGATACTGCCTCGGAAAAATTCCGCGAAGTGTCAGAAGCTTACGAAGTGCTTAGCGATGGCGAAAAACGTGCGGCGTACGACCAGTTTGGTCATGCCGGTGTTGATGGCCAGGGCGGTGGCTTTGGCGGCGGCGGTTTCGGTGGCGGTGGCGCGGGTGACTTTAGCGACATCTTCGGCGATGTGTTTGGTGATATTTTCGGTGGCGCGGGCGGCGGCCGCCGTCGTGGTCCTAATGCGCCCGCACGTGGCTCCGACCTTCGCTACAACCTGGAGTTGGACCTTGAGAGTGCGGTAGCCGGTACCACTGTCGACATCCGTGTGCCACGCCACATTGAGTGTGACCGCTGTGATGGCGACGGCGCTGAGCCAGGCTCTTCCAAGGAAACCTGCCCCACGTGTCATGGCCACGGCCAAGTGCGTATGCAGCAGGGCTTTTTCGCAGTACAGCAAACCTGCCCGACCTGTCACGGTAGCGGCCAGCACATCAAAGTGCCGTGCCACAAATGTAACGGCGAAGGCCGTGTGCGTGAAACGCGTACGCTCTCTGTGAAGATTCCACCGGGTGTTGATACCGGTGATCGCATTCGTCTGAACGGCGAAGGCGAAAGCGGCGTTAATGGTGGCCCAGCGGGCGACCTTTACGTTCAGGTTTCTATCAAAGCGCACCATATCTTCCAGCGCGATGGTAAAAACCTGCACTGCGACGTACCGATCAACTTTGTTGATGCAGCCCTGGGTGGCGAGCTTGAAGTGCCTACGCTGGATGGCCGTGTGAAGCTGAAGATTCCACCGGAGACGCAAACCGGCAAACTCTTCCGTCTACGCGGCAAAGGTGTCAAACCAGTGCGCGGTGGTGCGCCGGGCGACCTGCTCTGCAAAGTCGTTATCGAAACCCCGGTCAACCTGGGTGAAGAGCAGCGCGATTTGCTGCGTAAATTCCAGGAAAGCCTGGAAGGCAGCAATAGCCACTCACCCAAGAAAACTGGCTTCTTCGACAGCGTGAAGAAGTTCTTTGAAGAGATGAAGTCCTGATATTGGTGTGACTGCCCTAACGTAATTGTACAATGTTAGGTTCCGTAGACCCTCGGCCCAGGCCGGGGGTTTTTGACGTTTAAGGAACATAAAGCGTAATGGATAGCTTGCAGGACAAACCCACGTTGGGCATTTGGCTCAGAATTCTTTCCGGTCTGCTGTTTACCGGCATGTTGGTGTGTATTAAAGCGGTGAGTGATGACGTGCCGGTGGGGCAGTCGGTGTTTTTCCGCTCGTTGTTTGCGCTGTTGCCGATTATGGTTTTTCTGATGATTCGCCGGGAATTCCCGGGAGGACTGGCGACGCGTCGTCCGTTGGGCCATGCGCTGCGTTCGGGGTTGGGGGCGGCGGCGATGTTTGCCTCGTTTGCGGCGGTCGCACTGCTGCCCGTTGCCGAGGCAACGCTGTTGGCTCAGCTAACGCCGGTGTTTATGGCAGTGGGCGGGGTGCTATTGCTGGGTGAGCGGTTCTCGTTTTATCGCGCTGGGGCTATTTTGTTGGCGCTTGCCGGTATGGCGGTGCTGGTGCTGCCAGGCCTTAATGCCAGCTCTGAAAGTGGCCTGATGACCGGCTATGTGTTGGGCGCGCTAAGCGCACTTTTAACGGCAGGGGCGCTGCTTACCGTTAGGCGCATTTCACGTACTGAAACAGCAGCTTCTATCGCCTTTTACTTTATTTTGGTGTCTGCGCTTGCAGGGCTGGCCACGCTGCCGTTGGGATGGTCGGCGCTGGATACAAAGGCCCTTTGGCTGTTGGTGCTCTCGGGGCTGTTTGGTGGTGCGGCGCATATTGCCATGACGCTGGCACTTCGCTATGCCGAGGCATCGCGGCTAGCACCGTTTGAGTACATTGCACTGATTTGGCCAGTAGCCGCCGACTGGGTGCTGTTCGGTATTCCGGTATCAAGTAATTTCTTGCTGGCGCTTCCCTTGATGCTCAGTGGGGTGGCGCTCGCCGCCCTGGAAGGGCGGCGGTTTAGACAGCTTCTTCGACGATAAGCTGGGGGTGGCCTTTCGAGCACGGCTCGATACGTGCCGCCACCTTGTACACCTGGCGCAAAAGCTCAGGAGTAATGACCTCTTCGGTGGGGCCGCATGCGATCAGGCGGCCGTTTTCAAGCACCATGGAGGCATCGGTAAAGCGCAGCGCATGGCCTAAATCGTGGAGCGCCACCAGAATCAGCATCTGGCGCTCATCTGCCAAGCGGCGCAACACCGTTAGCAGATTGATCTGGCGGTTAAGATCCAGCGCTGAGGTTGGCTCGTCCAGCATCAGAATCTCGGGCTCTTGTGCCAGTGCCTGCGCCGCGCTGACCAGCTGGCGTTGGCCGCCGCTTAAATCGCCAATGTCACGCTCGCCAAGTGGCGTGATATTAAGCTCTTCAAGTGCCCGGTCCACTTGGGCCAGATCCTCTGGCTGCACTTTCAGGCTGCGTCCTTGCATGCGTGCGAGCAGCACCGACTCATAAACCGTCAACACCGCTTTGGCGCCGGTGTCCTGGGGCATATAGGCCACCGGGCGCTCGGCGCTTGTATGGCGAATAGCGACGTGACCTTCGCCTTTCAGCAGGCCTAGAATACGCCTGAAAAGCGTCGATTTTCCGGCGGCGTTAGGGCCCAGCAGAGCAACGACTTGGCCGCCTTGAAAGCAGGGTGTCGTGATATCTTCCAGAATTGAGCGGCGCCCGTAGTGGGCCGAAACGCGGGTTAGCTGTAGGGTTACCATGAAGCCTTCTTGTGGTTGAGCACCAGAAACAGGAAGAAGGGAATGCCCACCAGCGATGTGATAATGCCGATGGGAATAATCGTGCCTGGAATAATAATCTTGGAGATCACCGAGCCCACCGAAAGAATCAGTGCACCGCAAAGTGCTGAACCCGGCAGGAAGAAGCGTTGATCTTCACCCAGCAGGATGCGCGCAATATGCGGTCCTACCAGGCCGATAAAACCGATAGTGCCCACAAACGCCACGGCCACTGCGGCAAGCAGCGATACCAGCACCAGCACTTCCAAGCGCAGCGCACGCGGGTTAACGCCCATGCTTTCGGCCTTGGCATCGCCCAGGCGCATGGCGGTAAGCGCCCAGCCGTGACGGGCAAGCAGCGGCATAACGGCGGCAAGAATGCCCAGCGCAATCCAGAATTTGGGCCATGTCGCTTTGGTTAAGCTGCCCATGGTCCAGAACACCACTGCCGAGACGGCTTCCTGGCTTGCAAAAAACTGGATCAGCGCCATTAGTGAGTTGAAGATGAACACCATGGCGATGCCGAGCAGTACGATGGTTTCCACCGTCACGCCGCGTTTAAGGCTCAGCGCGTGGATGAGAAACGCGGTGAACATGGCCATGATAAAGGCGTTGAGCGGCACCACGAACTCAATGGCGGTGGGCACAATCGCCACGCCGAAGGCAAGCCCAAGGGCGGCGCCAAAGCTTGCCCCGGCGGAAATGCCCAGCGTAAAGGGGCTGGCCAGCGGGTTGCTTAGAATGGTTTGCATCTGCGCGCCCGCTACCGAAAGGCTGGCGCCTACCACCAGGGCCATTAGCGCCACCGGCATGCGGATTTCCCAGAGAATGACACGTGCCTGCTGGCTGACGCTTTGGGGCGTCAGCAGAGCGGCGACCACTTCGCCCAGGCTGTAGCGGGCTGGCCCCAGTGCCAAATCAACGCAGAGGCTAAATAACAGTGCCACCACCAGCGCCAGAAGAATCATCTGGCGGCGGAATACCTGAGTGCGGTAGAAGGCGCGCCCCTGTGAGTAGCTGTCGGCGGCGATAGTCTCAGTCGTCATGGAGCGATACCCAGTAACCCGGCTCGTAATCAATAGGCAAGAAGCGGTCGTGAAGCTCTTGCAGGGTGGCTTCAGGGTCTAAATCTTCAAACAGCGCTGGGTGCAGCCATTTGGCGAGCTGCTGAATGGCCACGAAGTAGTAGGGGCTGTTGTAAAACTGGTGCCAAATAGCGTGAAAGTTACCATCTTCCACCGCCTGGATGCCGGTCATGGCGGTACGCGAGGTCAGCGCTTCAAGCTTGGCGTGAGCGGCTTGCATACCAGAGCCGGGCCCTACGCCTACCCAGGCACCGCCGGGTACGTAGGCGTCCCAATTACCGCCAGTCACTACAACGTGATCAGGGTTTGCGGCAATGATCTGCTCAGGATTTAGCGTGCCGAAACTGCCAGGAATGATGCCGTCGGCAATATTGGTGCCGCCTGCCAGTGTCACGTACTTGCCGAAGTTACCGGGCCCAAAGCTCATGCAGCACTCATCCGAGTAGCCGCCCGCGCGGTCGATAAAGACGCTGGGGCGCTCGGGGTTCGCTTCGTTAATGACATCGGTCACCCGCGCCAGCTGCGCCTCAGCGAAGTCAATAAACTCCTCAGCCGCCGCTTCGTCGTTCATGACCTGGCCCATGATGCGCATGGAGGGGATGGTGTGCTCGATGGGGTCTTCACGAAAATCGACGTAGATGATCGGAATGCCCAATTGAGCAAGTTTGTCATCATAGGCGGCATCTTCGGTGGCGGCTTTGGCCTCAAGGTTCATAAAGACCACGTCAGGGTTAAGCGAGGCGGCCTGCTCAACGTCGAAGGTGCCGTCTTTAAAGCCGCCAAACGTTGGCAGAGCTTCAATTTCAGGAAAGCGTTCCGCGTAGCGGGCGTAGTTATCAGGGTCTGCTTGGAAAAAATCTTCGCGCCAGCCGACGATATGCGCAAACGGGGCTTCAGGCTCCAGTAGGCCGAGCAAGTAGATCTGACGACCCTCACCCAGGATAACACGCTCAGCGGGCGCCTCCAGTGTGACTTCACGGCCGGTAACATCGGTAACGGTAACAGGGTCTGCCGCTGCCGTACCTATCAGCGTTTTTAAAAGAGAGGACTCATAAGCGTATTGATCACTTGTGGGTGGGTCGGTTGTCAGTGCGCCAAGCTGGAGCTGGTGTCAGCGCATAGCATCGAATATGAAGTTTTTGGGTATAATTCGCATTCTCATAGTGATGCATTATCATGGAATCCGATGTAGCTGTCGAGATGACATCTGTTACGGTAAGAACATTTTTCAGACGGTGCTGAACACGCTGTTGCGCTATCAAGGCATTTAACTGTTTGGCGGCTATCCCTGTTACCCATAAGCTAGAGGTAACACCCTTTATCCAGTGGAGAATACTATGCCTTTATCACGTGCTGAAATTGCGACTGCATCAGGCGAGCGCATCATTAACCGGCTTTGCAAGCACTGGGCGCATAAGTTGGAGGTTGAGCACAGCCAGCAGGAGGGCAGGATTGTATTTCCTGACAAAGGCACCTGCTTGTTGCACGCAGAAGCTGACAAGTTGCTGGTGTCTATCGAAGCCCTGGAAGAGGAGCATCTGGATCAGTTGGAAGGCGTGGTGGAAAATCACCTTGTGCGCATGGCGAAAGACGAGGAACTGATTGTCGTTTGGCAAAACTGACGCTTTTAGAAGACATGCCTTTAGATGCTAGAGCGTTGAAAACCAGCGGCAAGGAAAGTCAGGCCGCCTGAAACACAAGCACAGCACTGCTTGAAGCGTCTGTTATAATCACCGCTTGGTTACTATTCAGTTTGATTCGACGTAATTGATCGCAAAATGCAGGAGTTCGCATGACCCGAGTTGCCATTGTAGGCGTGGCTGGCCGAATGGGCCGTACGCTGGTAAGCGCTATTGAACAGGATGCTGGCGCGACGCTCGCCGGTGGAATTGTCGAGCCAGGCAGCTCGTTGGCAGGTGCGGATATTGGTGAGTTAGCGGGCGTGGGCAAGCGCGGTGTTAGCGCAGTCGACTCCCTTGATGCAATCGTTAACGACTTCGATGTGCTGATCGACTTTACCGCGCCCCAGGTAACGCTGGCGAATCTGGCATTTTGTGCCAAGCACGATAAGTGCATGGTGATTGGCACCACGGGCATGAGCGATGATGAGCTCGCCCAACTGGATAGCTACCGCGATAAAGTGGCGATGGTGTTCGCGCCTAATATGAGCGTTGGGGTTAATCTCACGCTCAAGCTTCTGGAAACCGCCGCTAAAGCGCTGGGTGATGAAGGCTACGATATCGAGATTATCGAGTCGCATCACCGCCACAAGGTGGATGCGCCCTCCGGCACTGCGATTAAAATGGGCGAAGTGGTGGCCGATAGCCTCGGACGTACCTTAAAAGAGCACGGCGTGTTTGAGCGAGTAGGCCAGTGTGGTCCGCGTACCGATAAAGAGATTGGCTTTGCCACTGTACGTGCGGGCGATATCGTCGGCGAGCACACGGTGATGTTCGCCACCGAAGGCGAGCGCATCGAAATTACCCACAAGGCTTCCAGCCGCATGACGTTTGCCAAAGGGGCTGTACGTGCGGCGCGCTGGGTCGCAGGCCAAAAGCATGGCCGTTACGACATGCAGGATGTGTTAGGGCTTTAGTGAGAAGCATCGCATCGATCTTGGCCCGCTTTAGAAGCGCACCACGCGTTGCGGGTTTTTATGGGTAGTCAAAGGCCAGAATATGCTGTAACATTCCATAAATTTTGGCCGGGTGGCCCATGAAAAACAGACGGCGCGCTTGTTGCGTTGGTCAGCCCACTGCCTGCTCAGGTTCGTTAGTGCGAATTTAGTGACAGCGAAATTAGCTACAGCGTCTGTATTGCCTTTGGCATATAGGCCTGATCACAGACCTGAGATGCCCAGAACAACAAGCGGGATGAAACCGATTTTTTCTTTATCGGCTTCGTCCCGCTTTTTTACGACCCGAGTTTTAAGCATTTGATACTGAAGTTTTGGTAGCTGGGTTTCAACACCGGGTTTAAAAAAACCAGACTTCAAACATTAATCTCGATTCTGGTGAGGGCATCCTGCGGATGCTTTCAACCAGCATCGCTGAGCCTGCGCCCACAGGCTCCCACCAGCATGGGAGGACCTTGACTTGAATAACCCCGCATTGAGCAAACCTGCGATTTTGGCCCTAGAAGACGGCAGCGTGTTTCATGGAATCGCCATTGGCGCGGACGGATTAACAAGCGGTGAGGTAGTGTTCAATACAGCCATGACCGGCTATCAAGAAATCCTGACTGACCCCTCCTATACCCGCCAAATCGTAACGCTCACTTATCCCCATATCGGCAATACCGGCATTAACGCTGAAGACATTGAGTCAGCTTCTATTGCCGCCGCCGGTTTGGTTATCCGCGACTTGCCCCTGATGGCCAGCAGTTTCCGCTCTGAGCAAACGCTGTCTGACTACCTGGCAAGCCAAAACGTTGTGGGTATCGCTGATATTGATACCCGCCGCCTGACGCGTATTTTGCGCGATAAAGGTGCCCAGAACGGTGCGATTTTGGCAGGCGAGGACGCGCAGGGCGATGACGCTGTTGAGCGCGCGTTGGCGGCCGCCAACGCCTTTCCTGGTTTGAAAGGTATGGACCTGGCCAAAGAAGTCTCCTGCAAAGAGGCTTATGAGTGGACAGAGGGTGAGTGGACGCTGGGCGAAGGCTATGCGGATGCAACGAAAGGCGAGCGCCCTTACCATGTTGTGGCGTTTGATTACGGCGTGAAATTCAACATTCTGCGCATGCTGGCTGCCCGCGGCTGCCGCCTGACGGTGGTGCCCGCGCAAACACCCGCCGCTGACGTGCTGGCGATGAATCCGGACGGTGTTTTCCTGGCCAACGGCCCAGGTGACCCCGAACCCTGCGATTACGCCATCAAAGCCATTCAGGACGTACTCGAAACGGACACGCCGGTATTCGGTATTTGCCTGGGCCACCAGTTGCTCGCGCTCGCCTCGGGTGCCAAAACCGTCAAAATGAACCATGGTCACCACGGTGCTAACCACCCGGTTCAGGATTTGGACACGGGCGCTGTGATGATCACCAGTCAGAACCATGGTTTTGCCGCCGATGAAACGAGCCTTCCGGCCAATTTGCGCGCCACCCATCGTTCGCTGTTCGACGGCACGCTGCAGGGTATTGAGCGCACCGACCGACCCGCATTTAGTTTTCAGGGTCACCCGGAAGCCAGCCCCGGCCCGCGTGATGTAGCGCCGCTGTTTGATCGCTTCATCACGATGATGCAGGCACGCCGCTAACGCAGGCTCTGCTTCATCACTGTATGCCGCTTTTGTCGCTCTTCGTCACCATTTTTTGCGGGAACCGTTATGCCTAAGCGTACCGACTTAAACAGTATTTTGATCATTGGCGCTGGCCCGATTGTTATCGGCCAGGCCTGCGAATTCGACTACTCCGGCGCCCAGGCGTGTAAGGCGCTGCGCGAGGAGGGGTTCCGGGTTATTTTGGTGAACTCCAACCCGGCCACCATCATGACCGACCCGGCCATGGCGGATGCTACCTACATTGAGCCGATTACCTGGCAGGCCGTTGAGAAGATCATCGAGGCTGAAAAGCCCGATGCTATTCTGCCCACCATGGGCGGTCAGACCGCGCTTAACTGTGCGCTGGATCTGGAAAAACATGGCGTGTTGGAAAAGCACGGCGTGGAGATGATCGGTGCCAACGCTGACGCCATCAACATGGCCGAAGACCGCGACCTGTTTGACCAGGCCATGAAGCGTATTGGCCTTGAGTGCCCGAAAGCGAAAGTCGCGCACACCATGGACGAAGCGTGGGAAATTCAAGCCGAGCTTGGCTTTCCGACCATCATTCGGCCTTCCTACACCATGGGCGGCTCCGGTGGCGGCGTGGCGTACAACAAGGAAGAGTTTGAAGAGATTTGTACGCGTGGTTTCGAGCTTTCCAACAACCACGAGCTGCTGATTGATGAGTCGCTGCTGGGTTGGAAAGAGTACGAAATGGAGGTTGTACGCGACAAAAAAGATAACTGCATTATTGTCTGTGCGATTGAAAACTTTGACCCGATGGGTGTGCATACCGGCGACTCGATTACTGTCGCACCGGCACAAACGCTGACGGACAAAGAGTACCAGATCATGCGCGACGCAAGCCTTGCGGTGCTGCGCGAGATTGGCGTGGAAACCGGTGGCTCCAACGTGCAGTTCGGTATGGACCCGAAAACCGGCCGCCTGGTCGTGATCGAGATGAACCCGCGGGTGTCTCGCTCTTCCGCACTGGCGTCCAAGGCCACCGGCTTCCCGATTGCCAAAATCGCCGCCAAGCTGGCGATTGGTTACACCCTGGATGAGCTGCAAAACGATATTACTGGTGGACGCACGCCAGCGTCGTTCGAGCCGTCTATCGACTACGTGGTCACCAAGATCCCGCGCTTCACATTTGAGAAGTTTCCGCAGGCCAATGATCGCCTGACGACTCAGATGAAGTCGGTGGGCGAGGTCATGGCCATTGGCCGTACCTTCCAGGAGTCGCTGCAAAAAGCACTGCGCGGTACGGAAACCGGTAACGACGGCCTCGACCCGATTATTACCGACTTCAACCCGGAAAATATGGCCCTGATCAAGGGAGAGCTTCAGGCGGCAGGCGCTGAGCGTATCTTCTATGTGGCCGATGCCATGCGTTCAGGTATGAGCGTGGATGACGTCTTCGCACTGACCAATATCGACCCTTGGTTCCTGGTCCAGATGGAAGACCTGGTATTGACCGAAGCCGCCGTTGCCAAGCGCTCACTAAGCGATTTCTCTACGCGCGAACTCTATCAGCTCAAGCGCAAAGGCTTTGGCGATGCGCGCCTGGCCACGCTGCTGAGCGTGAGCGAAAAAGAGTTCCGCCAAACGCGTCAGGCCGCAGGTGTTCGTCCGGTCTACAAGCGCGTGGATACCTGCGCTGCCGAGTTCGCTTCTGATACCGCCTACATGTACTCCACCTATGAAGAGGAGTGTGAAGCGGACGTATCTGATCGCCAGAAGATCATGGTGCTGGGTGGCGGGCCGAACCGTATTGGTCAAGGCATCGAGTTTGACTACTGCTGTGTGCACGCCGCCTTCGCCATGCGCGATGACGGTTATGAAACCATCATGGTCAACTGCAACCCGGAAACCGTGTCGACGGATTATGACACCTCTGATCGCCTCTACTTCGAGCCGGTGACGCTTGAAGACGTGCTTGAAATTGCTGATAAAGAGAAGCCGGTTGGCGTGATTGTTCAGTTCGGTGGTCAAACGCCGCTGAAACTGGCTCGTGAGCTGGAAGCGGCTGGTGTGCCAATTATTGGCACCACACCGGATGCGATTGACCGTGCTGAAGATCGTGAGCGCTTCCAGGTGATGATCGACAAGCTTGGCCTGAAACAGCCGCCTAACGCTACCGCACGCAGCTTTGAAGAAGCCTTCGCCAAGGCGGAAGCCATTGGTTACCCGCTGGTAGTGCGCCCCAGCTACGTGTTGGGCGGTCGGGCCATGGAGATCGTCTACGACGCCTCTGAGCTTGAGAACTACATGACCAATGCGGTCAAGGTTTCCAACGACTCACCGGTGCTGCTGGACCACT
Organism: Halomonas sp. 111; assembly: GCF_052379685.1. Taxonomy (NCBI): domain Bacteria; kingdom Pseudomonadati; phylum Pseudomonadota; class Gammaproteobacteria; order Oceanospirillales; family Halomonadaceae; genus Halomonas; species Halomonas sp. 111. Next base: position 122,052 of record NZ_JBQSYV010000006.1, read on the forward strand.
TCCTGAGTGCTGCCATTGAGATCGACATTGATGCGGTATCAGACGGCCAGCAGGTAGTCATTGGCGGCATTATGCAGCACGTCGAGCAAGCGGGCGTTCACTCCGGTGACTCCGCCTGTGCGCTGCCGCCTTACTCGCTACCCGCCGATGTACAGGATGAAATGCGCGAGCAGGTCAAGCAGATGGCCGTTGAGCTGGGCGTAAAGGGCTTAATGAACGTGCAGCTGGCCTGGCAGGATGGCGAGATCTACGTGATTGAAGTTAACCCGCGTGCGTCGCGTACCGTGCCGTTTGTCTCCAAGTGCATTGGTACCTCGCTGGCCCAGATTGCGGCACGCTGCATGGCGGGCACAACACTTGCCGAGCAGGGCTTTGAGCGCGAAATCATTCCGCACTTCTATAGCGTGAAAGAGGCGGTTTTCCCGTTCAACAAGTTCCAGGGCGTTGACCCGATTCTGTCGCCGGAAATGAAGTCCACCGGTGAAGTAATGGGTTCAGGCGAGACCTTTGCCGAAGCATTCTTTAAAGCGCAGTTGGGTGCTGGCGAAGCGATTCCGGCGCTTGAGGGTGACCGCAAGGCGTTCCTTTCCGTGCGTGAGCCGGACAAGGCGGGGATTATCGAAGTCGCTCGTTCTCTGCTAACATTAGGCTTCACACTATGCGCGACACGCGGCACAGCCGAAGCACTGGAAGCCGCTGGGCTTGCGGTCGAGCACGTCAATAAAGTCTATGAAGGTCGTCCCCATATCGTCGATCTGCTTAAGAACGACGAAATCGCCTACATCGTGAACACTACCGAAGGTCGTCAGGCTATTAATGACTCTTCGGTCATTCGCCGTACTGCTCTTGCGCGCAAGGTGCCCTATGCAACCACCTTGGCGGGCGCTAATGCCGTTTGTATGGCACTTGAGTACGGTAGGGAGATTACGGTGCGTCGCCTTCAGGATCTGCATGCAGGAGCAAGTCAATGAACAAGGTCCCGATGACGGTTGCGGGTGAAAAAAGCCTTCGCGAAGAACTCAATCATCTTAAGGGCGAAGCGCGCCCGCGAGTGATTGCGTCGATTGCCGAAGCGCGTGAGCACGGCGACCTTAAGGAGAACGCCGAATACCACGCTGCCCGTGAACAACAGGGGTTTATCGAAGGCCGTATTCAGGAAATCGAGAGCAAGCTTTCGGTAGCGCAGGTGATTGATGTCACCAAGCTGCCAAATACAGGGAAAGTGATCTTTGGTGTCACGGTCGCTCTGCTCAACCTGGATACGGATGCCAGCGTGACCTACCGCATTGTGGGCGAAGATGAGGCAGATATTAAGTCTGGCCGCATTTCTGTCACGTCCCCTATTGCACGTGCGTTGATCGGTAAAGAAGAGGGCGACGTTGCCGTGGTGAAAACACCCGGTGGCGACGTTGAGTATGAGATCGAAAGCGTTGAATATGCCTAAGCGCTAGGTCTATAGAGCTAGTGGGTGCCCAACTTAATGGGCGCCCATAAAAAAAGCCCGCTTATCAGGTTGATATCAACCGAATCGCGGGCTTTTTATCGCTCTTTGTAACAGCCAGGCAGTGACGCGTTAGTGGCGGCCGTGGTGACCCTCGAAGCGTGAAACGTTAGAGAGCTTCGGATTGGCTTTAGGGTTTTTGCGATAAAGCAGTGCCATTTTGCCAATCGTTTGCACGACGTCGGCGCGGCTGCCGGTGACCAGTTCGTTTAGCATGGCCGCACGGTCGTCACGCTCAGGCAGGGCAAGTTTCACCTTGATAAGCTCGTGATCGTTGAGCGCGCGGTTGAGTTCTGTGAGCAAATTTTCGGAGACGCCGTTTTCAGAAACGGTGACCACTGGGTTCAAATGGTGGCCAATGCTGCGAAATGCTTTCTTTTGTGCCTGTGACAAGCTCATGGTATCTTGCGGTATCCCGGTTAGCGCTTAACGTTCCATCTTACGGTGAAATGCCACCAAGTGAAAGCTATCGCGTTAACGCGCCCATCTCTATATTGCAGTGTTAGATTCTGATATGCAGCAAAAGCCCCCGAGCCGTAAACATTCAGTGAGCAAAACCAGCAACAACTGGAAGAAAGAGCACTTTGACGACCAGTACGTGAAACAGAGTTGGCAGGATGGTTATCGCTCTCGCGCAAGCTATAAACTGCTGGAGCTGGATGAAAAAGATAAGCTGCTTCGCCCGGGCATGACGATCATTGATCTGGGCGCGGCGCCTGGCGGTTGGAGTCAGATCGCCGCTGAAAAAGTCGGTATGGACGGTGTGGTGATCGCCTCTGACATACTGGAGATGGACGCGCTGGCAGGGGTGGACTTTATTCAAGGCGATTTTACGGAAGAGTCGGTGCTTAATGCGATTCTTGAACGGCTGGGAAATCGTCAGGTAGACCTTGTGATGTCCGACATGGCCCCCAATATGAGTGGTATGGCGGCTATTGACCAGCCTCAGGCTATGTACCTTGTAGAGCTGGCGCTAGAGCTCGCCCGTGAGACACTGCCCCCCAAAGGTCGCTTTCTGGCCAAGGTGTTTCAGGGGGAAGGATTTGATGCCTACCTTAAAGAATTGCGCGGCAGTTTTGATCGTGTCGTGATCCGTAAGCCAGATGCCTCGCGGGCTCGTTCGCGGGAAGTCTACTTTCTAGCGGAGGGGTTTCGCGGCTAAACTGACAGGTCGTGCATAGCAAAGATTTATCATCGCGATTGCCAGACAGGCAGGCGCAAGGTGTGTCACATTATACGCATGAGATAAGCGTGATACAGATGGCCCAAAGTTAATAGTGCTTTGGCAATGGTTGAACGCTAGGTACTGGTGTAAGGTCTCAGTATTGGCGTTTAACTGACGGATTCTTGTAATGAGGGTAGCCCCTTGAACGATATGGCGAAGAACCTGATTCTGTGGCTGGTCATCGCGGCTGTGCTACTAACAGTGTTCAACAATTTTAGTACCGAAAGTGCTCCCCAAAGCACCAATTACTCCCAGTTTGTGGAGCAGGTGCAAAATCAGCAGGTGCGTAGCGTTACCATTGATGGCTATACCATTAACGGTGAGCGTACGGACGGTTCGCAGTTCCAGACGATTCGTCCGGCGGCTGAAGACCCCAAGCTGATGGATGACCTGCTAAGCAATAATGTAACGGTGGTGGGTAAAGCGCCAGAGCAGCAAAGCATCTGGATGCGCCTGCTGATCGCAAGCTTCCCGATTCTGTTGATCCTGGCCATCTTTATGTTCTTTATGCGCCAGATGCAGGGCGGTGCTGGTGGCGGTAAAGGCGGCCCGATGAGCTTTGGCAAGTCCAAGGCCAAGCTGCTTTCTCAGGACCAGATCAAAACCACGTTTGCCGATGTAGCCGGTTGTGATGAAGCGAAAGAGGAAGTGGAAGAGCTTGTCGACTTCCTGCGCGATCCAACGAAATTCCAGCGCCTGGGCGGTACGATTCCTCGCGGTGTATTGATGGTGGGTCCGCCGGGTACCGGTAAAACGCTACTGGCAAAATCGATTGCCGGTGAAGCCAAGGTGCCGTTCTTCTCGATTTCCGGTTCCGACTTCGTTGAAATGTTCGTGGGTGTCGGTGCGTCTCGCGTGCGTGACATGTTCGAGCAGGCCAAGAAGCAGGCGCCCTGCATCATCTTTATCGATGAGATTGACGCGGTTGGCCGGTCACGCGGTGCTGGTATGGGTGGCGGTAACGACGAGCGCGAGCAGACGCTCAACCAACTACTGGTTGAAATGGACGGCTTTGAAGCCAACGAAGGCGTTATCGTGATTGCCGCCACCAACCGCCCGGACGTACTCGACCCGGCGCTGCTGCGTCCAGGCCGCTTTGACCGTCAGGTGACCGTTGGCTTGCCGGACATCCGTGGCCGTGAGCATATTCTGGGCGTTCACCTGCGTAAGGTGCCGCTGGCGGAAGACGTTAAACCGTCGATCATTGCGCGTGGAACGCCAGGCTTCTCAGGTGCCGATTTGGCTAACCTGGTGAATGAGTCAGCGCTGTTCGCCGCACGCCGTAACAAGCGCTTGGTCAGCATGGAAGAGCTGGAGCTTGCCAAAGACAAGATCATGATGGGCGCTGAGCGCAAATCGATGGTCATGACCGATAAAGAGAAGTTGAATACGGCTTATCACGAATCGGGCCATGCGATTATCGGCCTGGTGATGCCTGAGCACGATCCGGTCTACAAGGTAACGATTATTCCGCGCGGTCGGGCATTGGGTGTCACCATGTTCCTGCCTGAGGAAGACCGTTATAGCCTGTCGCGTCAGCAGATTCTTAGCCAGATTTGTTCGCTGTTCGGTGGTCGTATCGCCGAAGAGATGACGCTGGGAGCCAACGGTGTCACCACCGGCGCTTCTAATGACATCAAGCGCGCTACCGAACTGGCTCATAACATGGTCGCGAAATGGGGGCTGTCAGACGAGATGGGCCCGATCATGTACGACGAAGATGAGTCACATCAGTTTCTCGGTGGCCCGGGCCAGGGCGGCAGCAAGATGAAGTCGGGTGACACAACGACGCGTCTTGATAAAGAAATTCGTAAGATTATTGACGATTGTTATGAGCAGGCGCGTCAGATACTGACCGATAATCGCGATAAGCTGGAAGCCATGACCGAAGCGTTGATGAAGTACGAAACCATCGATGCCGACCAGTTGAAAGACATCATGGAAGGCCGTGATCCGCGTCCGCCGGAAGGTTGGAACGACGGTGATTCACCTGGCGGTGGCACGCCCGTTAGCGATGACGTGCCGACGACGCAGAACGATTCACCGAACGCCACTGATCATGCGTCTGGTGGTGGTGCTTCAGGTGATGAGGGTGACGAGGATGATGACGAGCCTCGCCGCCGCCCCTCTGACCCGCTAGGTGGTTCAACGGGTTCCTGATACGCTCCGGCCACTGCAAAGGCGCCCCAATATGGGGCGCCTTTTTGTTATGCTGTTATTCAGGCAGTAGCAGTGCTTCTTTTTAATAGGCAGCCGCATGAAATCAATAATTGACCCCTCTTTATCACCCGCAATGAATGAGAATGTGCACATGCGTTGTGGGCGCCATGTGCTGGATCTCTCTTTTCCTCGCGTTATGGGGATTTTAAATGTTACGCCCGACTCTTTTTCTGATGGTGGTCGGCACGTAGCGCTGGATGACGCGCTGCGTCATGCCGAGCGTATGCTTGCCGAAGGTGCCGCGATTATTGATGTGGGTGGTGAGTCGACGCGCCCCGGGGCTGAGCCGCTAAGTGCTCAAGAGGAGCTGGACCGGGTCGCGCCGGTTGTTGAGGCGCTGGTTCGTGAGCTGGATGCGTTGGTATCAGTCGATACCAGCTGCTCGCTGGTGATGCGCGAATCAAGCGCGCTGGGCGCTGGAATGATTAACGACGTGCGTGCGCTTGAGCGTGAAGATGCCTTAATGGCGGCCATTGGCAGCGGGCTTCCTGTCTGTTTAATGCACCGCCAGGGTGAGCCACAGGATATGCAGCAGTCACCTTCTTATGACCAGCCGGTGGAAGTGGCTGTCGCTGATTATCTAGCGCAGCGTGTCGCGGAGTGCGAGGCTGCTGGCCTGCGTCGCAGCCGCTTGCTGCTCGACCCGGGCTTTGGGTTTGGAAAAACGGTTGAGCACAATTTGCGCCTGCTAAAATATATGGATGCCCTGCAGGCGCTTGGTTTGCCGCTATTGGTGGGAATGTCGCGTAAAAGCATGATTGGTAAAGTGCTGGGGCGCCCGGTAGAAGAGCGTTTGGCGGGTGGTCTTGCGCTGTCTGTCATGGCCGTTGAGCGTGGCGCTAAAATTCTACGCGTGCACGATGTGGGGCCGACGGTCGATGCCGTTAATATGGCCTGGGCGGTACTCCAGGAGGGGTGCGACATGCCGCTAAACGAGGAAAAATATTCATGACACGACGCTATTTTGGTACCGACGGGATTCGGGGCACGGTCGGACAAGCACCAATCACTGCCGATTTTATGCTCAAGCTTGGTTGGGCAGCGGGCCAGGTATTGCGCCGCGAAAAGGGTCGGACGCGGGTATTGATTGGTAAAGACACGCGTATTTCAGGTTATATGTTTGAGTCGGCGTTAGAAGCCGGGCTTTCAGCCGCTGGCGTTGATGTGTCGCTTTTGGGGCCCATGCCGACACCAGGTATTGCGTATCTCACCCGCACGTTTCGTGCCGATGCAGGGATCGTGATTTCAGCATCACATAATCCGTTTGATGATAACGGCATCAAGTTTTTCTCGGCAGAGGGCAAAAAGCTCCCCGATGAGACAGAAGACCGTATCGAAGCCATGCTGGAGGCGCCGTTAACGACCGCTGAAGCGGCCCAGCTGGGCAAGGCAACTCGGATCGGTGATGCCGCTGGCCGCTATATTGAATTTTGCAAATCGACACTGCCAGACCGCTTAAGCCTGCATGGGCTAAACGTTGTGCTGGATTGCTCCCACGGTGCGACCTATCACATCGCGCCAAACGTGTTTCGCGAGCTAGGTGCAGAGGTCAGCGTTATCGGCGCGTCACCTGACGGCTTGAATATTAACCATCAAGTAGGCTCTACACATCCTGCGGCGCTACGTGCTGCGGTCATCCACCGGGGGGCCGATTTAGGCATCGCATTTGATGGTGATGGGGACCGTGTGTTGATGGTGGATAGTGATGGCCGCGAAATTGATGGCGATGATATCCTCTATTTGATTGCTCGTGACCGTCATGAGAGAGGCCTGTTAGCAGGCGGCGTGGTCGGCACCTTAATGAGTAACTTTGGCCTTGCTGTCGCGCTTGAAAAGCTGGGTATCCCCTTTAAACGGGCCAAGGTGGGCGACCGCTTTGTCATGGAGATGATGGCGGCTAACGAGTGGGAGTTGGGCGGTGAAGCGTCGGGGCATATTGTATGCGGACATGTGCAAACCACTGGTGACGGCATTGTCGCTGCTCTACAGGTGTTGGCATTGATGATCCGTGAGCAAGCATCGCTGCCGGAATTGCTGAAAGGGTTTGAGAAAGTCCCGCAGGCCTTGGTGAATGTGCGCTTGCCCGCTGGGACCTTGGCGCATGATGTCATGGCATTAAGCGCCCTGCAGGACGCTGTTGCTGACGTTGAAAAACAGCTGGGTGATCAAGGGCGGGTGCTGTTGCGGCCCTCCGGCACCGAGCCATTGATACGCGTGATGGTAGAAGGCTGCGGTCACTTGAATGTTGATCAGTTGACTCAGGGGCTGGCTGATCGTGTTCAAGCCTTGCTCAAATAAGGCAGCTGTGCTTGTCAGCGGTTGTCTTGTCAAGGCCGCTCCTATACCATTTCGCTCCACCTTGAGTGAGGAGAGTTCATGCGTACGCCATTAATTGCCGGTAATTGGAAAATGAACGGGTCCGCTGCACTGATAAATGATTTTGGCAGCGCGTTTGCTGATGTCTCGTTACCTGCAGCCTTGGACGTTGTGCTTATTCCCCCCTTTCCTTATCTGGACGCGGCGCGTCAGGCGTTTCGCAATACATCGCTAGCGTTAGGCGCCCAGACGCTCAATCCTATCGAGTCTGGTGCGCACACGGGTGAAGTGAGCGGACGTATGCTCAAAGAGTTCGAAGTGGCGTATGTGCTGGTGGGTCACTCCGAGCGTCGCGAGCTGTACCGTGAAAGCGATGAGCAGGTGTTTGATCGCTTATTGGCGGCGCTGGATAATGGCCTGACACCCATTCTGTGTGTGGGTGAGTCACTTGCCGAACGCGATGCCGAGAAGACCATGGATGTGGTATTGCGCCAGGTAGGCTATGCGATGACGCGTTTAGCGCCCGAGCAGCGCCAAGCGGTCGTGATTGCCTATGAACCCGTATGGGCGATTGGTACCGGGCGGACAGCAACGCCCGAGCAGGCGCAGGACGTAATGGCCGGAATCCGCGCCTACCTCGCAGAGTTTAGTGCAGCGCTCGCTGAGCAGATGCGGTTGCTCTACGGCGGCAGTATGAACGCAAAAAATGCGGCTGAGCTACTTGCCCAGCCGGATATCGACGGCGGTTTAGTGGGCGGTGCTTCGCTCAAAACCGATGATTTTTACGCCATTTGTCAGTCAGCAGGATAACGCCATGCAAGTTGCAATTCTTATGGTCCACGTGGTGATTGCGGTCGCCCTGGTTGTATTGATCCTGCTTCAGCAGGGTAAAGGTGCCGAAGCGGGTGCCGCGTTTGGAGGCGGTGCCTCGCAAACGGTATTTGGCTCGCGCGGTAGCGGTAGCTTTTTATCGCGTACCACCGCAGTTCTGGCAGCAGGTTTTTTCGTAACTTCTATGGCGCTGGCGTACTTTGCAACGCAAGCAGGCCAGGCGCCGGAAGCGGGTATTCCTGATTCACGCCTGATCGAGCAACAGCAAAGCGTTCCAACGCTTGACGATAGCCCTGCAAGTGTGGATAATACCGCGCCAGTGCTAGAGGAAAGCAGCGAGTAAATGCTTGATGTCGCTTTCTTTAGCCTCCCCTGATGCCGAAGTGGTGGAATTGGTAGACACGCTATCTTGAGGGGGTAGTGACCGTATGGTCGTGCGGGTTCAAGTCCCGCCTTCGGCACCATCTGTTTTGCTGGCTCGCCAGCTTCCCAGACTCTTTATCAATGTCATCTTTTGATAAAGAAACCCAGGTTTAGCGCCTGAGACGAAAAGAGTTCTTGACGTAAGTGGTTCAAGTGTCTATTATCGTCGACCTAGATTGATGCGGGGTGGAGCAGTCTGGTAGCTCGTCGGGCTCATAACCCGAAGGTCATCGGTTCAAATCCGGTCCCCGCTACCATTTCCTGGTAGCACGTTAGATAGGCGAGTAGCCTGACAGATCATGGTAATGAGATGTCGATAAGGGTTAATTGCCAAGTAGGTAAATCCTGCGCTGTGTTTCCTGGTTGGTATTACAGGTTTCTTATGAAAAGCCCCTTCCTGTGAAGGGGCTTTTTGTTAGCAAGCTTTTTGTTAACAAGCGTGTCTCAAGAGCGGATATCGTCCGAGTTGCCGGAGACACATTCCGGGTAACGCCAATCAGCCTCCTGGCTTCTCTAATAACTCCTGGCCAGGTGCCTGATGCAACGGCTATAGGAGCTTTGTCTGTGGCCACTAAACACGCAGCGCTACATGCGCTAATTGAACCTGTCGTCGCCGCCATGGGCTTTGAACTATGGGGTATCGATCATGTTTCCCAAGGCAAGCATTCGCGGTTGGTGGTTTACATCGAAAGCGAAAGCGGTGTCAGTGTGGAAAATTGCGCTGATATTAGTCGCCAAGTCAGTGCTGTGATGGACGTGGAAGACCCCATTCCCGGTGAGTACCGGCTGGAAGTCTCTTCGCCCGGTATGGCACGCCCTTTATATACCCTGGATCAATTTACCCGCTATCAAGGCCACCATGTCGCACTTAAGCTGCGCGTGGCGTTTGATGGACGGCGCAAATACCAGGGGCTCTTGGCAGGTGTCGAGGGTGATGAAGTACTGCTACAACTGGATGGCGAGGAGTTCTGCTTTCCGATTGAAAGCATTGATTCAGCGCACATCGTACCGCAGTTCGACGATTAACCGGGTGGCGGCGCTGCCGGCAGGCTGCCGGGGTGATGCACAAAAGGACAGGTTTTCTGGCGAGGCAAACGCATGAGTAAAGAAATTTTAATGGTCGTTGACGCGATCTCCAACGAAAAAGGCGTCCCCCGGGATGTCATCTTCGAGGCGGTAGAAGCGGCTCTTGCGAGCGCGTCACGCAAGCGTTTTGAAAATGAAGAAGCCAATGTGCGGGTACGTATCGACCGCCGTACAGGGGAATACGACACCTTCCGCTATTGGACAGTGGTTGAAGATGACGAATTCGAAACGCCAGATTACGAAATCAAAGAAACCATCGCCGAGCAGCGCGACCCGCCTTTGAAACTTGGCGACGTTGTCGAACAGCAGATCGAAAACGCGATGTTTGGACGCATTGCCGCCCAAACCGCCAAGCAGGTCATCGTACAAAAAGTGCGTGAAGCTGAGCGCGCTGAAGTGGTTCGCCAATATGCGGACCGTGAAGGCGAGCTGGTGGCCGGTATTGTCAAAAAGACCACTCGCGACGGCCTGATTATCGATTTGGGCGAGAATGCTGAAGCCTTCTTGCCGCGCAATGAGATGATCCACGGCGAGCGTTACCGCATGAACGAGCGGGTTCGCGCACTGCTGGTTAAAGTTGACCCGGATGCACGGGGTGCCCAGCTGCAGCTGTCGCGTACCAACCCGGCGTTGATTATCGAGCTGTTTAAAATTGAAGTACCTGAAATCGCTGAACAGCTGATTGAGATTAAAGGGGCTGCGCGCGACCCTGGCTCACGTGCCAAAATTGCCGTTAAGACCAATGATCGCCGCATCGACCCGGTAGGGGCGTGTGTGGGGATGCGTGGTTCACGCGTTCAGGCTGTTTCGTCTGAGCTGCAAAATGAGCGTGTCGATATCGTGCTGTGGGACGACAATCCCGCCCAGCTGGTCATTAATGCCATGGCGCCCGCTGATGTTGGGTCTATCCTTGTCGACGAGGACGCCCACGCAATGGACGTGGCGGTTGCTCAGGATAACCTGGCACAGGCAATTGGGCGTAGTGGTCAAAACGTACGCTTGGCGTCAGAGCTTACCGGCTGGCGTATCAACGTGATGACCGAAGAAGAAGCTGACTCCAAGCGCGAGCAGGAGATTGATAGCCTGGTGGGCACGTTCGTTCAGCACCTTGAAGTGGACGAAGACGTGGCCCGCCTGCTGGTAGAAGAAGGGTTTACTACCCTGGAAGAAGTTGCCTACGTGCCGCTTGAAGAAATGCTCGAGATCGAAGAGTTCGATGAAGATCTGGTTGAAGAGCTGCGTGCACGTGCGAAAGACGAGCTGCTGACGATGGCGATTGCCTCGGAAGAAGCGCTAGACGGTGCCCAGCCAGCAACTGATCTGCTGGAAATGGACGGCATGGAGCGCCATCTGGCCTTCATTCTGGCTAGCCGTGGCATTGTCACTATGGAAGATCTCGCCGAGCAGTCTGTCGACGATCTGGTCGATATCGAGGAGTTGGACGAAGCGCGCGCAGCGGCACTGATCATGACTGCCCGTGCGCCCTGGTTTGAAGACGATAACGCATCGGATTCGAACACACAGTAAACAGGTCACGGGCTGAGGAGGGTCACTATGTCAGATATGACAGTTAAAGATTTTGCAGTAAAGGTGGGCCGTGATGTGCCCCGCCTACTAGAACAGATGAAAGAAGCTGGCTTGAAGCACGCCTCTGAAGGCGATGCCGTGTCTGAAGAAGACAAGCAGAAACTGCTGACCTTTCTGAAGAAAAGCCATGGCGGCGACAGCGACACTGATACAAGCAAAAATCGTATCACGCTGACCCGTAAAACGCGCAGCCGTATTAAAACCGGCGAACGCGGTAAAACGATTGAAGTGCAAGTACGTAAGAAAAAAACGTACGTTAAAAGCGCCGAAGAGGATAAGCCGAAAGTCGCTGAGCCCAAGCATTCAGGTCCACGCCAGCTAGTGGGCGATATGGCCGAAGCCGAAGCCGAGCGTAAAGCGCGCGAAGCACGTGAAGCTGCCGAGAAAGCAGCCGCCGCTAAAGCCAAGGCAGCGGAAGACGCCGCGCGTAAAGAAGCCGAAGCGAAAGCAGCGGCTGAGCCTAAACTTGAAGTGCCCGAACTTCAGATCGAAGCTGCGCCAGCGACAGAGGAAATGCCGCCAGCACCGCCGAAAGAGGGCCGTACCGACCGTCGTACTGCACCGCCCAAGAAAGCTGTCGCGAAGAAAAAAGGTCGTGATGACGAAGATGACCGTGGTGATCGCGAAGAGCGTAAGCGCGGCGGCGGGGCGAAGAAAGTAAAACGTGCCGAGCGTCGTGGCGGCCGCCGTGGCCCAAGTCAGAGCGGCAATGGCAAGCACGGCTTCCAAAAGCCGACTCAGCCGATCGTACGTGAAGTATCGATCCCTGAGTCAATCAGCGTGGCTGAGCTTGCCGACAAAATGTCGATCAAGGCCAACGAAGTCATCAAAGCCATGTTTAACATGGGCGCGGCCGTGACCATCAACCAAACGATTGACCAGGATACAGCGGCCATCGTAGTGGAAGAGATGGGCCACAAGGTCAAGCTGGTGAAAGATGATGCGCTGGAAACGGAAATGCTTGAAGGCATCTCCTATGAAGGCGAAGAGATCACCCGCTCTCCCGTCGTGACCGTTATGGGCCACGTTGACCACGGTAAGACCTCACTGCTGGACTACATTCGCCGTGCCAAAGTGGCCACCGGTGAAGCGGGTGGTATCACCCAGCATATCGGTGCTTACCACGTTGAAGACAGCCATGGTGGCGTGACCTTCCTGGATACCCCTGGCCACGCGGCGTTTACCGCCATGCGTGCTCGTGGTGCCAAGGCAACCGACGTGGTTATCCTGGTGGTCGCTGCTGACGACGGCGTGATGCCCCAGACCATTGAGGCGATCGAGCACTCCAAAGCGGCTGAAGTACCCATGGTCGTTGCGGTGAACAAGGTCGATAAGATTGGTGTTGATTTTGACCGCATTCGTAACGAACTCTCGCAGCACGGCGTGATTTCCGAAGAGTGGGGCGGTGATACGCAGTTTGTACACGTTTCCGCCAAGACCGGTGACGGTATTGAAGAGCTGCTGGAAGCGATTCAGCTGGTTTCTGAAGTACTTGAGCTGAAAGCAGTGCCGTCGGCACCTGCTAAAGGCGTTGTCGTTGAGTCGCGTCTTGATCGAGGTCGTGGCCCGGTTGCCACCGTACTGGTTCAAAACGGTACGCTGCAGAAAGGCGACATCGTTCTGGCTGGCCTGCACTACGGCCGTGTACGTGCGCTGACCAACGAACTTGGCCTGCAGGTTGAGAGCGTTGGCCCGGCCATGCCCGTTGAGATTCAGGGCCTAGACGGTACGCCGGATGCGGGTGATGACTTCATGGTCGTGGCCGATGAGAAGAAAGCCCGCGAAGTGGCTAACTTCCGTCAAGGCAAGTACCGCGAAGTACGTCTGGCGCGTCAGCAGAAAGCCAAGCTTGAGAACATGTTTAGCCAGATGGGTCAGGATGAAGTGGCCAAGGTTAATATCGTTCTTAAAGCCGACGTACAAGGCTCTCTGGAGGCGATTAAAGGTGCTCTGGAAGAGCTCTCCACTGATGAAGTACAAGTGGCCGTGGTCTCTTCAGGTGTTGGTGGTATCACCGGTACTGACGCCAACCTGGCGCTTGCCTCTGAGGCAATCGTGGTCGGCTTCAACGTCCGTGCCGACGCCGCTGCCCGCGAGATTATCGAGCGTGAAGGCCTGGATCTGCGTTACTACAGCGTCATCTACCACTTGATCGATGAGGTCAAGCAGGCGATGAGCGGTATGCTCGCCCCCGACTGGAAAGAAGAGATCGTCGGTGTTGCCGAAGTGCGCGATGTGTTCCGTGCGCCGAAGATCGGTGCAGTGGCGGGTTGTATGGTCGTCGAAGGTTCCGTGTCCCGCAGCAAACGCATCCGCGTACTGCGTGACAACGTGGTCATCTACGAAGGCGAGCTCGAATCGCTGCGCCGCTTCAAGGACGACGTACAAGAAGTGCGTAACGGTATGGAGTGTGGCATCGGCGTGAAGAACTACAACGATGTCCAGGTCGGCGACAAGATCGAAGTCTTCGATCAAGTCAGAGTCGAGCGCAGCCTGTAAGGCCGCGAGGAGACAACCATGCGCGAATTTAAGCGTACCGACCGAGTAGCCGACCAGCTCCAAAAGGAGCTGGCGGTACTTATTCAACGCGAAGTGAAAGACCCGCGTTTGGGCATGATCACGGTGAGCGGCGTAACCGTTAGCCGTGATCTTGGCTACGCCGATATCCATGTCACCCTGTTGGGTGAGCAGGAGCCTGAGCGTATCAAGGAGAACCTGCAGGTGCTTAAGCGTGCCGCCGGTTTTCTAAGAAGCCAGATTGCCAAACGCATTCAGCTGCGCCATGTCCCTGAACTGCGTTTTCATTACGATGAGAGCGTGGTGCGTGGGCAGCACCTCTCTTCCCTGATTGAAGAGGCCGTGTCGACTGACCGGGCCCGTCAAGTAGATGAAGAGGGTGATTCTGATCAAGGTGAGGAGACGCGCTAATGGCCCGTCGCCGTCGCGGTTTACCGGTCAATGGGGTATTGCTGCTGGATAAGCCCAAGGGCATTTCCAGCAACCATGCCTTGCAGCGTGTGCGTCGTTTGTTCGAGGCTCAAAAAGCCGGGCATACCGGCACGCTGGACCCCATGGCAACCGGCTTATTGCCGATTTGCCTGGGCGAGGCCACCAAGTTCTCCGCGCACCTGCTGGAAGCCGACAAGATGTATCGCACCCGCGTTGAGCTGGGTGTGATCACCGACACCGGTGATGCAGAAGGCACGGTGATTGAGCGCCGCGATGTGCCGTCGTTAACAGCGGGTGACGTTGAAGCCGCGATTGCGCGCTTTCGCGGTGAGATCGATCAGGTGCCGCCGATGTATTCGGCGCTCAAGCATCAGGGCAAAAAACTCTATGAGCTGGCCCGTGAGGGTAAGCAGGTAGAGCGTGCAGCGCGGCGGGTAAGCGTGTATGATGCGCGCCTGCTTGCGTTTGACGGCGAAGCCTTCGAGCTTGAAGTCACCTGCAGCAAGGGGACTTACATCCGTACGCTGGCCGAAGATATCGGTTTGGCGCTGGGGTGTGGTGCTCACATCAGTCAGCTCCGCAGGCTCAAAACCGGGCCTTTTACGGGTGACGCGATGTGGACCCTCGAAGCGCTTGAAGCATTGGCGGATCAGACCTCGCGTGAGGCTGAATTAATGCCCGCTGATGTGCTGGTGGATCATCTGCCGACGCTTGAGGTGGACGAAACGGCTTACGGGCGCTTAGCCCACGGTCAATCGGCCAACTTGAGTATTGGTACGCTGGCTCCCGATGCGTTGGCAAGGCTTTATTATGCTGAGACGTTTATCGGCCTCGGTGTTGTAAAAGGTGCTCAGGAAGTAGCACCCAAGCGGCTGTTAAGTACCGTCGCTATCTCGTAAGAGTCCGGGTGAAACGTTGCAAGGATGTGACGATTTACGCGAAAATAGCACTTGAAATAGTACTGGAAACGGTACTTGAAATAGTGCTGGAAACAGTACGTCGAAAAGAGTCGCCTGAGACTGCAAATATGCGTGGTCTCACCCATTAAATTTTAGGCATATTGCTTACTGGAGAGACAGATGGCATTAACCGCTGAAACGAAAGCCGAAATCGTCAACGAATACGGCCGCGGCGATAACGATACCGGTTCCCCTGAAGTACAGGTTGCACTGCTGAGCGCCAACATCAATGGCCTGCAGGACCACTTCAAAACCAACAAGCAGGATCACCACTCGCGTCGTGGTCTGATCCGCATGGTAAACCAGCGTCGTAAACTGCTGGACTACCTGAAGCGTAAAGATTTCGAACGCTATCAGTCTCTGATCCAGCGTTTAGGTCTGCGTCGCTAAGCTATTGTTGGCGAAGATTGAGAAACGGGCAGCTCCTTGTGAGCTGCCCGTTTTTTTATGCGTGTCGCCCACAGGCCGTGGCTTGCCCCGGTGATTTTGGGTTTCTGGTAGCCGTATGGCGCTACAGCGCCTAGAATGGTGGCGAGTCAAAACGACCCAAACGAATAGACAAGTAGATATTAATGTTAAAGGAAGTCGCCGTGAATCCGGTAAAAAAAACGTTTCAGTACGGTCGTAGCACCGTCACGCTAGAAACCGGGCGTATCGCTCGTCAAGCCACGGGGGCCGTTATGGTCACCATGGAAGATACCGTTGTGCTGTGTACCGTGGTGGCGCGCAAAGAAGCCAACCCCAGCCAACCCTTTTTCCCGCTCTCGGTTCATTACCAGGAAAAAACCTACGCAGTAGGTAAAATTCCCGGCGGCTTCTTTAAGCGCGAAGGACGTCCGACCGAGAAAGAAACTTTAACCTCGCGTCTGATCGATCGTCCGATCCGTCCGCTTTTCCCCAAAGGCTTTATGAACGAAGTGCAGGTTATCTGTACCGTTCTTTCCACCGATCGTAATCACGACCCGGATATTGCCGCGATGCTGGGTACCTCCGCTGCACTGAGCATTTCTGGCGTGCCGTTCAACGGCCCGATCGGTGCTGCGCGCGTTGGTTTCAACGAAGAGCAGGGGTATTTCCTTAACCCGACCGTTGAAGAGCTTGCGACTTCCGAGCTGGACATGGTCGTTGCCGGTACTGAAAACGCCGTGCTGATGGTCGAGTCCGAAGCCAAAGAGCTTCTGGAAGACGAGATGCTGGGCGCCGTACTGTTTGGCCACCAGGAAATGCAGGTCGCGGTTAGCGCGATTAACGAGCTGGTTGCCGAGGCCGGCAAACCGCGTTGGGACTGGCAGCCAGCCCCTGAGAACGTAGCGCTGAAAACCGCCATTGCGGATGCGTTTGAAGCGCAGGTGGGCGATGCCTATCGCATCACCGATAAGATGCAGCGCCAGGATGCCCTGGCAGCCCTGAAAGATCAGGCGGTTGAACAACTGGCAGCCGTTGACGGTGAGCCGGTTAACGACAAGTTCAGCAAAGACGAAGTAAAAGGTGCCTTTGCTGGTCTTGAGAAACGCGTTGTACGTTCACGTGTTGTAAAAGGTGAGCCGCGCATTGATGGCCGTGACAACTTCACCGTGCGCCCGCTGGCGATCGAAGTGGGCGCGCTGCCCAAGACTCACGGTTCGGCGGTGTTCACTCGTGGTGAGACCCAAGCGATTGCAGTGGCAACGCTGGGCACCCTGCGTGACTCTCAGCTGATCGAGTCGCTGGAAGGCGAGCGTAAAGACCGCTTTATGCTGCACTACAACTTCCCTCCCTACTCGGTCGGTGAAGCGGGCTTTATGGGTGGCCCGAAACGTCGTGAAATCGGCCATGGCCGTCTGGCACGCCGTGGTGTTCAGGCCATGCTGCCGTCTGAAGAAGCCTTCCCCTACACTATTCGTGTGGTATCGGAAATTACTGAATCCAACGGCTCAAGCTCGATGGCTTCGGTATGTGGCTCCTCACTTGCGCTGATGGATGCGGGTGTTCCGTTGAAAGCACCGGTGGCGGGTATCGCCATGGGCCTGGTGAAAGACGAAGATGGCTACGCGGTACTGACCGATATCCTGGGTGATGAAGATCACCTTGGCGATATGGACTTTAAAGTGGCCGGTTCAGAAGAGGGTGTTACTGCCCTGCAGATGGACATCAAGATCGAAGGCATCAACGAAGAGATCATGGAGACTGCGCTTCAGCAAGCCCACAAAGCGCGCCTGGGTATTCTTGAGCAGATGAATGTAGTCATCAGCCAGAGCCGTACCGACGTCTCCGATAATGCGCCTTCCATGGCCACCATCAAGATCGACCCGGACAAGATCCGTGACGTTATTGGTAAAGGCGGCGCCACCATTCGCAAAATTTGCGAAGATACTGGCGCGTCTATCGACCTCGATGACGACGGCACCGTGCGCATCTACGCTGAAGACAAGGCTGCGGCGAAAAAAGCCATCGATACCGTATTGGCGATTACGGCAGAAGCGGAAATTGGCAAGCTGTATAACGGCAAGGTCGTACGTATTGCTGACTTCGGTGCCTTTGTGAACATCATGCCGGGTACCGATGGTCTTGTGCATATTTCGCAAATCGTGGCTGAGCGCGTTAACAACGTGCGCGATTTCCTGAACGAAGGCGACGACGTGATTGTGAAGGTGCTCGACATCGATAACCGCAACCGCGTGAAGCTCTCGATGAAAGAGATCACCGAAGAAGAGAAAGCAGCGTTTGCCGCTGAAAGTGAGAACACCGCGGACTAAGTCGCCGTAAGGTTGTCTCTTCCGCCCCCGTAGCCCCTGGTTGCGGGGGCGGAGTCGTTTGGTTGAAAGAAAGTGTGATTAAAAGAGCGTTTGGTTGGGTGGACGTTTAGTTAGAAGGAAGTAGGCATGGAGAAGGAACAGGCACCGCGTTGGTGGGCGGTGGTCGCCGTGATGATCGGCATTTTTCTATTGGTAACCGCTGAACAGCTGCCTATCGGGTTGTTGTCTCAGGTGGCTTCATCCATGGATGTAACGCCCGGTGTCGCTGGCTTGATGGTAACGGTACCGGGCGTGGTCGCCGCTTTTTCGGCGCCGCTACTGCCCGTGGCGGTAGGCCGGTTGGATCGGCGCATTATGCTCACGCTACTCATGGTCGTCATGGTGATTGGTAGCGTGCTTTCAGCGCTGGCCAGTAGCTTTATCCTATTGCTGGCCGCCCGCGTGCTGGTGGGTGTCAGTATCGGCGGTTATTGGGCCGTGGCCGGGAGTATTGCTCCGCGCTTGGTGCCCAGCGATAAAGTGCCCAAGGCCATGATGATTATTTTTGGCGGCGTAGCCGCTGCATCGGTGCTTGGCGTGCCACTGGGTACCTTACTGGGTGATCTAAGCAACTGGCGAATCGCGTTTGGGGCTTTGGGCGGTTTTAGCCTGTTAACCGCACTGGCATTGTGGTGCTGGCTGCCGCCACTTCCACCCAGGGAGCCAGTCCGTCTCAAAGTGCTGGCCCAGCAGTTCACTAGCCGTGGCGTTCGGGTCGCGGTTCTGGTCACGGGCTTTGTAGTTGTCGGACACTTTGCAGCGTACACTTTCATTAGCCCTATCCTTCAGGAGATAAGCGGTGTAGCTCAGCGCCATGTGGGCAGCTTGCTGCTACTGTATGGGGCGGCAGGAATTCTGGGCAATATCGCCGCAGGCATGTTCGCTGGGCGCCATCCTTACCGAGCGGTGCTGGCGATCCCAAGCTTGCTGCTATTGGTGGTGGCGTCTTTCCCGCTGCTCGGGGTCGAGCCTGTCAGCGGCGTGCTGCTACTCATGGTGTGGGGCGCGGCCTTTGGCAGCGTGTCGGTGAGCATACAGACGTGGATTTTACGCACCGCACCCAATACCGAAGCCGCGACCGCCTTGATGGCCTTTGTATTCAACCTCTCCATTGGGCTGGGCGCGATGGTCGGTGGCCGGGTTGTTGATGCTACTAGCCTGCCTATTACCATGTGGGCCGCATCGGGCCTATTCTTGCTGGGCGCGCTGTTGGTATGGCGAACACCCGCCACCATTGTGGGTGAAAAGCACCGCTAAGCGCCCCATGAGTGCTAGATACCAGATGCGAAGCCTTGATGCATAAAAATGCCCCTGTCAGTGACAGGGGCATTTACATTTTAAGCGTTAATCGCTGAGATCAGGGGCGCTCAATCGCCAGTGCCACCCCTTGGCCGCCGCCGATACACAGCGTTGCCAGGCCTTTCTTGGCATCCCGGGCAATCATCTCATGAAGGAGCGATACCAGTACGCGACAGCCAGAAGCGCCAATCGGGTGGCCCAGGGCAATCGCGCCACCGTTGACGTTGACCTTGGATATATCCCATCCCAGCTCTTTCTGAACAGAAAGGGCCTGTGCCGCAAAAGCCTCGTTGGCTTCCGCCAGGTCCAGGTCCTCCAGGCTCCAGCCGGCTTTTTCCAGGCAGCGACGGGTAGCGGGCACGGGGCCAATACCCATAATGGCAGGGTCTACGCCCGCATTGGCATAAGCGGCAATACGTGCCAGCGGCTCAAGACCTAACGCCTTGGCTTTTTCTGCCGAGCAGATCATCACAACGGCCGCGCCATCGTTCAATGAGGAGGCGTTACCTGCGGTAACGGTGCCATCCTTTTTGAACGCTGGGCGCATGCCCGCCAGCTTTTCAGCGGTAATTTCGCGCGGGTTCTCGTCGGTATCAAACACAACGGGATCGCCTTTGCGCTGGGGGATCTGCACCGGCACGATTTGGCTTTTAAATTTGCCCTCTTTAATGGCGTTGGCAGCGTTCTGTTGCGACTGAGCGGCAAACGCGTCCATTTCCTCGCGGGTAATGCCGTATTTTTCAGCCAGGTTTTCGGCGGTGATGCCCATATGATAGTCGTTGAACGCATCCCAAAGACCGTCATGCACCATGGTATCAATGGCTTTCCAATCGCCCATGCGCTGACCAGTGCGCGAATGGGGCAATACATGGGGAGACGCCGACATGTTTTCCTGCCCACCCGCCAGAATCAGCTCAGCGTCGCCACAGCGAATCGCTTGTGTTGCAAGATGCACGGCTTTTAGGCCTGAGCCACATACCTTGTTGATTGTCATGGCCGGTACAGAGGCCGGCAGGCCCGCTTTAATTGCCGCCTGACGAGCAGGGTTTTGCCCTACGCCCGCCGTCAGTACTTGGCCGAGGAGTACTTCGTCCACCTGGTCGGGGGAAACGCCGGTTGATTCAAGGATATCCTTAATCACTAACGCGCCAAGCTCGCTTGCAGGAATGCCTGCCAGTGAACCGCCAAAGGAACCGACCGCAGTGCGGCGAGCCGCAACAATGACCACTTCTTGCATGAGATGACTCCTAACGTGAGTAAGGTAGACCGCCTGTTTTGCTATTTTGTTTGTACGGGCCTGTTTTTACGGACCTGTTTTACTGTCTGTTCTTGCTATCTGTTCTTGCTATCTGCTCTTACTGCCTGATGTACTGAGCATAACCTACGCTATCTGTTTTTTTATGTCAGGCTTGCTACTCAGCATAGGGGAAAGTTGTGCGTTGCGGCAATGCGCTTTTTTAAAGGCAAATAAAAACGGACCCTGAAGGTCCGCTCGGTAGATGACTAGAAGGCGTAGCCTACGCCAGCTGCACCGGGATAGCGTTGCTGGTATGGCTAACCTCGTTACCTTCTTGTAGGTAGACCAGAGCTGGCTGGTGCTGTTCAAGCTCGGCTTCCGAATAGTGGGCGTAGCTACAAATAATAATCCGGTGACCGGGGGCAGCTAAATGCGCTGCCGCGCCGTTAATCGAGATCAAACGAGAGCCTTCTTCGCCACGGATCGCGTAGGTGGTAAAACGTTCACCGTTTTCAACGTTATAGATCTGGATTTGTTCGTTTTCACGAATACCGGCCATATCCAGCAGGTCGCCATCAATGGCGCAAGACCCTTCGTAGTTAAGCACTGCATGGGTAACGCGTGCCATATGGAGCTTGGCTTTGAGCATAATTGTTTGCATAACAACTCCTGGTTGCGAAGCCTGCGGCTTGGCGATAAAGCGTAATGGATCAAGCGGGCAGCTGCACGCTGAGATTATCAATCAAGCGAGCGGGACCTAGCCGGGTGGCGGCCAGTAATACCGCGTCACGAGTGGTGGTGCTGACAGGCGTTAACTCGGGCGTACGAAGCTCAAGGTAATCGGGCGTAAAGCCCGCCTCGGTAAGCGACTTTAAACCGTACCTTAAGGCGGTTTCCAGTGACTCACCCTGTTCCAAGGCGTCGCGCAATTCACATAGTGTGTGGTAAAGCGTAGGGGCTATAGCGCGTTCGGCATCGCTCAAGTAGCCGTTACGCGATGAAAGTGCCAGCCCATCGTCATCGCGCACAATCGGCACGCCAATAATGTCAATCGGCATATGCAGGTCCTGCACACACTTGCGAATAACGGCAAGCTGCTGGTAGTCCTTCTCACCAAAGCAGGCAACGTCAGGCTGTACCAGGTTAAACAGCAGCGTGACAACGGTAGACACGCCGTCAAAGTGCCCGGGCCGTGAGCCACCGCACAGGCCCTCACCCACGTCAGGCACGTGAACGCACGTTTGCGAGGTTAGCCCACTGGGATAAAGCGTGCTTACCGAGGGTGAAAAGAGCACGTCGCATCCGGCTGCCCTAAGCTTTGCCTGGTCATCGGTGAAGGTGCGCGGGTAGCCGTCCAGGTCTTCGTTAGGCCCAAACTGCATGGGGTTCACAAACAGGCTGGCAACAACAACATCTGCGTGCTCACGCGCCTTGGCAACCAGCGCTAAATGCCCGGCATGAAGATTGCCCATGGTCGGCACGAGCGCGATTCGCTGGCCGTGCGTTCGGTAGTCGCGCAGCAGGCTGCGCAGGTCGTTGATCTCTCGCAATGTACGCATAGTCATGTGTCGTAAGGTTACGTCGCAAACGGGCAGGTTAGAAGCAGTGCTCGGGAGCAGGGAAGGCGCGCGTTTTGACCGCCTCGTGGAAGTCCTGAAAGGCGCCCTGAATATTGCCAGCATCTGCCATGAAGTTTTTCACAAACCGCGGCGGGCGGCCATGGGTGACGCCGAGTACATCATGCATGACCAGAATTTGACCATCGGTATCGGGGCCTGCACCAATTCCGATGACCGGTACATCAAGTGCGTTGGTAATGGCCTTGCCCAGGCTTGCCGGTACGCACTCCAGTAATATAACCGAAGCGCCCGCCTCAACCAGCACCCTGGCATCCTGCAGGATACGCTCTGCCTGGGCGGTGTCTCGTCCTTGTACCTTGTAGCCACCTAGCTGATAAACCGCTTGTGGCGTTAAGCCCAAGTGGGCGCATACGGGCACACCGCGGCGTGTTAGCTCACGGATCCCCTCGGCCATCCAGGCTTCGCCTTCTACCTTGACCAGTTCCGCACCGGCACGCATGAGGGCTGCGCCGTCTTCCAGCATGCGCTGCGTAGAGGCGTTACTCATAAACGGCAGGTCAACCATCAACAGACTATGGCCTTTGCCGCGTGCGGCACAGCGGGTGTGGTAGCAAATATCGTCGACTGTCACGGGGAGCGTGCTGGTATGCCCCTGGAGCACCATGCCGAGCGAGTCACCCACCAAAAGCACGTCGATACCGGCGTGGCTCGCCGCTTGGGCAAAGGAGGCATCGTAAGCGGTTAAGCAACTAAACGTTTCGCCAGCGCGCTTGTAGGCCTGTAGCGTGCTTAGAGTCACGGGTTTCATGGCATGCTCTCACTCGTCGTGGCCGCTGCGGCATGGGCAGCCAGCCGTTGTTAATATCACGCTGTTGCGATGTTCTTAAAAACGGTTTTTGAAAACAGTTCTTAAAAAATGGGCCCTGAAAGACAAACCAGAACGTTGGTGTGTGGGCTGGAAAACGATTGTTACCCGGTCCAGTGTTGTGTGTCGAGGCTAGGGTAGCAAGATAACCGCTTAGGCTGGGCCATCTTCGACTAAACGCTGAATGCCTGGTTCGGGGATTTGATTTAGCCATTCGCTTACCGGCTGTTGGCGAAGCGTCAGCGTTGCATCCAGTTCCGCCAGGGGAGCGAGCACAAAGGCGCGCTCGTGCATACGCGGATGGGGAACGTTTAAGCGCGGGCAGGCAATTGTCTGCTGGTCAAAAAGCAGTAAATCCAGATCCAGCGTGCGTGGGCCCCAGTGGCGTAGCCGCTGGCGCCGGTGCTGTTGTTCCAGCGCCTGTAGTTGGTCAAGCAGCGCCAGCGGTGAAAGGCGCGTTGTCAGGGCGACTACTGCGTTGACAAAATCCGGCTGGTCCTGGGGGCCAACCGGGCGGCTCGCGTAAAGTGAGGAGGTGGCCGTCAACTGGCTCAAGGGCAGCAGGGCAAGTGCCGAAATCGCCTGACGCACCTGCCTGATAGGATCATCAAGATTACTACCCAAGCCAATATACGTAAGCGATGTCGGGCTCATACGTTGCTCACTTTTCCGATTTGCGCGTGGGTTTACGGCGCCGTTTGCGGCGGCGGTCGCCCTGGCTTGCCGGGTCGCCCCCAATTTTTTGTAGCAAGCGAAGCTGCTCATGCTCATCGCCCTGCTGGAAGGCCGTCCACCAGTCGCCCAAGCCGCGCGGGATTTCGCCCGCCTGCTCACGCAGCAGCAGTAAGTCGTAAGCGGCGCGAAACCGTGGGTGCTCGCGGGTTTGGAACGCACGCTTGCCGCGTCGTAACGGCAGACGTGCCTGTAGCTCCCAAATATCGCGCATGGGCATGCCAAAGCGTTTAGGGATAGAGGTATGTTCCAACTGACGCGACACCACCTCCTGCGATGCCGTTTGCAGTGCCGGTATCGCGGGCATGCCTTCACTTTCAAGCTCGGCCTGGCGATTGGCAACCGGGGCCCATAAGAAGGCGGCCAGCAGGAAGGCAGGCGTCACTGGGCGGCCTTCGGCAATGCGCTTATCGGTATTGGCCAAGGCGAATTCAATGAGCTTTTCCGCCCACGCCGCATCGGCCATCGCCTCTTCCGATTCGGGGAAGAGCATGCCAAACAGGCCATAATGGCTAAGCAGGCGGAAGGTTGCCAACCCATAGCCTGACATAAACATCTTGAGCACTTCATCAAATAGCCGTGCGGGCGGAATTTGCAGCAACAGCGGTGCAAGGTCGTACATCGGTGCTTCGGTGGCCGGCTCAATAGTGAAGTCGAGCTTGGCCGCGAAGCGAACGGCGCGCAGCATACGCACCGGGTCTTCCCGGTAGCGGGTGGCTGGGTCGCCAATCAGGCGCAGCGTGCGCGATTCAATATCACGCGCACCGTTGGCAAAGTCGTGAAGGCTGAAGTCGGCAATGTTGTAATACAGCGCGTTAACGGTGAAGTCACGCCGTAAGGCATCTTCCTCAATGCTGCCCCATACATTATCTCGCAGCAGCAAGCCGGCGTCCGACTGGTGCGCGATATTCTCGCCGTGTTCGTCTTGTGGCTTGCCACGGAACGTAGTGACTTCGATGACCTCGCGCCCAAAGCGGACATGGACAATACGAAAGCGTCGGCCAATCAAACGCGAATTGCGAAACAGGTCACGCACCTGCTCCGGCGTGGCGTTGGTGGCAACGTCAAAGTCCTTGGGCATTTTGCCAAGCAGCGCATCGCGAATACATCCGCCCACGAGGTAGGCGTCGAAGCCTGCACCGCTAAGGCGGTAAAGCACTTTTAGCGCAGCGTCGCTGATATGTTGGCGAGAAACAGGGTGCTCGGACCGAGGGATAATGCGTGGGCTGAGAGCGGTTCCACTCTCTTGGGGATCGAGCAGGGTTTTCAATTGCTCTCCCGGGCTATGTAAGAAACGGGTAAATCCTTTGAACATGCGGCGATATCGACTCGCAGGGTATCGAAAAAGTGACCGTGAAGTAAGCGGTAAGCCGATGAGTGTAGCCGACCCCTTTACGCTTGCAAAGCACCTCGGGCAGGTTTACGAACGCCTTCCCCTTTAAACGCGGAAAGGGGAGGCTAAAAGAGCCTCCCCTATAAAGCATTTAATCAGCGTCCATGCTGCTGTTTTTCTTCATGATGGCACATCGCCCTGAATACGCACCGCAGTCGATAGGCAGTATCCGACCGCCTCGTATTCAAAACAATAATCCAACCGCGAACTTTTCTTCCCCGACGTATTATTGTTGTTTCCGGGGGTGTACACACTCACTGCTATTATTCTTGTTGGGGCGCAGATCATTTGGTGTACGTCGCGTCCATTTTGGGCACTTGCTACCTGTTGTTTTTATTAGCTGCGCTTATTGTGCTTAGCGCCAGCAAGTCATGAGATTGAAGCCTGTTGTTATTATTAGTGCTGTTATCTCCCCTGGCCTTGTTGTTTTTGTTATGGCTCAGGTTGGGGTGGTGTCATGTTGTTTTTGTTAGTGACCCACCGCTTGGCCCAGTTTATTTTTCTTACCCAGTAATATTGCACTCGTCGTGCCACTTGTTTAAATGTTTATTCATTTCATGTGCTTATGATTATTTTTTATTTTGAGGAACTTCGGTGATAGATAAGTGTTACCGTTTTTGGTCCGATTTTTTACGGGCATTGTGTGGGTAGGTAACAATGATTGGGTAACGTAAATCGGTTATTTTTTATTTAAATCAGTATAGTAGACGATGGTCGTAAGCACTTGGTGTGAGGCCCTGGCGGGCCGGCCAGTCAGCGGCGTCAGTTGGGACGCCGAGCAGTTTTTTTACGTGGGATGCCAAGCCGTTGGCGTCGTTCCCACAGGTTTTTACGACTAATGCCCAGTTTTTGAGCCAGCTCGGTTTCGCTCATCAGGTCTTGATGCTCAAGCACAAAGTGCTGGAAATAGTCTTCCAAAGAGAGATCATCCTCATCCTCCGCTGGCGTACTCTCGTCGCTGGAGGAAGCCGCTGAACTCGTCTGTGAATGGGCGCGAGGCGGTGCAGGTGCCAGTCCGAGATCATCCGGGTGAATCAGATGGCCTTCGGCTAAAATCACGCCTCGCTCCAGGGCGTTTTCAAGCTCACGAACGTTACCTGGCCACGGGTAATCACGCAGGTCCTGGCGGGCGGCCCTTGAAAGCCGTAGGCCGGGGCGTTCGTGACGCGTGCACGCTTTATCCAGCAAGATATCGGCAATCTGGAGCACGTCGTCTTCGCGTTCGCGCAGCGGGGGGAGCTCGATCTGCATCACGTTTAAGCGGTAGTAAAGGTCCAGGCGAAATTCACCACTTTTGGATAATGCACGCAGGTCGCGGTGGGTCGCGGCAATCAGGCGGACATTAACGTGGCGGGTTTCCACAGAACCAATCTTGCGGATTTCTCCCTCCTGTAACACACGCAGCAGGCGTGCCTGGGCATCAAGGGGCAGTTCACCAATCTCATCAAGAAACAGCGTGCCCTGGTCGGCGGCCTCCACCAGGCCGGTGCGTGATGCGCTGGCGCCGGTAAACGCGCCTTTCTCATGGCCGAACAGTTCAGACTCAATCAGCGTTTCGGGAATAGCGGCACAGTTAACGCTGATTAGCGGGGCGTTGGCGCGCTTGCTTTGTTGGTGGATAGCCCGCGCAACCAGCTCTTTACCGGTACCTGATTCTCCTAAAATCAGCACGGTCACATCGGCCGGGGCGGTTTTGCGGATACGCGTATAGACCTGCTGCATGGCCGCGCACTCGCCAATCATCATCTGCTGGCTGCCACCATCATCAGTAATCGCAGGGGGCTCGCCATGCTGCATCGACTGCTGATGCAATATACGCTCAACGGTCTCCAGCATTTCAGTATGGTCAAACGGCTTGGCGATATAATCGACGGCACCTTGTTTTAAGGCATCTACCGCTGAGCGCATGCTGGCATAGCTGGTCATGATCAGCACCGGTGCGGGAGCAGCAGCGCCAATCAACGTGGTGCCAGGCTCGCCCGGCAGACGCAGGTCACTGATGATGAGGTCGAACTCAGGAAGCGTTAGTTGGTTGGCCTCTTCAACGCTGCCTGCTTCGCTGACGGTGTAGTCATGACGCTCAAGCAGGCGCTTTAGCGCACTGCGAATAATCGCTTCATCTTCAACAATCAGAATCCTGGGCATAGGGTCGCTGGCCATCCTGTTGGTAAAGCGGCAGCCAAAGCGTAATGGCCGTGCCGCGAGGCTCGTTGGGCGGCGGCGAGGCCACGTCTATTCTGCCTTGGTGCTCGTTGATAATTTGATACGCAAGCGACAGCCCAAGTCCTGTGCCTTCGCCTGCAGGTTTGGTCGTGGTGAATGGCTCAAACAAGTGGTCACGCACGCGAGGATCAATTCCCTGGCCGTTATCAGTCACTCGCCACCAGGCACTGCCTGCCTGCTGCCCTGCGGTAATCACCACCTGGCCGCCGGGCATGCAAGCGTCCCTGGCGTTGCTAAGCAGGTTGACCATCACCTGGGTTAAACGCTGAGCATCCCCGCGTACCACAAGACCATCAGGGCATGCATTGGTCAGCGTTACATCCTCACCCGAGCGCGCCAGGTGGATCAAGTTTAATGCGTCTTCGCTCAGCGTGTTAAGCGCCGCAGGAGACGCGGGCGGAGGGCCCGCCTGGCGCCCGCCATGCGCAAAGCCGACCAGCGAGTTCACAATGGTCGTTACGCGCCGGGTTAGCTGCTGGATCTGATCCGCAGTCTCCAGCAGAGCGGGGTCGTTGGTATCGTAGCGTAAATTTTGCGCCAGTGACGAAATCCCGGTAATCGGGTTGCCAATCTCGTGGGCAACGCCGGCTGCCAACTGGCCAATAGAAGCCAGGCGGGCAGCATGGACCAACTCATCTTCCAGCCACTTCATCTCGGTGTGGTCTTCGACCAACACCACGCTGCCGCCTCGGCTGTCGTGGCCGCTAAGCTCGGCTTTATGCAGGGTAAGAAAGTAATCCTTGCCGTGCAGCGACACCGCCTGCTTATAAAGCGGTGTGTGGGAGGCCAGCAAGACGTTGCCCAATAGCTCAGGCCACGGCGCAGGTAAATTATCGCAGCGCGCGCCAATCACGCTTTCGCCGCTGATGCCAGAAAGCTGGGAAAGTGCCTCGTTCCACATCAAAAGCTCTTTGTCATCGCCAAATACGCACAGGCCAACAGGAAGATAAGCCAGCGTTTGGCGGTGATGGCGGCGCAGTCCGTCAAGCTCTCGGGCAAGCCCGGTCAGGCGTGAACGGTAGGCTTCCAAGCGGCTCTCCACAAAGTGGATATCGTCTGTTACCGGGGCGTCGTCATGGCGGTAGGGCAGGTAGCGGTCGACAATATCACGTGCGACCGAAGGCCCCATTAAGCCTGACAGGTTGGCCTGAATACGGTCACGCAGGCGGCGCAGTGCGTAAGGGCGGCGTTCTTGTGGCGTGAACTTGAGCGCTTTTAATGCTCTGGATACTTCTCGCTGGGCGGCTTCATCGCCGATCGCTTGCGCCAGATGAGTAGAAAAGTCAGCAGCGGTGGCTGCCTCCAGCGGTAGCCGCTTGGAGCGGATAACGGCATCGACGGAGCACGCCTCGGCGGCTGATTTTTCGCCCTCTGAAATACGTGTAAACAGCGAAATAACCATCAAGAGAACAATGTTGGTCGCCAGTGATACCAGCGTTACCGTGTACCAGGGGGGCGCACTGTCGCTCATCAGGTGAGTAAAGGGCAGTGCGGGGGTCGGGAACGTGAAGATAAGCGGTAGCCAAAGCCCCCAAAGCCATAGGATGACACCTGCGATAAGGCCAACAACCATGCCTTTGCGGTTTGCGCCTGGCCAGTAAAGCAGTGCCAGCATGCCGGGCAAGCACTGCGCCATACCCACAAAAGAGGCCATGCCCAGGCTCACGAGGTCGTGATGGCGCCCAACCCCCTCATAAAATAGCCAGCCGCTAACAATCACGCCGACCACCAAGGCTCGGCGTAGCCAGAGTAGCCAGCCATAAAGGTCACTACGCGCTTCGGGCGGCCTGGCCACCAGCACAATATGGTTGAGCACCATGCCGGATAGCGCCAGGGCGATCATGATCATCGTACCGGTGACCGCAGCTAGCCCGGCCAGAAAAGCCAGCGCTTTAACCCACCAGTGTTCGCTGATCATATACACCGCGTAGGCAGTGATCGGAAGCTCGTTATTGACCGATTGAGCGGCCCACCAGATAAGCGGTATCGGCAAGGCCATCAATAACAGGTAAAGCGGTAATGTCCAGCTGGCCTGAAGCAGGGTGTGGCGTGACAGGTTTTCGGCAAAGGTAATATGAAATAGATGGGGCATCATGAACGCGGCTGCAAAAAACAGCAGTAACAGCGTGCGCCATTGAGCGTCATCCAACTGATAGGTTGCCTGCTGGGCTTGTAGGCCTGGCCCCTCAAGCCAGCGTTGTAAATCATTGGGTCCATCAAACACAAGCCATAAGGCCACCGCTCCCAGGCACAGCATGGCGAGTAGTTTGATCAGAGACTCAAGCGCCAACATGCTGATTAGCGGGTCCTGGCGCGTATGGCTATGTCGGGCTCCGAACATCACGGCGAGTACCGCAATCAGCCCACAAAATAGCAGGGCGACCGCGGAACTATAGGCACTGCCGGTGAGCCATTGAATAGCGCTGCTCAAGGTTTGAACTTGAATGCCTAACAGTGGCAGCACGGCCAAAAGACTGATTAACGTGACCAGTGAGCCTGCCCAGCGCGAACGAAACCGGAACGCAAACAGATCCGCGAGTGAGGCGAGCTGATACGTGCGGGTAATCCGCTGGATAGGCACTAGCAGGACCGGAGCAAGTAGAAAGGTACCGGCCGCGCCCAGGTAGTAAGCCAGGTAGCCAAACCCTGCCTGGGCCGCAAGTTCAACGCTGCCATAAATTGCCCAGGCGCTGGCATAAACGCCGAGGGCGAGGGTGTAAACGATGGGATGGCGGGTAACGTATGTAGGCAACCAGCCGCGCTCAACGGCGACGCCACAGCTAAACATCAGCCCCAGGAAGCCCAGGCCGAGCAGTAAAACGCCGGTTAACTCAACGCTCATCTAACTTCCTTTTTTGCTCAAGCCATAGCGTGAGCGCAATCAACACGCCCCAGATAGCGAACGGGCGGTACCAGGCCGTGCTCGGATTGCTCCAGCCGTCCATTAATAACGGAGAGAGCAAATAACCGCCAAACACCAAAAACAGCATGATGCGATAGACATACATGGAGAACTCCTTACGGCGAGCGGCGGTGTTCGGTGGGGGAAAGGCGCTCAATCGCCCAGTTTGCCACTGCCCAGTGTAGCTGGCTGGCGGGAGGTTCTGTGGCCAGAGCGGCCGGTGGTGCTTGATCAAGCGCTTGAAGCGCCTGAAAAAGCTGGCGCCGCCTGCCGTCCTCGTCCTCGGCAAGCGCCGGGGCCAGGTTCTGTTTTGAAAGCTTTTGGCCGTCTGGGGTGACGACCAGTGGCAAATGTAAATAGCGCGGTTCTGGAAGCTTCAAAGCGCTTTGAAGCTGACGCTGCCAAGGGGTGTTGTCGAGTAAATCGAGCCCACGAACCACGTCGGTAATACCCTGCTCGGCATCGTCAACGACGACCGCCAACTGATAAGCCCAAAGACCATCCTTGCGCTTAAGTACCACGTCACCCAGCGCTACTGGGTCAAACTGCTGCGCGCCAAACAGACGGTCCTGCCAGACAATCGGGCGCTTGGCTAGGTCACTGCGTAACCGCCAGGCAACCGGCTTATCCGGCTCCCTTAATCCGTCACGGCACCAGCCTGGATAAATAGCATGCGATTGCCACTGTTTGCGTGAGCAGCTACAAGGATACGCCAAGCGCTGATCAATGAGTTGATCCAGCGCTTGTTGATAAGCGTCATGGCGGTTGTGCTGCCAGCATAGCGTTTCATCCCACTGTAAGCCAAAGCGTTCCAACTGGCGCAAAATGGTGGCGTCTGCCCCTTGGGGGCAGCGCGGTGGGTCGATATCTTCAATACGCACCAGCCAGCGCCCGCCAGCGGCACGGGCATCCAGATAACTGCCGAGCGCTGCAACAAGCGAACCAAAATGCAAAGGCCCTGAAGGAGTGGGGGCAAAGCGCCCCCGGTAGCTGATAGAAGACATCATGCAAACCTTTACCCAAAACAAAAGCGGGCACCCAAAGGTGCCCGCTTCAGCGTTAGCGTACCAAGGGGTTAAATAACCGGCTTAGCCGCCAAGCTGTTTTTCTTTAAGTTCCGCCAGGGTTTTGCAATCAACGCAAAGGGTGGCGGTAGGACGGGCTTCCAAACGACGAATACCGATTTCAACGCCGCATGCTTCGCAGAAACCATAATCGTCGTCGTCGATATTTTCGATGGTTTCATTGATTTTCTTGAGCAGCTTGCGCTCGCGGTCGCGAGTGCGCAGTTCAAGGCTAAAGCCCTCTTCCTGCGTTGCCCGGTCGGCGGGGTCGGCGTAGTTGTTGGCGTCTTCCTGAAGGTGGCGCACGGTGCGGTCCACCTCTTCCATGAGGTCTTGCTTCCAGTCCAACAGCAGCTGACGAAAATGCGCCAACTGCTTATCGTTCATGTACTCTTCACCCGGTGCCGACTCATACGGAGTGAAGGACTTGGCCGCTTCCGGTTTTTTTTCCGCTACTGGCATGGGATTGCCCCTTACGTATATGACTGCTGATCGATCATGAGCGTATGCCACGATCTCACGCCAAAGGGATGCTTGTTTAGCTGAAAAACTCCCGCTTTGCAAGCATAATGGTGCGTTTGCGACTATGGTCCTACTGCTTGTAAGACCCCTGTCATGCTTTAACTTTGCTAGATGAAGGAGCCGTTATGGCCTGGAACCCACGAATCAGCCACGTGGCACCTTTTCGCGTGATGCATCTATTGGAAATGGCCCAGGCGCGGGAGGCGGCGGGGCATGACGTGATTCATCTGGAGGTCGGCGAACCAGACTTTGCCACGCCTGAGCCGATCATTGCGGCAGGCCAACAGGCCTTGTCACGTGGTCAGACGCGTTACACTCCCGCCGCCGGGCTGCCTGCGCTGCGTGAGGCCATTGCCAGGCACTACGCAGAACACTTTAATGCTGACGTGGACCCTGCCCGGATTCTGGTTACGCCGGGTGCATCCGGCGCGCTGCTGCTGGCAAGCCAACTGCTTGTAGAGAGCGGTGACCGGGTGCTGATGGCGGACCCCAATTATCCATGCAACCGCCACTTTATGGCGTTGGCAGGCGCTGAAATTGACGCGGTTTCCGTGGGGCGTGAGAGCGGCTGGCAGTTGGATGCCGGTTTGGTCGAGCGGCACTGGCGTGATGAAACCCGGCTGGCCATGCTGGCTTCGCCCTCCAACCCTACCGGGCACACCTTGAGTGCTGAGCAGCTGTCTCAAGTGCTGGACGCTGTGGCCACGCGCTCGGGCGAAGTGATCGTTGACGAGATCTATCAAGGGCTCAACTACGACGATGTTCCGCTGTCTGCGACATCACTTTCCAGCGAAGCGTTTGTGGTTAACAGCTTCTCAAAATATTTCGGTATGACCGGCTGGCGCCTGGGCTGGCTGGTCGCGCCGCCGCGCGCGGTTGAGCCCTTGACCCGGCTTGCCCAGAACGTCTTTCTGGCAGCTTCTACCCCTTCTCAGCATGCAGCGCTTGCCGCTTTCACTCCCGAGTGCCGGGCGATTCTGGAGCAGCGTCGTGAAATTCTCGCTGAGCGCCGTCAGGTCTTGCTTGATGGGCTGGCGACGCTTGGCCTGGCGCCCGACTTACCGCCTCAAGGTGCGTTTTATGTCTGGCTGGATATCTCGCGCTATAGCCGCGATAGCCAGGCCTTTTGTGAACGGCTGCTGGAAGAGGAAAACGTAGCCATTACCCCCGGTATTGATTTTGCCGTGCGCGGTGGCGAGCACCATGTGCGGATTGCGTTTACCAATGATGTTGCTCGGCTTGAGGAGGCGGTGGCGCGGATCACCCGCTTCGTGGGGCGGCTATGACACGGGCCTCTTCGCTGCCTTCTCCATTGGGTTATCCGTCACTGGTTCCCGGTACGCTGCTGCGCCGCTATAAGCGTTTTTTTGCTGACGTGCGCTTGGACGATGGCCGAGAAGTGGTAGCGCACTGCCCCAATACCGGGTCGATGAAAGCCGTCAATGTGCCCGGCTGCCGAGTGTGGCTGTCACCCAGTGATAACCCCAAGCGCAAGCTTTTATGGACATGGGAGCTCATTGAGCTGCCCCAGCCCGATGGTAGCGTGTCGTTGGTATCGGTTCATACGGGGCGAACCAACCGGATTGTCGAGGCGGCGCTCAGTGCTAACCAACTGGAGGCGCTTACCGGTTATGCCTGCCAGCGTCGTGAGGTAAAGGTCGGGGAGTCGCGGCTTGATTTTCTGCTTGAGGACCCGGTGAAAGGGCGCGCGTACATTGAGGTCAAACAGGTAACCCTCAAAGAGCAGGATGGATACGGTTATTTCCCCGACTCGGTAAGCGTGCGCGGGCTTAAACACCTGCAGGCGTTAAGTGCATTGGCCTTGCAGGGGGAGCGGGCCGTGCTGCTGTTTTGCATTGCCCACGAAGGTATTAACGATGTTGCACCCGCTGCACATATCGACGCCGCCTATGCGGCAGGGCTTGAGGCGGCGGTTGCCAGCGGTGTTGAAGTGCTCGCGTATGGTACGAGCACTCAGTGGAAGGAGGGTGTTCCGGTCAGCGTAACGCTTGCGCGCACGCTGCCGGTTCGCTTAACGGCGACGTACGCGAAAGATGGCGATCTCGCCGAAGAGGTTGGGCCACCACTTTGAGGTCCAGTGCCCGCGGCGCTCGCCCACACCCACGGCACGATCCACGATGACCAGGCCCTTTTCACGGCACAGCTGCTCGAAGTCGTTAAAGGTCGACAAGTGAATGTTGGGCGTGTCGTACCAGGCGTGAGGCAGCGACTTGGAGACCGGCATGTAGCCGCGTAGACCCAGGTAGACGCGGTGACGCCAGTAGGCAAAGTTGGGGAAGGTGATAATGCCTTCGTCAGCGACGCGCAGCATTTCATCAAGCATTTTGTCGGGGCGGCGCAGTGCCTGGAGTGCTTGGGTCATGATGACCAGGTCGTAGCTGTGATCGCAAAAGCTGGCCAGTCCGTCGTCCAGGTTGTGCTCTATCACGCTGACACCGCGTGCCACGCAGCTGGTAATGCCGTCTGGGTCGATCTCCAGACCATAGCCAGTGACGCTCTTGTCGCGGGCCAGGCTCTCCAGAAGTTCGCCATCGCCGCAGGCGAGATCCAGTACGTGAGCGCCTTTAGGCACCCAGTCGTAAATCAGTTCAAGGTCGGCGCGCATCAACGGGTCTCCTCCAGGCCTAGCTCACGAGCAGTACGGTTCATAAAGGCGCTGAACAGCGCTTCATAACGCGGCTCTGGTAGCAGGAACGCATCGTGCCCATGGGGCGACGCAATATTGGCGTAGCTAACCGACTTGCCCGCTCGGATAAGGGCATCGACCAGCTCACGGGAACGGGCGGGCGGGAAGCGCCAATCGGTAGTGAAACTGACAATCAAGAAAGGGCACTGTGCAGGGGCAAGCGCTTTGGCCAGGTCACCGCCGCAGGTGGCGGCCGGGTCGAAATAGTCCAGCGCCTTGGTCATCAGAAGATAGGTATTGGCATCAAAGGCGGTGGAGAATGCATCGCCCTGGTAGCGCAGGTAGGATTCGACCTGGAACTCAACATCGAAGCCGAAGTTAAGGTCGTCGCTTCTAAGGTCGCGCCCGAACTTGCTGCCCATGGCGTCTTCTGACAAGTAGGTGATATGTCCCACCATGCGTGCCAGTTTCAACCCGCGCTT
This sequence comes from Halomonas sp. 111, assembly GCF_052379685.1. NCBI lineage: Bacteria > Pseudomonadati > Pseudomonadota > Gammaproteobacteria > Oceanospirillales > Halomonadaceae > Halomonas > Halomonas sp. 111. The sequence continues at coordinate 156,869 of NZ_JBQSYV010000006.1, forward strand.
GGGTACGGTGTCATGCTCGGCGTACCAGCCGCCGAAGAACTCGGTGTCTGAGCGAATGGCCTGACGGGCTACTTCGTTAAACGCAATGTTCTGCGCTGAAAGCCGGGGCGTTGCGGCAATCACCACGGCATTTGCCACTCGCTCAGGGTAGGTTATTGTCCACTGCAGTACCTGCATGCCACCGAGGCTTCCGCCCACGGCGGCCGCCCAGCGCTCAATCCCCAGATGGTCGGCCAGGCGTGCCTGGCTTGCGACCCAGTCGCTGACCGTGACCATGGGGAAATCTGGCCCCCACTGGCGACCGGTTTCAGGGTTGTGGCTAACCGGGCCGGTGCTGCCGTGACAGCCGCCCAGGTTATTCAGGGAAACGACAAAGAAGCGATTGGTGTCGATCGATTTACCTGGCCCAATGTGCGCATCCCACCAGCCGGGCTTGCGGTCATCCAGACTGTGGTAGCCCGCCGCGTGGTGGTGGCCGGAAAGCGCATGGCAAATCAACACCGCATTGCTGCGTTCGGCGTTTAAGGTGCCGTAGGTCTCATAGATCAGCTCATATTCCGGAAGTACTTTTCCACAGGCGAGGGCAAGTGGCGTGTCGAACTGCGCAATATGAGGCGTGACAAGACCAACGGCGTCCGTTGGTCGGTCAGCAAAGGCAAGCGTGTCTGAGTCGGGCATCGAAAGCGTTAGTCCTGCAAAAGGGTTCTTCTGAATAAAGCCGGGGGGAAGCGGGGCTAAAGCCTTAAAGCCCTACCAGGGCCCCTGAAATGCCGGCAGCACGGATCAGAGAGCCAACCACCAGCCCATCAAGAAGATTAATGGCAATAAAGACCACAATGGGGGACAGGTCGATCATTCCCAGCGGTGGAATCACCCGGCGTACCGGCGCCATGATGGGCTCAACCACCTGCATGACCAGCAGTGCGCCCGGGTGGCTGGCATTCGGAGCCACCCAGCTTAAAATGATCATCACAATCAGAGCGAAAAAGTAGATCTTTAATATCGCATTGGCAATCGCCGCCACCCCGGCAATCAGTAGCCCGGCAATGGGCGGGATACCAATGCCGATCACCATGAAGATAGCCACCATGCTCACTACTTTTAGCACAAAGCCTGCGGCGAGCGTGGCAAGGTCGAAACGGCCCGCCACAGGGCCCAAAAAGCTCTGAAAAGGCCTTACGACAGGCTGGGTGATCTTAACCACCGACTGACTTAGCGGGTTATAGTAGTCCGCCCGCGATGCCTGCAATAAGAATCGCAGCATCAGTAAAAATAAATAGATATTGATCAGCGAGTTAACTAGCGTTAACCCGGCGCTACCCAATTGACTGCCCATTGCTGGTGTCTCCGTTACGTTAGATGATTCAGTGGCTGCTTAATTCACGGGCCATTTCCTGGGCGCGCTTGGCACAGGCTTCCATGGCATCGGCAATGGTAGTGCGCAACTGCGCCTCTTCCAGATGATGAATCGCGCGCTCAGTGGTGCCGCCTGGCGACATCACGTTTTGCTTGAGCGTGGCAGGGTCTTTGTCACTCTTCTGCGCCATGGTAGCGGCGCCCAGCGCCGTTTGGATGGCCAGGCGGCGCGCCGTTTCAGCCGGTAATCCAAGCGTTACGGCAGCCTCTTCCATGGCTTCAAGCATTAAAAAGAAATAGGCCGGGGCGCTACCAGAAACCGCCGTTACCGCGTCCAAAAGCGGCTCTTCTTCCACCCACTCAACAATGCCGACAGCTTCCATTAGCTGAGTGGCGATATCGCGCTGGGCATCGCTCACGGCTGAATTGGCGAACAGGCCGCTGGCGCCGTATCCCACCAGCGAAGGTGTGTTGGGCATGCAGCGGACCAGGGCGTTATTGCCCCCTAGCCACTGGTCGATGGTCGCGGCGTCCAGACCTGCTGCAATGGAGATCACCAGCGGGCGCTGTTGCTGAATAGTCTCCCGCAGCTTTTCACATACCACCCGCATGATTTGCGGCTTAACGGCCAGCACCACCACGTCAGCGTGACTGACGGCAACGTTGTTGTCGGTGTGAATATTAATACCCAGGCGCTCTTTTACCGGCGCAAGCTCGCTGCTGCTGGGCGCGGTGGCGGTAAGGTCCGTGGGTGCAACACCGCTGTCGATAAGGCCGCCGATAATAGCGGTCGCCATATTGCCTGCGCCGATGAAAGTGATCTTATTTGTCATGTGCGTGTCCTGTGTTATGAATTGACTGCGCCGCGCGCACCGAAAATAGCGGTGCCTAAGCGTACCAGTGTGGCACCTTCCATGACGGCGGCTTCAAGGTCATCACTCATGCCCATTGAAAGCGTATCTAATGGGGCCTGAGGCAGCGTTGTCTGTAGTTCTGTCAGCAGGTGCCTTAGTTCGGCTAACGGCTTGCGCTGTGCCTCTAGTGTGTCCGCTGGCGCGGGAATTGCCATTAAACCGCGCAGCCGTAAACGGGGTAGCTGGGCTACCTCATGGGCCAGCGCCCTAACGTCTTCAGGCATCACCCCCGATTTAGACGCCTCACGGCTAATATTAACCTGTAAACATATATTTAACGGCGCTAAATGACCTGGGCGCTGCTCGCTGAGTCGGTTGGCAACTTTTAAACGGTCAACGCTATGCATCCAGTCAAAGTGCTCTGCCACTGCGCGGGTTTTATTCGACTGTAGCGGGCCAATGAAATGCCACACAATATCGTTTAGGTCAGCAAGCTCGGTCTGCTTGTCTAATGCTTCTTGCAGGTAGTTTTCGCCGAACGCCCGCTGACCAAGTGCATAAGCCTGGCGAATCAGAGGGGCTGGCTTGGTTTTACTCACCGCAAGCAGCGTTGCGTCATTTAAAGGACGCTTGACCTCTAAAAGCGCCTGATGCAGACGTTCTCGCGCTTGGGCGAGCGACTCAGGAAGCGCGATGTCCATCATACTCAAGCACCTTACCGCAGTTGGAAGTGAGAGGGATATTACCGAACTGCGAGCATCCTCGGCAAAGTAGAATGCGTATGAACGGCCTCTTTTCGCTAATAAATATCAGCAGCTTCCATCGCCTGACGCTTAGCGTGAGTAAATGCCCCCTAATACACGCAGGCCGCTGGCACCCGTGACCGAGGGTAAGTTGCCAGGTAAATGGTGCAAACGCTGATGGGCAAGCCAGGCAAAGGCACCTGCTTCAATCCAGTCTTCTGGCCAGCCGTAAGCCGATGGCGAGGTAAACGTGGCGTTAGGTAGGTAATGGGCAAGGCGTGCCATTAAGTAGGCGTTGTGGGCGCCTCCGCCGCAGGTGATTAGGGTTGCGGGTTGGTTGTCGGGCAATAAGTACTTAATGCCTTCGGCCACGCTGATCGCTGTTAGCTCGGCAAGTGTGGCCTGCACATCTTCGGGTGATTCCGTGCCGGTAAGGTGCTGCTTGAGCCACGTTAAGTGAAACAGTTCGCGCCCGGTGCTGCGCGGCGGCGGTTGGCGAAAGTAGGGTTCGTTGAGGCAGCGCGCCAAGAGAGCACTATCTACCTGGCCGCTTTTAGCCCAGCTGCCGTTTTGATCAAACCGGCCGGGATAATGTTTTGCAAACCAGGCGTCCAGTAATACATTAGCTGGGCCGGTATCAAACCCTAATACCGGCTGTTCAGCATGGCGCGGTAGCCAGGTAACGTTGGCAATCCCGCCCAGGTTGAGGATGAGTTGTTCTATCGTTTGTCTTCCGAATAGCGCCTGATGAAAGGCGGGCGCAAGTGGGGCCGCCTGGCCGCCTGCCGCCAAGTCGCGGCGGCGAAAGTCGGCGACGACCGTGCATCCTGTCAGTTCCGCCAATAGGCTTGGGTTATCCAGCTGCAGCGTGTAGGCGGGGCCGCCACTATGCCCATCGGGAGCGTGCTCGATAGTTTGGCCATGGCTGCCGATTGCACTGATCTGGCTGGGTGAAAGACCTTGCTGGGCCAAAAGGGTATTAATAGCCTGCGCCTGAAGATGGCAAAAGGCATTTTCGGCCAAGGCCAACTGGGCGAAATTTACCTGCTCTGTGTTACATAGTGTTAATAGTGCGCTGTGTAATGCCTCCGGCATGGGCTCGGCATGGGTTGCCACTAACCGAGGAGGGGCGCTGTGAGTGATTGCAACAAGCGCTGCATCAATGCCGTCAAGGCTGGTGCCTGACATTAAACCCATATAATAAAGCGTGGGAGCAGTGGGGAGCGTTTTCATAAAGCAGTATCCAAGGCGGTGCGAAGGCTCAACCAGGCCGGACAGGCATGGTAACATCGTCGGTTATTGTTCATCTGTATGCCCAACGGGGCAACGTTTAGAGTGGAGAGAGGCAATGAGTGAGGTGGATCAGACGTTAGCGCTGTTGGCGCGGGGTACGCATGAAATCCTCGTAGAGGACGAGCTTAAAAAGAAGCTGGCCTCCGGGCGCAAGCTGCGTATCAAAGCTGGTTTTGACCCCACCGCCCCTGACCTGCATTTGGGTCACAGCGTGCTTCTGACCAAAATGCGTCAATTCCAGGACCTGGGGCATACCGTTATTTTTCTGATCGGTGACTTCACTGGACGTATTGGTGACCCGACGGGTAAGAACATCACCCGCAAGCCACTGACCGAAGCCGATGTGAAAGCCAACGCGGAAACCTATAAAGAGCAGGTTTTCAAGATCCTTGATCCTGAAAAGACCGAGGTGCGCTTTAATGCGGAGTGGTTTGGCGAGCTGACCGCCGCCAAGATGATTGAGCTGGCCGCACAAAGCACCGTTGCGCGTATGCTTGAGCGGGATGATTTTGAAAAACGCTATAAAGCCAATCAGCCTATCGCCATTCATGAGTTTCTGTATCCGCTGGTCCAGGGCTATGACTCTGTGGCGCTGGAAGCGGATATCGAGTTAGGCGGCACCGACCAGAAGTTTAACCTGCTGATGGGGCGTGAAATTCAAAAGCACTTCGGCCAGGAGCCTCAAGTTGTTATCACCATGCCGTTGCTGGAAGGTCTTGACGGCGTGCAGAAGATGTCGAAGTCGCTCGGTAACTACGTGGGCGTTGATGAAGCACCGGGTTCCATGTTCAATAAGCTGGTCTCTATGCCAGATAGCTTAATGTGGCGCTACTTTGAGCTACTGTCGCTGAAATCCAACGAAGAGCTTGATGCGCTTAAGCAGAGTGTTGAGCAGGGTGCGAACCCACGTGACGTGAAAATGGAGCTGGCGCGTGAGTTAATTGCTCGCTACCACGGTGAAGAAGCCGCTGCTAATGCGCACAAGTCAGCGGGTAACCAACTGGCCGATGGCGAACTGCCTGACGATCTGCCAGAAATAGAAGTGGATTTTGAAGGCGCTGATCAAGCCCCCATTGCTGCTGTACTCAACCGTTCAGGCCTGACCAAAAACAGTGCCCAGGCGAAAGACATGCTTAAGAACGGGAGTATTAAGGTTGATGGCGACGTGGTTGCGCAGGACACCATGCTGGCAACGGGTAAGGCCTACGTTATACAGGCAGGCAAGAAACGTTACGGTCGTGTGACGCTTGTTTGAACTTTTTGAAACTATCTTCAAAAAGGCCTTGCCAAACCGGCAGCGAATCCGTAAAGTATGCATCCGCTGTCGGGGACGCCCAGCGTTACCAGCGGTGAAGAAGGTGAAAACCTTCGGTTTGTCAGGAGGTTAGCGAGGTTTAAGTCGCTTGCTTCACCCGCTGAAAACAGCGGTTGACAAACATCAGGAAATGCGTAGAATG
>NZ_JBQSYV010000007.1:0-160163 GCF_052379685.1 Halomonas sp. 111
GGGTTAAGGCTTATCCATAGGAATGGTCTCTTCACGTTTTATCGATAAGTTGGTGAGAGCAGCATCAGAAATCGTTATTGATGACTATAGCTCAGTACCGTTTTGTAAGCTTGGAGCTCGCTTAAACCTATGTTCACTAATGCCGAGTAAGATGACCTGAGGTTTCGCCAATCCAACGGCTACCAACTACACGTAGCATGGGCCTTCAATGAGCGGGTGGGCTTTAATAAACTCTTCATCAACTTCGATGCCAAGCCCCGGACCAGAGGGCGGTTGTACGCAGCCATTGGCGTCAATTTCATATGGCTTGCCGCTAATCTCGTCGCGAAAAGGGTTATGCCGCGCCACATCCGCCTCGAAGTAGCCAGAATTATCTAATGCAGCGAGTAGATGTAGGGTCGCCGCCATATTGATGCCAGTTGCTGAAGTATGTGGATGTAAAGGTATTTTCCAAGCAGAGGTTAGCGCTGCGATTCGCTGGGTTTCCGTTATACCTCCTGCCTTCGATATATCTGGCTGTGCGAAACGAATTGCGTTGTCTTCAACTAGACGAATAAATTCGAACCGAGTGTAATGATTTTCACCCGCGGCGAGCGGCACGGTTCCCAGTGTCGCCGCGTTAATATATGAACGATAATCGTGTGGTGGAAAAGGTTCCTCCAACCAGCCGATTGCAAGCTCCTCATAAGCTGGCATAACCCGTCGCACATCATCGAGTGTATAGCCCGTATTAGCATCGACCAAGATGTTAATATCATTGCCAACAGCGTCTCGTACCGCTCGCGCTCTAACAATATCCCGCTTCGGCGTATCACCAACGCGTAGCTTCAGCGCTTGATAGCCCTGTGCAACATAGGACTGAGCCTCCTCAACCAGTGAAGCAGTATCCTGCCAACCGAGTGAGATCCCCCCTGCATAGGCGGGCATAGCCTTTCGTCCTCCACCTAAGAGTTGATAAATGGGCAGCCCGCTTACCTTCCCGCGGATATCCCATAACGCAATATCGATACCACTCAGGGCGAGCACCGCAGCAACCCCCATGCCGTGACTAGCCAGTTGCATGCGATAAATGCGCTGCCATACGGCTACAGCATCTAACGCATCCATTCCAGTTACAAGTTCACTTATTGTGGTATCTATGAGTTTCGCTATCGCGCCTGGGCATCGACCATGATGTGCCTCTCCCCAACCAACGATACCCTCATCGGTCTCTATTTTGACTAAAACAGCATCGCGTTTTACGGCACGGCCGATACCGAGAGTCACATTATGGCCCTCCGGCACTCGATAAGAGACAGGTACAGCTTGGATACGAGTGATACGCATAGTAAACCTCGCTTATTTAGTATTTAGCGTTATTTAGTCCAGCAACTTGGATTGACGTGATTCACAGGGCTTTCACCACGCAGGATGCGAAGCATTTCTTCAGCTGCTCCGATACTCATGTTACGCAGAGAGGTGGAAGTGATACCTGCAATATGAGGGGTAAGCAGAACCCGCGGGCAGCCCAGCAGACCACTCTCACGAGGTAACGGCTGAGTAACGAAGACATCGATCGCTGCACCACCAATTGCCTTTTTTTGCAGTGCCGAAACCAAAGCCTCAGTGTCGATCACAGGTCCTCGAGAAACATTTATCAGCACAGCATCGGGCTTCATCAGCGCCAATCGACGTGCATTGACCATTCCACGTGTTTCATCCGTGAGCGCACAGGTGAGTACAATCGCATCGCTGCGTGCGAACAACTCGTCAATACTGACCTCCTCTATGCCATCAGGCATATGTCCTTGCCTCCTCGATGCACCAAGGACGTTCATACCAAAGCCTAGCCGAGCACTCTCCGCTATCCGTCGCCCAATAGTTCCAACCCCAACAATACCAATCGTCGATCCGCCTATTTCAGTCGTTGAAGGAGCCATTGCCCGAGCAGCCTCCCAGCTTTGGTGCTCAAGCATATTACCCATCGTTGCAATGGGCCGACGTAAGTGTAACAACGCGGAGAAACAATACTCTGTCACTGCTTGAGCATTTATACCCGGAAGATTCGCAACTGGAATTCCTCGTGCCGTTGCTGCTTCCACAGGTATAAAATCTAGGCCTACACCATGCCTGACGATGCCTTTAAGGTGCTGTGCATACTCTAAGATATCCGTTGGTAGCTGGGCTCTTACTACGATTCCGTCAACCTTTTCGACAAGCGCGCGTAATGTATCCGGCTGAGTGTCAGGGGCTACTATGAGGGATGCGTGCGGCGCAAGAAGTGCTTCTGCATCCTCATGTATCGGATTCGTCAGCAGGATATTTGGCTGGTTAGACATGGGCTTTTTTTCCCTCTGTAACAGGGTTCGTCAGAGTGCCAAGCCTTTCAACCTGGGCGCTTATCATGGTGTTTGGTTGCAGCCAGGTAGGCGGTGAACGCACAGGTGCCACCCCCGCCGGGGTGCCAGTGGCGATTACGGTACCTGGCTCAAGCGTAGATCCCTGGGAGAGAGTGGAAATTAGCTCAGCGACACTAAACAGCATCTGCGAAGTCGAGGAGTCCTGAAGATACTCACCTTCAATCATCATCTGAATTTTTAATGCTTGAGGATTCTCTATTTCATCGGCACTAACGAGATAGGGACCCAATGGCCCAAATGTTGGATGATTCTTACCACGCTCCAAATAGCCATCTTTGCGGATCATCTCACTTGCGCTGATATCATTGAAAACGGTGTAACCAGCAACATAATGAAGCGCATCGATGATGCTCACATTACTGGCTGAGCGTCCTATGACCGCTGCTAATTCAGCTTCATAAGTGACGCCTCCTATATCCGGAGGCAACACAATAGCCTGCCCTGGCCCCACAACTGTTTTAGGATCTTTTTCGAACAATACAGGGTGTGCAGGCGGCGTCATCCCTCTTTCTGCCAAAGCATCATGATAGTTGTGTGCAACACCAATTATGCGTGGCGGGCTTGGTAACGGAGCACATAGCTCCACCTTACTGAGCTCTATACGCGCTTCTTCAGGCAACGGGCTTCGGGCGAACTGCTCCATAACGTTCTCCAGCCCGTAATCAATAAAGGCAGCAACGTGTGGCTCAACCTCTTGTAGTCGTTCGCGAAGTGAAGCATGGCTAAGATCAATGACGTATTGATGATGAGCATCGCCCTCTGCAATACCGGCTCGGCTAGTGCCGCCATGTCGAAACGTGATAAAACGCATCGGTATCTCCAGGCTTAGGCATCACGATATTTTTCAATGATAGAGCGATTAATCTCAATGCCGAGCCCCGCACCGGTAGGTATTTTCACTCTACCGTTCACTTGAGTGATAGGCTCAAAAGCAAGGTGATCACGGAAAGGATTCTCACACTGTTCGAACTCAAGCATAGGCTCAAAGGGAAAGAGGCTGGGTGGCTGGTCCGGTAGTGCCGCCAAGAAATGCAGTGTCGCCGAAAGACCCACCGCTGACCCCCACGCATGAGGTACACACTCGACGCCATGCGCCGACGCTAAAGTGGCAATCTTCTTGGATTCGGTAAGCCCTCCTGCGGCACAAACATCAGGTTGTACAATGTCCATGGCTTTGCGGGTGATGATGTCCCGAAATCCCCAGCGAGTGAATCCGTTTTCACCGCCAGCAACTGCCATATCCAACGCCCGTGTAACTTCTACGTAACCATCTGTATCTTCTGGCGAGATTGGCTCTTCAAACCATTCAATGTTTAATTCTTCCAGTTTTCGGCCGAGACGTATGGCTATCGGCACTGAAAAGCAGTGGTTAGCATCAACCATGAGGCGAATGTTCGCGCCAACGGCCTCACGTACAGCGGCAACGCGCTCATAATCTCGCTCAATCGATCCCAGACCAATCTTCATCTTAATGGCTTTAAAACCATCCTTAACGTAGCCCTGCGCCTCTTCAACAGCTTCGTCAACAAGCCTCCCGGTATCTGTAAAATAGAGACCAGTCGCATAGGCATCGACCTCGGTACGGAAGGCGCCACCGAGCAACTTATGTATGGGCTTCCCGCAGGCTTTACCAACAATATCCCAAAGCGCTATATCGATACCGCTGATAGCGGCAATGGCCATTCCTGTTTGACCATAATCTTTGATGCGGTTGTAGAGAAACTCCCAGATCACCTCGACATCGAACGGATCACGACCTATAACATGCGCACTGAGCTGAGTGTCAATAAACGCTTTAGCAACCGCAGGTGGACCGTAGCACTCACCCCAGCCAACAATCCCATCATTGGTTTCCACCTCGACCAGACAGGTTCCTCTACGTTTATAAAGCCAGCCACGTGAGGAAGTGAAAGGTTTATCTACCGCGGAACTGATGACATGACAGGTTACTTTCTTAATCTGCATTTGTACGACTCCATGTGGCTTTATAAGGGCGTGTCGATACACGCTTTACGTTTTTTAAACTTCGCTATTAAGGTGGGAAGTATCAGCGCGGCCAGGGCGAGTAAGAGAATTAAGGCTGATACCGGCCTGGTGATAAAGGTTGTCCAATCGCCCCCACTAATGACCAAAGCTCGCCGCATTTCCGACTCCAGTAGTGGGCCGAGAATGACGCCAATGACGATGGGGTAAACTGATAGACGTGCAAGCGTTGCCAGAAAGCCGAAGATACCTAGCCCTAGCATGACAACAACATCGAACCACTGATTGCCCAGAGAATAGGTACCAACTACAGCGAGAACAAAGAGTGCAGGCGTTAGCAAGTGACGTGGTACATCAAGTACTCGCACGAAAAAACGAAAACCTATTAAACCAACGACGATGATGGCAATGGTTGCAATCAGCATTGAAGCGAGGATGTTCCAAACCAGATCACCGCTTGTCTCGAACAGCTGTGGGCCTGGTTGCACACCATGAATCAATAGCCCCCCAAGCAGCATCGCCGTAACCGTATCGCCAGGTATGCCCAGTGTGAGCAGTGGTATCAGGGCGCCCCCCGTCACTCCATTATTAGCGGCTTCCGATGCAACGACACCTCCAGGCGCACCCTTACCATAATTCGCGCTGTCTGAATCGAATCGCTTTGCTTGGTCATAAGCGATGAGTGAACCGACACTACCCCCCAGCGCTGGCATGATTCCTAGTGCAACACCAATAAATCCGGAGCGAATACTATTAACAGCTTGTTTACTCCACTCGCTAAAGGAAGGCAGCATACCCTTTAGGCTCTTAGGCGTTTGGGCATGCATATCCTTTTGAAACATAGAGCTCATTAATTCAGGGATTACCAGCAGGCCGATGAGTGCAGGCATAATATTAATGCCTCGCATCAACTCCATCGTGTCAAATGTCCAGCGTGCCTGTCCGGTAATAGGATCAAGCCCCACGACGGAAAGGCCAACGCCTATTACTACACTCAGAATCCCTTTCAACACGGCCCCTGGTATAACTGAAGCGATAATGATCATTCCCAGAAGTGCAACTGCTGCATATTCTGCGGCTCCCAGCTTAAGCGCTAGCGTTGCCAGCGGAGGAGCAATGGTGACAAGAGACAGCCAAGCAATTAACCCACCAGTTACAGAGGCAACTAGCGCCCACCCATAGGCACGCACTGCTTGTCCCTTACGCGCCATTGGGTAGCCGTCAATCGATGTAATGATGGCAGAGGGCGTGCCGGGAATATTAAGCAGGATGGCAGGAATCGACCCTCCCGACATGGAGCCGACATACAGCCCAATCATCATACTAATGGCGACATCGCCTGGTAGTGCAAACGTCAAAGGAATGAATAAAGCCACTCCCATAGTCGCGGTAAGACCGGGTGTGGCCCCGAAGATAAAACCCACGATAACGCCGATGAAAATAAGTAGCAGTGCCTGGGGCTGCGTTAGCATGAATAAAAACGCGTCACCAAGGCTATAGAGAGTGTCCATGGAAAATATCTCCTGTAGTTACCGAAGCGGCACTTTTAGAACAAAGACAAAAAGCGCCCAGATACCGGTACTGAACAGAATGGAAGTAGCAAAAAGCACGACGAGGCCACGGCGCGTTATGCCTCGCCAGCCCAACATGACACTCAAGAGAGCAAAAAAGAGAATGGAAGTGACAAGAAAGTTTACATAGCGCCAAGCCACTACGTAGCCAGCCAGAATCAGGAAAACCGGAATGCCGACTAACATCACTTCCTTTGGCGTTGCTATTTCGCTCTCGTCTTCAGTAATATTTGCTCTTAACCATGTGAACACATCACCTATAAACACAAGTAGCGATAGAAGAACGGTGGCCACAACCACGAATTGCGGGATAGCTCCAGCACCTATGCTGCCACGTGCGTCCATACCAGGCAGGCTGAAGGTTGAAGATGCGATCAATGCACACACAGTAAGCAATACAAGAGTGACCAAGCCGCTCGCTGTTAAACGTAATGCAGACATATCAATGGATCTCAATATCCCGGCGGATAAACCGCCGGATGTGATTAAGTAAGAAATCAATCAACGAAGATTTGTCCAGCCACCTGCTGGATAGCAGCGGATACTTCGGCTATTTCCTGCTCAAGCTCCTCACCAGATATTGGGCTGATTTCGAATCCATTATCTGCAGCAAACTGTGTGAACTCATCACTACTGAGCGCGCTCTCAAACGCCGCTGTCAATTTGTCTCGAACTGCTGGATCAAGATTAGCGGGCCCCTCTATGTACGCCATTTGCACCACTGGCCCATAAGGAAACACATCGAAACCCATCTCTTCAAAAGTGGGCACGTCAGGCAATGAATCAATGCGTTCATTTGCAAAAACGCCAATGGGGATCAAACTTCCCGACTCTATCTGAGCCATCGTCTCACTGGGTTTGAGCACCCCCGCCTCAACGTGCTCTCCCAGCAAATCACGAATTACTCGTGACCCACCGGATTGCGGCACATGTCGGTATTCCGTATCAGCTGCGCGTGCAGTCATGGCAGCGAAAATATGATTGAGGTTGCTTGTACCCGGGGTACCGATAGTGACCGAGCCGGGATTGTCTTTCATATGCTGGACAAACTTCTCGAGAGTGTCGTGCTCGCTCTCACCAGGTACAACAAGAATTAACGGATCAACCGACAGCCGGATAATGTGAGTGAACTGCTCATTCTTCAGGGGTGCCTTGTCCTGCGCGATGATTGACAGGGTAGAGCTGGTACCATTGCCAATTGTGTAACCATCTGGCCGGGCGGTGGTAACCTCACCCATACCTACTGCACCGGTACCACCTGGAATATTCTCAATAACAGTATTGATCCCCTCCTCTTCCAGAATAGGCTGTAGTTTGCGGGCCATAATGTCATTCGACCCGCCTGCATTCCATGGTATGACCCAGCGCACTTCACGCTCTGGGTACGATGCTTGACTTTCGGCTTGAGCCCCTGCTGCTGACAGGAATGTTGTGGCAATGAAGCTTGCGAACACGACACTTTTGATTGTTTTCATCGTAGTAGCTTTCCTTGTGGCTTGTTATTTGTTATAACAAACAACGTAGTTCAGATTAAGGATTTTTGTCAAACCTAACCTGCCTAGACCTTTGTCGAATAATCTAGTGGCACAAGGTATTCTGAACTAGCCTAAAACGGTTCTGTAAGATGCAGGGAGCATGATGAGCAAACAGTCGAATGAAATGCCGCTAAGTAAAATAGAACGTGAGCCGTTATGGGATCGTGCACACTCCCAGCTTCGCAATGCGCTGCTATCCGGTAAATTCGAGCCTGGAAGTGGACTGACGCTACGCTTTCTTGCTGAAACATTCGGTACGTCAGTTACCCCCGTTCGTGATGCAGTGACTCGCTTGGTTGCTCAAGGGGTGCTCCGGCAAGGATCAAGAAATTCCGCGATCGTGCCCGAAGTAGGTGCAGAAGAGCTTAATCACCTCACCATTATTCGCTGTGAGCTGGAGGGCCGCGCAGCATTTGAGGCTGCGAGTAAAGCAACAACCAAATCTATCCAGCGCCTTGAAAATGCATTACAGCGGATGGAACAGTCGGCTACTTTGCGTGATTATCAAACCTATCTTGATTCTCACCGGGAATTTCATTTTGGTATCTACGACATTGCCGAAATCCCGCTACTGGCTGATATGATTGAGAATTTATGGCTGCGGTGCGGACCGTTACTATCGTTAGTCACTCCTGATTATGTGCGCCTTCTTAAGCGCACCAACTATCATTTTGAAATCTTAGACGCAATACGTAACGCTGATGCGGATAATGCGCGGAGGGCAATCGTTGCGGATATAGAGCAAGCCGCTCAATACCTAGTTGGATTAATGGATGAACAAGGCTGTATTACCCGACGTGCTCGGATGGATACTGATAAACTGACCCGTCCGTAACTACGGGCATTCCAAGATGACATGTTGCACTGCCTAGAAACTAATGCTCCGTATTAAATTGCTGTTAATTAACTTACTTGTTCATGAGGCAAGAGATACGCCTCATTGGAGCAGTGTTCATCAGGCCTGCTGGTTTCAGAATCAGAATATGGCTAGCATTTAGGAGAACGATTCAACTGATCAAGTTATTTACAGCTCTAACTGCAGCTCAATAGCTTATCAAAAATAAGTCCATAATAACTACGTTAAGCAATGGAGAAAAATGAAAATCCTAGTTGCTCACGATAGTTATAAAGATGGCCTAACAGCCCGTGATTCCGCTAAAGCCATTGCTGATGGATTGCGCCGAGCTTTACCTCATGCCGAGCTTGCCCAATGGGAAATGGAGGTGAAGGCACCCTTGGTGCCTTGCTGACGACGACTGATACCGAACGCCGAGAAACAGAGGCACACAACGTTCTTGGCCGACCTACCATGGCATTTTTGAACTGGCAGGCACAAAACCGTACTGCTTATATAGAGCCCGCCGAGGCTCGCGGTCTGTAGCCTTTGGTGCAAGCTGAGCGTACTGCCTTACATAGCACAACTATTGGCGTCGGTGAACTAACGCAGCCCTAGATGCCGGTGCCGAAAGATTACTCCTGCTGCTGGGCGGTAGTGCCGCTAATGACGCAGACATGCTAACAGCTCTGGTTGCACGTCTTCTTGATACCCAAGCCCAGCCACTACCCCTTGGAGGTGCTGCGCCAGCAAATCTGGACTGCCTGGACTTGTCAAAGCTCAGCCCAAAATTACGCTGATTACGTGTAAAAATTGCCGTAGCTATTGATAACCCTCCAACCGAAGCGCAAGTCGCTAGCATGGTATTTGGCCCAAAAAAAGGGGCCAATGAGAATAAAATACAGATCCTTGATGCCGCACTCAGGCATTTCGCGAATCACGCCTATCAAGCACTGAGCGAAAACCATCGCAAATCATCAGGCGCCGGTACAGCAGAAGGGATAGGCTTTAACGCCCATGCGCTGCTAAACGCTGATCTTCGCCCTAGCCTCTAAGTGCTTATTCAAAATTAGTCGCGTGATCAGTTCCATAACTTCCAAACAGCCGGTGCGCCTCTTTACAGAGGTAATCAAACGAAAGATAAGCACTCAACGGCAGCCATGCGTATTTCATCTGACGCCACAGTATCTCAATCAGATTCAGCTCCGGCGAGTAGGCCGACAGGTAAACCAGATGCACACGGTGTGACATCCACTCCACGACCTTTCGCCTGAAGGCCCAAGACCGATGCATGCTGGCGTTATCGAGCACTACATCAGCGAAGGTATCGTTTTTTTTCTGTGCGACAAACTGGTCAAACGCTTCGATGACCGTCTCGGTGGTCACCGACACGGTCGTGGTGTGGTGTGGTGTGGTGTGGTGTGGTCGATCAGTTTTCCAGCGCGACTGAGGAACCCCAATACATTCAGCCTTCGGCTGTGTGAGTAGGTGGTCACCTCACAGGACTGTCCGACAGGACTCCACGCATAGGGTACCGATGACGATTGTGAAAATCCTGGCTCATCAAAGTAATAGAGCTCGTGCTAACCCTGGTCTTCCTGCTGATGGAGTGCCTTGAGAAGGCCCGGGGTGTTCCGGAAATCCGCCTCGTTACGCAGTGCCTTGAGTGAGTGCCGGGTGCGTTTGAAGCTGAAATCATTTTTTTCAACGCTCGGCGAAGGGTCACCGTTCTGACGGTCTTACCCGTCTCTTCATCAAAACGAGCCTGCAAGGTTCGGATCTGGCGAGGGTGTTCGGCAACGAGTTCCTGCAGCCGCTGATGATCGCGTTCATCCAGGACGGGCGTGCGGCCAGCGGCCACTGCAGGGTTTGTCGATCAGTCCATCAAGGCCTAACGCTTCCCACTGTTTGAGCCATCGTGATACGGCGTCGCGGCGGACCTCCTGCAGTACCTGACTGATTTGGTTCTTGATTGCTCAGCAGGATGACATGCGCACGTCGGCGTAGAGCACGCTTCTCACCGTGGTGGTAGGCGGAAGACAGCGTCTCTGTTCAGAGTCAGTACAGGGGAGCAACGAAGCGCCTTAATATGGTTTCATCCGTGATGAGTTGTCTGGTCCAATGCTACACGAAAACTTCAGACCAAGCACTTAAGTGCAACACACTCACTGGACGGTGGATGGGCTTTCATGATACTTGGCCATTAGTTCGCTCATCATTTCTATCGGACATTTAAAATCAAAGCCTCGGCGCGCCCGCGCTATCGCGGAAGAATAACGGCTAAAACCACCGCAACCCCGTCAACATCTGAGCCTGTCGTTGAGCCAGAAACAGCTGCCAAGCCCGCCCAAACGTTAAAACAGCATGCGGCCCTGTCCACCGCCGGAAATCACCTTGATGGACTTTCCAATATCGTCGCTTGAGAACAGCACGCGCCCCAGCGCACCATTGAATGAGCCTGATCACGCCACCTTCTACGGTGGCGACGAGAAAGGCTATACCGATTACCCATTTATGGATAACGGTTATGATCGTATTGGTTAATACGCCGACGTAAATGCGTGTTCATAACAGCAAAAAGCACCACTTGTGTGGTGCTTTTTGCATATATATTCATGTTAGAACGCTGTTACTATAAAAGATCTGATTACCAAGTCACGTCTTTTAAACGCTATAACTGTCGCTACTTTTTAAACTGGATTGAATGCCGATGGATAATAATAACACCACTGTATTACTACTTTCTGTGGCCTCATTGCTATTGGCTGGCATTGCTACCGCTATTTTTATCTACATTGTGGTGCCTTGGCATAAGCGTCGGCGCGCCCGCGCTATTGCACGCAAAATAGCGGCTAAAGCCGCCGCAACCCCGCCAACGCCTGAACCTGCCGTTGAGCCAGAAGCAGCAACCAAGCCCGCCCAAACGTTTAAACAGCATTCGCTGTTTATTCTTTTTGATCAGCCGGGAGAGAGCACTGACCAGCGTTTGGCCGAGTGGCTGAAAAGTCATGATGCCCAGTACGATTCGCTCAAGCACGTGTTTTTGATTAGCGGCCAACAGCCTGCCAACCCCATCACCGTCACGAATGCTTTTTTGCCTGGTGAGCTGCCCGACTTGTACCGGGATGAGCAAGGCACTGAAGCGGTTCGGGGTATCAGCTTGATCGTTAAACCACCGCTGCACAAACGCCGTAATCAGCAGATGCACGTGTATGTGGAGCTTGCCAAAGAAGTAGGCAGCCTTTTAAACGCGGATGTATTGGATATCCACCACCAGCCGGTAACGGAAGCGACCTACGCCTCCATTATCGGCTGATGAGTTCACGCTCAATGCCTTAGCCGTTGATGATGGCGCTGTTTACACCACGCCCTGGCTGCGCAGGTAATCGTCATAGCTACCGCTGAAGTCGACAATGCCGTCGGGCTGCATATCGATAATGCGTGTAGCGAGCGACGACACAAACTCACGGTCGTGGCTGACAAACAGCAGCGTACCTGGATAGTTTTCCAGTGCCAGGTTTAGCGCTTCAATGGATTCCATATCCAGGTGGTTGGTCGGCTCATCCATCAGCAGTACGTTAGGATTAGTCAGGGTTAACTTGCCAAACAGCATGCGCCCCTGTTCACCGCCGGAAATGACCTTGATGGACTTTCCAATATCGTCGCTTGAGAACAGCATGCGCCCCAGCGCACCGCGTACGACTTGCTCGCCACCCTGGGTCCACTGCCCCATCCACCCGAAGAGCGTCATATCGACGGCAAAGTCATCGGCGTGATCCTGGGCAAAGACGCCAACTTCGGCCGCATCGGTCCACTTCACTTCGCCTTTATCGGGGCGAAGGTCGCCCGCCAGAGTTTTCAGCAGGGTCGTTTTGCCGATACCGTTGGGGCCGATGATCGCAATACGCTCACCCGCTTCGACGGACATGGAGAAGCGCTCAAACAGCGGCGCACCGTCATCGTAGCCTTTGGTGATCGCATCCACGTTGACCGCATTACGGTGAATCTTCTTGTTCTGGTCAAAGCGGATAAACGGACTTACCCGGCTGGAAGGCTTGATGTCTTCGAGCTTGATTTTATCGATCTGGCGCGCCCGCGAGGTGGCCTGTTTGGCTTTCGAGGCGTTCGCCGAAAAGCGGCTAACAAACTGTTGAAGCTCAGCAATTTGGACTTTTTTCTTGGCGTTATCCGAATGTTGACGCTCACGCGCAGCAGTTGCTGCCGTCATGTAGTCGTCATAGTTACCCGGGAACAGGGTAATCTCACCATAATCCAGGTCCGCCATATGCGTACATACGCTGTTCAGGAAGTGGCGGTCGTGAGAGATGATAATCATGGTGCTGTTACGCGCCGTCAGAATATCCTCCAGCCACCGGATCGTGTTGATATCCAGGTGGTTGGTAGGCTCGTCGAGCAGCAATACATCAGGGTCTGAAAAGAGCGCTTGGGCAAGCAGCACGCGCAGCTTCCAACCGGGAGCCACTTCACTCATTGGGCCGGTATGCTGCTCAATGGGAATCCCCAGGCCCAGAAGCAGTTCACCGGCGCGGGATTCGGCAGTGTAGCCATCCAGCTCAGCGAAGCGCACTTCCAGGTCGGCCACGGCCATACCGTCTTCTTCGCTCATTTCCGGCAGGCTGTAGATGCGTTCGCGTTCCGCTGCAACCTTCCAAAGCTCGGTATTGCCCATGATCACAGTGTCGATGACCCGCTCATTCTCATAGGCGAACTGGTCCTGGCGCAGCTTGCCCAGCCGCGTGCTGTTATCCAGCATGACCTGGCCAGAGGTTGGTTCAAGCTCGCCACCCAGAATCTTCATAAAGGTCGACTTGCCGCAACCGTTGGCGCCAATCAGACCGTAGCGATTGCCGTTGTTGAATTTGACGGAGACGTTCTCGAACAGAGGCTTGGCCCCGAACTGCATGGTGATATTGGCGGTTGCGATCAAGATGGTGACCCTGGTTAGCGGAGTAATTGCGCGTACAAAGGCTCGCGATTCTACGCGCTCTTGGGCAACGTTACACCCTTCGACTAACGCAGTGTGCTATCGGGGGCGGGCAGCTCCAGCAGAAAGCGTTGCCCATCAATCGCTTGGCATAGCCGAGAGTGCAAAATATCGACAATACCGGAATGCTCACCGACCAGCCTTGTGGTCGCAACATTAAGCGTAGGGTGACGCTGTTGAGCGGCCTGGCAAATCTCGGCAATATCACCCTCTTCTCCTGCATGCCTGCCCGGCGAGAGAAACAGCATCGCCAGAACGACCGGCCCATCGTGAAAACCGGGGTTATCCAGCAGGTTTTGCAACAGCGGCTCGTTAAAGCGATACGCCTCACCTTCACGCCGTTCCATGGACGCTGCGGCCACGCAAGCAACCTCATCCGCTAACAGCACGCTCAACTGCCCGGCCAGCCGATTGCGCACAGCCGTAACTTCAGGAATAGGGCTGCCATGGTCGACAAGCGCAACCCGGGGGCGCGTATCGTTAAGATGCTCGCGTACGTTGTCAGCCAACAGCCTGGCCAGCCGCAGGTCGTTATCCCCCCGTTCGTCCACCAACGGCTGGGCAACTCGCACACTCACGTGAGGAAAGCGCGCTTGTAGGGTCGCCATACGTTCGGGTAGATAGTCGGTCAAGGCCTTGCTTGGCCCAAAAAAGAACGGCAAAACGATGATCTCGGTAGCCCCTTGCTCCGCGCTGCGCTCGGCGGCAGGCCCAAGGGTAAGTGCGGGAGTGCCCTCTAGTTCATCAGCCGGGATTTTATGGGAGTGGAGCAGTGACGCGGCGCACACCGTCTCGCTTTTTTGTTGGCTGAGCAAGGCCGCTATACGGCGTAAATTGCGGGTGGCGGCCGGGCGTAATGAGCCATTATCGACCAGAAAAATAGCGCGCATGAGTGCTCCAAGGGAGAGTACCCGATCATGTTACCATGGCATTTTAAACCACGTGACGGGGCCCATGTTGATCGATACTACTGCCATCAACCAGCAGCGCCACTGCTTCGATGCAGATGCGGAAATCTGGATTTTCGGGTACGGATCGCTGATCTGGAAAGCGGATTTTCCCTTCCTGGAAAAACGCAGTGCTTATATTACCGGTTGGGAACGCCGCTTCTGGCAGGGGTCCCATGATCATCGTGGCACGCTGGAAGCGCCTGGTCGCGTGGTCACTCTCACGCCTGTCCCAGGGGCTATTTGCCACGGCATGGCCTACCGCATTACTCCCGAGACGTTAGCGCCGTTGGATCACCGCGAGAAAAATGGCTACTTGCGCGAGTTAACGCCCCTGTTTTTTACGGACAATTTTACGGACAGTGACTCAAGCACTAACGAGGGTGATCAAGCGCAAACGCAAGGGCTAGTGTATTTGGCAACCGACGATAATCCCGCCTTTCTAGGCCCAGCGCCGCTTGATGATATGGCCCGCCAGATTACTCACGCGTCTGGCCCTAGCGGCCCCAACCGTGACTACCTGGTTAACCTGGCTCAGGCACTGCGGCATTTAAACGTCGATGATGCGCATATTTTCGCGCTGGAGCAGCAGTTAAACCGCCTTTAGTTGCGCTATCAATCGTACGGACACTACCAATAGCGCGGATAGCGGCGATGGCGCGCCAGGTTATTAACCAAAATTGCGATCGCCAGCATCACCACACAGCCCATGCCGATGGGCAGCAGCGGGTACCACCAGCCCAGGTTATGCACACTGGTACCGCCACCTACCGCAATAAGCGCCGCAGCAGCGCCGGGCGGATGCACCGTATGGGTTAATTGCATAATCAGAATGGAAAGCGATACCGAAAGCGCCATGGAAAGAGGCGTTGCCCCCAAAAGCTGGTAACAGCCCACCCCAATACACGCTGACAGGACACTGCCAAACAGCACATGGCTGGGCTGCGCAAACGGACTTTCCGGTGCGGCATAGATCAGTACCGACGTTGCCCCAAACGAACCCACAATTAGCAACTGCTGGGAAAGCCATGCCGAGCTTAACCAGCAAATCACCGCCATACCGGTAAATGCGCCCAACCATGACCATACAGCATCCTGCCAACCTACCCGATTGCGCTGAATACGTTCGCCCCGCATTTTGCCAAGATACGTTTTCATCTCGCTCTCATTGCACTAAAGAAGTGCGAAATGATGGCAAATTGCACCAAATAGGCAAATGATAAATGGTCATAGCGTTATGAATACGTTTCAAAACATTAACGAGCGAAACGATTAACGCCATTAATACAGATACTTAGCAAGCTTACTTAAGCATCTTAATACTGAGTCTAATTACATAATGAGCCAAGAAAGAATAAATAGCGCCAACAAAATCCGCACAATGGCGCCAAACAGTGACCCGCGTAACAGCGCTCGCACACCACCCCACAATAGATAAAGCCCTATGATTAACACCAGAAGGCTAAAAAATGACGCGTTGATCCCCAGCGAACGACTGAGCCCATCGACAAACTCTTCAAGGGCACCGAAGAAATTGGTAAAAATAGCCAATAGGAACTCAACCACCGTACGAATTGCATCGCCGATGGTTTCCCCCACCCTGTCAAAAAAACCATTTGCCTGCATGCAATATCCCCAAACGTAACCATCGTGTTGGTTGGCATTGTCAGCTAAAACCCAGCAACGGGCAAAATAATGCGCTCGGCACATGCACATACCAACGACGTTGAGTCGCTGGCTGTGCTCTTATCTAGCCAGGCTGGCCCCGACGATATAGAGCTAAATAGCCATTAAGCCTTCAAGAAGCCAAGCGAAACAGGCTACATTAGGACTGAATCTATTGTGTCCGCCCATCAAAGGAGTCTTCGCAATGCCCAGCGTTTTAATTACCGGTGCAACATCCGGCTTTGGTAAGGCCGCCGCCCAGCGTTTTGCAAAAGCAGGCTGGTCATTGATTTTGACAGGCCGCCGGGAAGAGCGCTTGAAAGCGCTTGAGAGCGAGCTTTCACAGCAGGTGCCGGTATTAACCCTGACACTTGATGTACGCGATAGCGACGCGGTCACCAACGCTATCAGCAATTTACCCGAGCGCTTTTTGCCGCTCACCTGCTTGATCAATAATGCAGGCCTGGCACTGGCGCCCGAGCCTGCGCAGCAGGTCGACCTCAACGACTGGCATACCATGATTGATACCAACATCAAGGGGCTGGTCAACGTCACTCACGCCGCGATGCCATTGCTACTGGCGCATGGTAAAGGTGCCAGCATCTTGAATCTTGGTTCTGTAGCAGGCCAGTGGCCTTACCCTGGCGGCCATGTATACGGCGCCTCCAAAGCGTTTGTTCAACAGTTTAGCTACAACCTGCGCTGCGATTTATTAGGCACTGGCGTACGGGTTACCGACCTTGCCCCGGGCCTGGCGGAAACCGAATTCACCCTGGTGCGCACGAAAGGCAATCAGGAAGCCTCCGATGCTCTGTATCGCGGTACTACACCGCTTCAGGCCGAAGACATTGCCGAGCAGCTCTACTATCTCGCCACGCTGCCCGCGCATATTAATATTAACCGCCTGGAAATCATGCCCGTGCGCCAGGCATGGTCGCCGCTTAATGTTGACCGCGACCCTGTATAACATCGCAATCCACTAACACGCGTCTGCTTTTTATGCTGCTGCACGGGTGATACAACGCTTCTCCTTCACCAGTATTCACTCGTACAGCAGCCCTTTATTAGGCTTCTCTGCCTGTCCTTTTTTGCTGGCTAACCCGCTATTCTCACGCGCTTTTCTCCAAGCCTTCACCTTATGTCTACCCCTGCCACGCTTGACCTAAATATTTTAAACCTCTATTTGTTATATATAACAAGGCGCCTAATAAATTTCTCTACGCCGTCAAGCGTGCCCTGCCAAGGGACCGCCCATCCAGAGGTCGATGTGCATGAATGTGAACATGACGTTTCTTCAAGGGCTACTCTCCAATATCAGTACGCGTACACGTCTCTTGGGTAACGCGTCTAACACCGCACAAAGCAGTGGTGCGCACTTGCAAGCTCTCTCATCAGCCTGTGCAACGCTGATGGAGCGTGGCGGTGAAGCCTCCCAGATAATGACCGCCCAGCGTGCGCTCACTCATTATCAGCAGTTGGCGCCTGAAGAGAGACTGGCGTTCTTTTCGCTGCTGGCCAGCGACTATTCCGCTGAGCCTAGCGCCATCCATAGCGCCTACAAAGCGTACTGTGCGTCGGAGGATAACGCCGCGCTGGAACAACTGTTTAACGCTTGTGAACCGCGTCGTCAGGATTTATTGCGCCGTTTGAACCTTTGCCCAGGCGGCACCTTCGAGCTGGTCAAGATGCGTGCCGACTTGCTCAAGCAATTGCGCCATACGCCAGAGCTTGCCGCGCTCAACAGCGACTTCTCGCATCTGTTTAATTCCTGGTTTAACCGGGGGTTTCTGGTGCTGGAAAGCATCGACTGGAATACGCCCGCCGCCGTGTTGGAAAAGCTCATTCAATACGAGGCGGTGCATGCCATCAGCGACTGGCGCGATCTGCGCCGCCGCCTTGATCCAGATGACCGTCGCTGTTACGCCTTTTTCCACCCGGCCACCGGCGACGAGCCGCTTATTTTTGTGGAAGTGGCGCTTTGTAAAGGTATCCCCGACAACGTTCAGCGTATTTTGGAACATGGCGAAGAAGTGCCGCTGGAGGTAGCCGACACTGCGGTGTTCTACAGCATCAGCAACTGTCAGGCAGGACTTAAAGGGGTGTCGTTCGGCAACTTTTTGATCAAGCAAGTCGTACAGGAGCTTAGCCGCGAGCTGCCGCAGTTGAAGAACTTTGTCACGCTTTCGCCGGTACCCGGTTTCGCCGACTGGCTCGCCGAGCAGCGTGCCTCGCAGTCACTGGTACTGTCAGAGACGCTAGGCACCTTTTTACAGGACCATGAAGCAACCGAGCTGCCCGCCGCCGCGCATAAAGAGTTCATGCGCCTGGCCGCCTATTACTTAACCGAGGCCAAGCACCGTAGTGGCCAACCGCTCAATCCGGTCGCGCGTTTTCATTTAGGCAATGGTGCCAGCCTTCATCGGCTGAATTGGCTGGGTGACACCTCATCCAAAGGGCTGCAACAGGCCCACGGCCTGATGGTTAACTACCTCTATCAGTTGGAGCGTATTGAGCAAAACCACGAAGCCTATACTCGCAACCATAGCGTGGTATGTGCCAATGACATTCGCCGTTTAGCCAATCAGGCAGGCCAGTATTTCAACAGTGAAGCGAACGCCTAACAGCGAGCGCTTTGGATAATAAAAAGGACCCTTTCATGAACCACAATCTTTATCTCAAGTTCTATCCGCATTTTGAACGTCAGCCCAATAAGGTGCTGATGGATACGCTCAACGGCAAGCGCTACCGGTACAGCGATGTTCTCGCTACCAGTCGAAAAATGGCCAGCACCCTGCTTGAGCTGGGCGTTTCACCGGGCGACCGAGTGGCCGTACAGGTCGACAAAAGCCCTGAGATCGTGATGCTGTATCTTGCCTGCCTTCAGGTCGGCGCGGTGTATTTGCCACTGAATACCGCCTATACCGACAGCGAAATCGCCTACTTTCTGGAAGATGCCGAGCCACACGTTTATGTTTGCCGCCCAGAGGTGCTGCAACATGCCCGCGCTATCGCCAGCGGCGTTGCCCATGTAGAAAGCCTGGGCACCAACGCCGACGGCAGCCTGATGGAGAAGGTCGACAAGGCCTCCGAAACCGAACAGGTGTGCGAGGTGTCGGCCGACGACCTGGCGGCCATCCTGTACACCTCGGGGACCACCGGGCGCTCCAAGGGCGCCATGCTAAGCCACCAGAACCTGGCCTCCAACAGCCAGGCGTTGAGCGAGGCGTGGCACTATTCCGAGCACGATCATCTGATCCATGCCCTGCCGATTTTCCATACCCATGGGCTTTTTGTAGCGTGCAACATTACGCTAATCAACGGCGCGTCAATGACGTTCCTACCCAAGCTGGACGTGGATGAGCTGCTTGATCTGATGCCCCATGCCAGCGTGCTCATGGGCGTACCCACTTTCTATACCCGCCTGCTCGCTTCGCCGCGTTTAAACCGCGATATCGTTGCCAATATGCGCCTGTTTATTTCGGGCTCGGCGCCGCTGCTGGCGGAAACCCATGAAGCGTTTGAAGCACGTACCGGCCACGCCATTCTTGAGCGTTACGGCATGACCGAAACCAACATGAACACCTCCAACCCCTACAATGGGAAGCGTCGGCCAGGCACCGTGGGCAAGCCCTTGCCGGGCGTAGAAGTACGGATTGCCGACCGCGAAAGTGGCGCCGCACTTGCCCAAGGGGAAACCGGCATGGTCGAGCTACGCGGGCCTAACGTTTTTCAGGGCTATTGGCGCATGCCCGAAAAGACCAAGGCGGAGTTTCGTGATGACGGCTTTTTCATTACCGGCGATTTAGGCCTGATGGATGACCAGGGCTACCTGAATATCGTGGGCCGCGATAAGGACTTGGTGATCTCCGGCGGCTACAACGTCTACCCGAAAGAGATTGAGCAGTTAATTGATGACCTGCCCGGCGTAATGGAGTCGGCCGTTATTGGTGTGCCTCATAGCGACCTTGGCGAAGGGGTCGTCGCCGTGGTGGTCCCCAGTGCTTCAGACGCCATTAGCGAAGCACTGGTACTGGCCGCGCTGAAGGACCAGGTAGCACGCTACAAACAGCCCAAGCGGGTTTTCTTTGCCGATGCGCTCCCTCGCAACGTTATGGGCAAAGTGCAGAAGAATCAGTTGCGTAACACCTACGCTGACACCTTTAAAAAGGAGCACACCGCCGCTAACGCTTGATGCTGGATCCCGCGCCGCAGGGGAAGGGCTAAGCCCTGACTGCGGTTAAAGAAAGCTTCATACAACAACGATAAAACAGGAAGATTGCCATGGTGATTTACGGAGTTGCCCTGCTCGCAGGGTGTATGTTGGTTGGTCTATGGGCTGGTGATGTGCTGGGTATGCTGCTTGGCGTCAATTCCAACGTAGGCGGCGTCGGTATTGCCATGCTGATGCTGATTTTTCTGGGCGGCTACCTGATGGACAAGGGAAAAATGCCCAGCGGTACCGAAAGCGGCATCACCTTCTGGAACGGTATGTATATCCCCATTGTGGTGGCCATGGCGGCGAGTCAAGATGTTGCCGCTGCCTTCGATGGTGGGATGATCGCGCTCCTGGCAAGCCTGGTGGCCGTTGCCGCAAGCTTTGCATTGGTGCCCTTTCTCACTCGTCTCGGTCATCCGAAATCCTCATCCACGACAGCGGTTGCGTCTGCTTCAAGCGCCAGTAAGGCCAGTAAGTCTCGGGTCAAAACCTCTTCATCTTCTCCGGCGTCTGCGCGCACGCGCACGGCCCGCTAACCTGAGGCTATCGTTATGATTGAATCGTTCGTCACTCAGCTCGAAAAACAGCATCTAATCGCCGCCTTTGCGCTGGTAGGCGGTGCGATGTATATCTCTTATCTGGTCAGCGACAAGCTGACCAAGGGCCGCGTTCACGGCTCAGCCATTGCGATTATGGTGGGCCTGGCACTCGCTTACTTTGGCGGCATTCATACCGGTGGTAGCCGTGGGCTTGCCGATATCAGCCTGTTTGCAGGGCTTGGGCTAATGGGTGGCGGCATGCTGCGCGACTTGGCCATTATCGCCACAGCTTACGGGGTGCGCTTCCAAGAAATTCGCGCAGCGGGCCTTAGCGGTATCATCGCACTGTTTTTGGGCGTTATTGTGTCCTTCGTAGCGGGTGTTGCCGTGGCTTACGCATTTGGCTATCGGGACCCGGTCTCGCTCACCACCATTGGTGCCGGTACCGTCACCTACATTGTTGGCCCCATTGCCGGCGCCTCCATTGGCGCCTCTTCCGACATTATTGCGCTTTCGATTGCAGCAGGCCTTTTCAAATCGATTCTGGTGATGGTGCTGACTCCCATCGCAGCCCGCCATATCGGTCTGGACAACCCGCGCTCTGCGATGATCTTTGGTGGCTTGATGGGTACCACTAGTGGCGTAGCAGCGGGTTTAGCTGCCACCGACCCGAAACTGGTGCCTTACGGCGCGATGACGGCCACTTTCTATACCGGGCTAGGCGCACTGCTTGCCCCTTCGGTGCTGTACCTTGCTGTGCGCGCCGTTTTTTAAAGGCGTATCTAGCTGGCGATGGGCAACCGTTTGCGGCTGAAGGCCGTTAGCCCGACCAATAGCGCCGTGGTGGTAAAAATCGCCACGGCGCTCATCGCCATTCCCACTCCCGGTGAGCCCTGCTCGAATTGTCCAAATACGAATGTCGATACGGTGCTCATGCCTGCCGGCGCCACCATCAGTGATGCCACCAGCTCTCTGGAAGCGATGGCAAACACCAGCAGCATGGATACCAGAAGACTCGGCGCCAGCGCCGGCAGCAAGATACGCCGAAATGTCGTGACAAACCCGGCACCACACACTCTGGCAGCTGCTTCCAGGCTCTCCCCCATCTGCCGGAAAGCCGCACTGGCATAGCGCACAGGGTAAGGAAGCAGCAGGCACGCATACGCCAGCAGCAGCATCGCCCCGGTGTTGTACACCTGAATGGGCCAATGGCTCTGGTTCCACGCCAGAATCAAACCTACTGCGACAACGACCCCAGGCAGGGTGTTGGGCAGCAACGACAGTAAATCGAGCATCCCTTTGCCACGTACTTGAGCGCGCACCACCATATAGCCAACCAGGGCTCCCAATACACCTGTGAGCAAAGCGGCACCAACGGCCAGGCTCAAGCTCGTTCCCAATGCCTGCATGGCACCGCCACGATTGGCAAACAGCGCCTCGAAGTGGCGTAGCGACAGGTTATCCAGCGTAAGCCCGCCCGACAGCGTTCCCGTCAGCGCTGTCGCCAATACGGCCAGCAGGGGGACGGCAACCGAGATAAACGCCACGGCTGAAAAAAGCACTAAGGTCGGCCATTTCCATTTTCCAAGCTCGGCGCGCTCCCCCGTCGCTGGCTTGCCGGTCTGGCTGATAAACGAACGCCGCGTTACCAGCCAGTGCTGGACGTAGAAGGCGGCCATCGCCAGCATCACAAGCAACAGTGACAGCACGGCAGCGCCGGGGATATCGATTGGCCAGTCGGAAAAGCGCTGATGAATCCCGGTCACCAAAACGTGATAGCCCGCCTGAGCGCCCAGCGTGGCTGGCGTGCCGAACTCCTCAATCGTGAGTGCAAAAACCAGCAGTAGGCTGGCCGCAATACCGGGCGTCGAGAGTGGCAGCGTGACGCGCCAAAGCGCCTGCCACTTGCCTGCCCCACAAACGCGGGCGGCCGACGCGTAGCGCCCACCCACACTCATCATAGTGCGCGAAACGGCAAAATAGACCACGGGAAAGACGTTCAGAACCATCACGAACACAATGCCGTAGAAAGAGAATAGAAAATGGCTCGCTTCGATACCCATTAACTGCTGCGCATAGCCACGCGGCTGAAGCGTCAACATCCAGGAGAGCGCTGCGATATACGGTGGAATCATAAACGGAATCAGAAAAATCAGATCCCAAATAGCGCCGCCCGGCACACGGGTAAGCGCCCGCAGCGCGCCAAGCGGTATGGCCAGCACGGCACAGGCCAAGACCACGGCAAGGCCCAGCCGCAGCGTATTGCCCAGCAGTTTAAGCAGTGCAGGGTCGACAAGCGTTGGCACGAACAGTGTAAAAGCACCAGAGAGATCACCGCGCGACCATAGCGGAAAAATGGCCTGCAAAACGATATACAGTAGCGGCAAGCCCACCAATAAAAGCAGTATCAGCACCGTGAGCAACAGCACGATGCCTGCCCCGTCCAAACGGGGCAGGTTGAGGGCTTTGATCGACTTCATCACCCGCCCGTCAGCCCACGAAAGCGTTCCAGAATGACGTCACGCTGCTCGTTCATTGCTTCGCTATCGATATCAATCAGCGTCAGCTCATTCAGCGTCGGGCGCTGTGCTTCGATATCGTTACGTGCTGGCATCAGGTAGCTTTCAGCAACCCGCTGCTGGCCTTGATCAGAGAGCACAAAATCGATGAACTGCTCGGCCTCATGTTGCATAGCGCTGGACTCAAGAATCATCATCGGGCGCGGCGCGATAACCGTACCACTTTCGGGGAAAATGACTTCAATCGCCTCGCCGCTTTCCTGTTGGGTAAGCGCAATATAGTCGACGGCGCCAAACACAACAGACTTGGCGCCCTGCAATACGGGGTTAAGCGCGCGCGCATTAGGCCCGGGCACCACCATACCGTTGTCCATCAGTGCCTCCAGCAACGACCACGTTGCGTCTTCTCCCGTCGCCGTCAAAAGGCCGGCCACCAGCTCAAAAGCAGCTCCCGACTGAGCGGGATCAGGCATAGTTACCTGGTCGGCGTAAGCCGGGTCAGTCAGATCAGACCAGTCGCTGGGTGGCGGCGTATCACTATTTTGGTTCCAGACCAGCGACAGCGCCGAAACGCCTTGGGCGACGTAGTCATCCGCCTGCAGGAAATCAGGCACAGTGGCCGCATTAGAAGATCGATAAGCGTGCAAGAGACCATCTTCCGAAAGCGACGTAGCGCTATCCCAAGAGGCAGAAATGACGACATCTGCCAACGGATTGGCACGCTCGGCTTCCAACCGGGCCATTACCTGGCCTGTCGTACTTTGAAACACATTCACATCGATATTGGTTTGCTCGGTAAAATCGGCCGCCAGACGTTCAATCAGCGAGTTCGGCCCTGCCGAGTAGATCGTCAACGCCTGAGCATGAGCTTGACTACCCAGACTAAAAATTGCGGCGCCCGTAAGCGACACCAGCGCAGAGCGGGAAAGCAATCGAGAAAGCATGCGACATTCCTTATAGTGGGATAAATGTGTTAGCAAAGCTCCGCAGCATGCAGAGGGGAACAGGAAAGCGCCTCGCCAGTGGGTAGCCAGGCGCGTAGTGATGCGACGTCTACCGTCAGGCCAACGGATTCCGATGGCACCAGCGTGCCATGTACGCGCAGTTTTATATGGGTATGTTGATTAAGCGACAGCGTTAGTGCGGTGTGGTCGCCCTGAAACAGCCGACCTTTTACCTTGGCAATCACGTCAGCCTGAGTTGGCGACGTCAGTGTAAGTGCCCGGCGAGGTAGCAGAAGGCGTGCCGGGCCGGTGTAATCACGGTGAGCCATGACGCGTAACGTTTGGCCAGCAACATGAAAGCCATCTGCATCGAAGTGTCCATCAAGCACCGCACCGGCATCGATAAACGCGGCAATCGAGGGGGTAGCGGGCGCTTGATAAAGCGCTTCCGGGGAGGCTACCTGTTGCAAACGCCCCTCTTGCAACACTGCCACCTCATCAGCCAGGGCAAAGGCTTCGTGCTGATCGTGGGTGACAAAAACGGCCGTCAGGGCGAGCTCTTCTATCAGGGCTCTGATTTCCAGCGCCAGATTGTCGCGAAGCCCTTTATCCAGATTGGAGAGCGGCTCATCCATTAGCAAAAGCCTGGGCTTGGCCACGATGGCGCGTGCCAGAGCAACGCGTTGCTGCTGCCCGCCGGAGAGCGACCCCGGCTGGCGGTCGGCATAGTCGCCAAGGCCGACCAGCGACAGCGCCCAGGCTACCTGCTCTTCGCGCGCTTTAGGGTTAACACCTTGCATTTCCAGAGGAAACGCTACGTTTTGCGCCACGCTCATATGCGGCCAGAGCGCATAATCCTGAAAGACCATGCCGAGCTTTCGATCGTTGGGGCTCAAATGACACTGAGGCTGAGCCACAAGCTGCCCATTCAGGGAAATATGTCCGCTATCGATGCCGGTTAGCCCAGCGATACAGCGCAGTAATGTCGTTTTACCACAGCCAGAGGGGCCTAGCAGAGCCAGCACTTTGCCGCTCGATAGGTGAAGGTCGATACCATCCAGCGCTTTTTTATCGTCAAACGATTTATTCAAACCTTCAATAGCAAGCGCAGGAATGGGCATGGGGTTAGCACCGTCATCAAAAGGAAGTACCCTAACCAAAAATGATGACAGTCGTTTGACAGCGGCAATGACCGTTAAAGCGGCACCAATGCCTCTTTTGCTTCACGGCAAAGGTGCTGCGTTAACTCGGTTAGCAGGCGGCCCCCGCTGCGCCAATAGTGCCAGTAAAGAGGCACATCAATAGCGCGCCCCGGCATCAACTCCACCAGCGTGCCTTTAATCAATTCATCTCGCACTTGAAGCTCTGGCACCATCCCCCAGCCAAGCCCGCTTTCCATTAGTCGTACAAAGCCCTCTGAAGAGGGGCATAGGTGATAATCAAACCCTCCCGTTGCGCCAAGTTCCGCCAAAAAACGATGCTGTAGCTGATCATCGGTTCCAAACACGATTGCCGGTGCGCGGGCCAACGCCTGGGCATTGATGCCTTCTGCCAAGTAGCGGTGGACAAAGGCCGGGCTTGCCACGGCAAGATAAGGCATGGCACCTAACGCTACGCTGTTGGCACCCGCAACCGGACGCTCGGCAGCACAGACACATCCTGCTACTTCACCAGCACGCATGCGCTTTAGTCCTACCTCTTGGTCCTCCACCACCAGCTCCAGCAACACGTTCTGGTTGGCACAAAAATCCCCCACCGCTGATGCCCACCACGTCGCCAGGCTATCGGCATTAATTGCCAAGCGCAGGCGTTCCGGTACGGCCTCGCTTAATACCGGCACCTGCCCCTTTAAGTCGCGTTCAAGTAAGCGCACCTGCTGCACATGGTTAAGCAGTTGGCGTCCTACCTCGGTGGGCGCAGGCGGTGTGGCACGCACCAGAACGGGCTGACCAATACGCGCTTCAAGCAGTTTGATCCGCTGGGAGATAGCTGACTGCGATAACCCCAGCACCTGCGCGCCTCGCTCAAAACCACCCTGCTCTATGACGGCGGCCAACGCCGCCAATAATTTGTAATCCAGCAATCACTTTTCCTAATGAGACATCAGCATTATTCGTTTTTCTTATACAGGTAATCTCCGCACACTGGCCAGCGATATTCACTGCAATATTCATAACGCACTTCATAACAGGAAAGAGAGCATGTGGCAGAGTTACAGCAATGGCCTGCTGGTTGGGATGGGGTTAATCATGGCGATTGGCGCTCAAAATGCGTTTGTGCTTTCGCAAAGCCTGCGCCGCGAACATCATATTCCGGTCGCTCTGCTGTGCATTGTTTGCGATGCCGTGCTGGTGACTGCTGGCGTGTTTGGTTTGGCGAACCTGCTGGCTCAGAACCCCCTTCTATTGGCCATTGCTCGCTGGGGCGGGACTGCGTTTCTGCTTTGGTACGCAAGCCAGGCACTACGCCGTGCCTGGCGCCCTAACGCGCTTGAGGCAGGCGGTACGCCGCCACGCTCTCTTACTGCGGTCATACTGGCGACACTCGCGGTAACACTGCTCAACCCGCATGTTTATATTGATACCGTATTGCTGATCGGCTCACTCGGTGCTCAGCAATCTATTCCCGGCGCCTATGCCATGGGGGCTGCCAGTGGCTCAGCACTCTGGTTTACTGCCCTGGCACTAGGCGCTGCCTGGCTGGCGCCTTGGCTATCACGCCCCTTTACTTGGCGGCTAATCGATATTGGGGTTGCGATGATGATGTTGACGATTGCCATCCAACTGATGATGGGTGGGTTGTAACCCATCCATAGTATGAGAGTTTTAAACTTTTAACGTAGATTAATACCACTTTCTAAAATAAAAAATTTAACCACGCGCCAACTAATTTTCAATTTAAAGCTTAACTTTTATAAACACTTGAGTTCCTAAATCCCTGCTAGCTTTAAATGGCTTCCGTCTTTCATTACGGATAATGCTTTATTAACCGAGAAGGAGCCGACTGATGGTTATTAAAAATGCCAAGGAACTTTTCATTCATCTGCTTTCCGATACGAACAGTGCTGAAAAGCAGATAACTAAGGCGCTGCCCAAGATGGCCCGCGCAGCTGACGACCCTCAATTAGCCGACGCTTTCAAACACCACCTTGAAGAAACCCAAGGCCAGTTGGAGCGGCTTGAGAAAGTCGCGGATAGCCTGCCGGATATCCGTATCAAGCGAATCAAGTGCCACGCGATGGAAGGCTTGATTGAAGAAGGCCAGGAACTCATTGAAGCCACCGAGAAAGGCCCTGTACGAGATGCAGGCTTAATTGGCGCAGCGCAAAAAGTAGAGCACTACGAGATTGCGACATACGGCACTCTTTGCGCCCTTGCCGAGCAGTTAGGCTATACAGACGCTAAAAACATCCTGGCCGAAACACTTAAAGAAGAGAAATCGACAGACGACAAGCTAAGCAAACTGGCAGAAGCCAACGTTAACAAAAAAGCGGGTTAACGGCTGCTTGGCAAACGGGTCTCAATAGCTGGCTCACCCCCATTATTACGACTATCAGATATTATTCGTAGCAGGGGGAGCCAGCTATTAACGGAACTGCCCTGATGCTATTGATCGCCTATTGTGGGCGCATTATGTCGTAACGGCTCGCTCACATCCTCTCCTCACGATTCCCATTTTGATCTCTGCCTGCCCTGGTTTGGCCTTAGCCAACCCATAGTTGATGCTTGAGTTAACGCAAACAGGCTGATATCTTATCGATAATAACTATCATTAGCATAGGGAATTTCATCTCATGTGCAGCATGGAAAAAAGCACCTCGCGGGAGAAAACACCGCCACCACGTGAAGTGGAAAGTCGAGAGTTACTGGGGTCAGAAGGCCAGTTGGTGATTCATCACGAAAACCGGCGCTATCTGCTACGTTTTACCAAAAGCGGAAAACTTATTTTAACGGCTTAACAACTGACCGTTACGACCCCTTAGCATTTGCTATTAATACGTCCCAAGCTTAATGCCAGCCAGGTAGCCGACGCACCCAGCCAGCACCTATTACCTTCTTATTGTTGGAATGGTCTGGCCCATGAAACGCGCTTACTCGCTTTGCCCGCTTTATCTTACGTTTTGCCCTCTATTGGTAGCACCTGCCTTGGCGCAACCAGAGATTGAGCCTCACTCCTTTGATCCTGTCACTGTCACCGGTACACGAGTGCCCACGGATCTTTCCCGTGCCCCACTCATCATCGATATTATTGAGCGTGATGATGCAGTGTTGGCCACCGCGAGCCGAGTGGAAGACGTACTAAGCCGTCAGCCTGGCCTACACGTTGCAGGACAAGGGCGCCGCAACGGCCAAACGCTGAGCCTGCGTGGCTTTGGCCGCGAGGGCGTACTGGTCCGCCTGGATGGTGTTCGGCAAGATATTTCCACGGGTCATATCGGTAACTTTTTCCTTGATCCCGCCTTGATTCAACATGTCCAGATTGCCCGCGGAGCGCTCTCTAGCCTTTACGGTAGTAACGCGATGGGCGGTGTGGTTAGTTTTAACAGCGTAGATGCCGAGGACCTACTTGCGCCCGACGAGGAAAGCGGTGTACGGCTTTCTGTCGGTGGCGCAAGCGCCAGTGACGAGTTACGTGGCAGCCTTACCGCTTTTGGTCGTCGTGATACGTCAAATGGCCGCGTCGATGGTCTTCTCTCAATAGGCCGTAGCAAGTCCGGTGATATTCGTCGCGCCGGTGGCGAGATGGCCGATGAAGATGCCTCGCTCAACAGCCTGTTGCTAAAAGGTGGCTGGCAGCCAGATGACGATCAGCGGGTATTTGTTAGCTGGCAACATTACGACGAGCACACCACCCAACCCGCTAATCCGCAACAGCGTTCTACAGATGCCAGCAACCCACTGCGCGACCGCGACGTTCAGAGCAACAATGTGCAGCTCGGCCACCGCTGGCAGCCAGGTGCGGCTACCGAGATCACCTCACGACTCACCTTTAGCCAGCAAGATATTGATGAGCCAAGGGCCAGCCGCACTCTGGAGCGTGCGGGGCTGCAAAGCGACGGCTATCACCGAATGGAGCATGGCTGGCTTTCTCAAACGCTGGTATTTGGTGCTGAACTGGAGCAGGCCCGCCAACGTCCTGAAGGCGATGCGAATGGTTTCCCACATGCCAACATTGATACGCAAGCAGCCTACCTGGATACAACGCTCACCGCCGGCCGTTACCTGACGGAGGGCGGCGCGGGAGCATTCGACATTGGATTAGGCGCCCGCTATGACCGTTACGATGCCACCGGCCAAGGCGAGGCCAACAGCGTACATGACCAGATTTCCCCACGTTTTCGCGTTGCCTGGCGGCCCGACGACGCATTGATGCTATTTACCGGATACGCCGAGGCTTTCCGCGCTCCGAGCCTTTCTGAGCTATATGCTAATGAACGCCACTTTGCGGGGTTCTGTGCCGGGCCGTTCTTCTGTACGCCCGACAACTATTGGATACCCAACCCGGATCTTGTCCCTGAAACCAGTCATACCTGGGAGAGCGGCGTGGTTTGGCATCAGGGAGATTGGCAAGTGCGTGCCAGCTACTTTGATACCCGTGCCAATGACTTTATCGATACTCAGGTCGATATTATGGCAGGCACCACTCAAGCCGTGAACGTTCAACGCGCCCAGCTGTGGGGCTATGATGCCCGCATTTTCTGGCAGCCCAGCACTTTTTCTTTCCTTACCAGTTTTGCAGGCCTTTCCGAAGTCTCCGGCAAAGACCGCGACACCGGCGCGCCGCTAGGCAATCAAACGCCGCTGGAAGCGACCTTAGGCAGTGATATTGCACTGTACAACGGTAATGTTCGCCTGGGCTGGCAAGGTCGGTTTGCCCGTGATTTCGACAAACAGGGCGATGACGAGCGCTTGCCAGGCTACGGGCTACACGATGTACACCTGGCCTGGCGCCTTACCCCCGCCATTGATACCTCGCTACGCCTGGCCAACCTGGGCGATAAAGTGTGGTACCGCCCCGATGGCAGCTTAGGCGATGGGCGCAGCCTGTTCGCTACCCTCAACTGGCAGTGGTAATGCCACACCATGCACCCGATGGAGGTGAGCTCATGACGCAATCCCAACAGATCGCTATTCTGGAAGCCTTTGATGCTGCGCGTGAAGCACAGCCGCGCCTGCCCGCTATTGATATTGCCGAGCGCCTGGCCATTAGCGAAGGCGAGTTACAGGCGGCTCGCCTGGGGCGTGATGTATGGACACTGCCCCTGCCACCCAGTGAGATCGCAAGCTATCTGCCCACGCTTGGCCGCGTAAAATCGCTGACCCGCTCGCGCCTGGCCGTCCTTGAACAAACCGGGGACTATCCTGAACTGCGCGGCGGAGCCCAAACGGGACTACTGCTCGACCCCGGCGGTTTGGATCTTCGCTTGCTGTATTCCCACTGGCACTGGGTGTGCCTGATTCGCGATGCCATGCCTTCACAAGATGGCTCGGAGGAGTGGCGCTGGAGCCTGCAAATATTTAACCAGCATGGCTGCGCCGTGCACAAATGCTTTGCGCTGGAAACACCGCTTCCCAGCGCCTGGAACGCGTTAGCAGCACTCGGCACCCAGGACACTCCAGCGTTCACCCAGAGTGCACCACGCCTTAAACGCCCGCTTCCCAATGTCCCCGATCTTGCGAGCGAATGGGGAGCGATGCAGGACGTGCATCAATTCTTCGCTCTGCTGCAGCGCCATCGTCTGGAGCGTATTGAGGCCAACCAGCTGATGGAGGGCCACTATACCCGGGCGCTACCGGCTAACATACTGGAAAACCTGCTCCATCAGGCAAGCCAACACGCCTTGCCGCTCATGCTGTTTGTCGCCAGCCCCGGCTGCGTACAAATCCGCACGGGCACGCTGCCCACACCCCAGCGCGCACGGGGCTGGCTGAATCTGTTTGGCGATAGCTTTACCCTGCACCTGGACGACACCGCCATTGATCAGGTGTGGCAAGTGTCTAAACCCAATCGTGACGGAGGCGTCACCAGCATTGAAGCGTTTGACGCACAAGGCGCATTAGTCCTGCAAATATACGCCGAGCGCCGAGAGGGCAATCCCGAATCCAGCGCCTGGCGGCAGCTATTGAATGAGCTTAATCAGCGTGAGGCCGTGGCATGAAGCAGCCTGTTCGACTGCTGCCCGGCGTTTTGCTTGCGCTGTTGTTCAGCCTGGAAACGAGCGCCAGCGAACGTTGGGTTGTGCTGGGCGGCGATATTGCTGAAACGCTTTCGGCCTTGAAGGCTGACATTAATCTGGTCGCCCGCGACGATACGGTTCTCTATCCTGAGGCCCTGACAGCGCTGCCCTCCGTGGGTTATTTGCGCCAGCTCTCGGTCGAAAGCGTACTGTCGGTTCAGCCTGACCGTATCCTTGCCAATCAGCATACCGGCCCTAAAGAAGTGCTTGAACAGCTGAACGCTGTCGGCGTTACGCTGGATGTGGTTAGCGCACCCGCGACGCTAGAGGCCATTGCTGAAAAGGTTCGCGCGGTGGGTAGCTACACTGACCGGCATGAAAAAGCCAACGCTTTAGCGCAAGCCTTGACTGACAAGCTTGAATACCTAGCCGATTTGCCTCCCTTACCTTCAACCCGGGCGATGTTTATTCTCCAGCATAGCGGCTTAACGCCGCGCGCTGCCGGAAGCCAAACCGCGGCGCATACGGCACTTGAAGCCGTCGGGCTGGAAAACGCCTTTGCAACGATGGAGGGCTACCACAGTGTTGGCGCCGAGGCGTTGGTGCGCGAGGCACCTGAGCTGATCATTATGTCAGCGCGCGGTTTAGACGCCATGGGCGGCCCAACGGCCTTATGGCAATTACCCGGCATGGCACTTACTCCGGCAGGCCAAGCGCAGCGGTTAATCGTTATCGATGATCAGGCACTGCTGGGCTTTGGGCCACGTGCGCCCGACCAGCTGTTAGCCTTACGCCAGGATGTTGAAGCGCTGCTCAACGCCTCGCCCACTGCACTGGCTGCGCCGTAATGGTCAGCTTAACGGCTTATCGTCAGCGTACGATGCGACCGATGGGGCGCGCTCCACGAGTCCTTATCGGTTTAACGCTTGCGCTGTTACTTGCCTTGGCGTGGGGCGCGGCGTCGGGAGCATTAGGGCTCTCCCCATGGGCACTGCTAAGCGGCAATGCCGATACGCTCAGCACACAGGTTTGGTGGCAGCTGCGCTTACCGCGCTTGCTGCTGGGGGTTGCCGTAGGCGCCATGCTCGCAGGCAGCGGCGCTGCCATGCAGGGGCTATTTCGTAATCCTTTAGCCGACCCAACTCTGCTCGGCCTTGCCAGCGGTGCCGGGCTATTTGTGGCGCTATGGATCGTTATTTTTCAGGGTAGCGCCGTCAACAGCCTTTACGGCCAGTTTGCTGCTGGCTTTTTGGGCGCGCTGAGCGTATGTGTCATCGTGTTTGGCTTGGCCAAACGCCAGGGTGGGAGTGCCGCCGTTATGACCCTGCTGCTAGCGGGCCTGGCGATTAACACTCTGGCCGGCGCTGCGGGTGGCGTCCTTGCGTTTATCGCCAGCGATGAACAGCTGCGCCAACTGAGCCTGTGGGGCATGGGCACGCTAACCCATGCCTTATGGCGAACCACCGCTATCGCCTTGGTACTGATTAGCCTGGCACTGTGGATGCTAATGCGCAGTGCCAGCGAGCTTGACCTGCTTCAGCTAGGCGAAACCACGGCCCATGCGGCGGGGCTGGACGCCAACCGCCTCAAACGCCGCATTGTCGTGGCCACCTCACTTGGCGTCGGGCTTTGCGTAGCGCTCACCGGTGTCATTGGCTTTCTTGGCCTGCTGGTTCCCCACTGCCTACGGCTTTGGCTAGGGCCCGGACACAGGTTACTCCTGCCTGCCTCAATGCTGGGCGGGGCGCTGCTGTTAGTGGTCGCCGATACCCTGGCACGTACGCTAGGTGCACCTGCCGAGATCCCGGTCGGGCTGCTAACAAGCCTTTTGGGCGGGCCCTACTTCCTGTATCTGCTTATGCGCCGGAGCCCGTCATGCTGACTCTGCATCAAGCGGGGTTCACCTCGATTCCCGCACTAGCGCCTATCGATGGCGAGATCCACCCGGGCGAACTGCTCGCGATTGTAGGGCCTAATGGTGCGGGCAAGAGCACGCTGCTCAGCATGCTGTCAGGCTATCGCCGCTGCGAACAGGGCACCGTACAGTTGGATGGCCACTTGCTGCATGAATGGGAAGTCACCGCACTCGCCAGCCGACGTGCGCTTGTCGCTCAGCAGGAACCTGTCGGCTTCGATTGGCGAGTGGAAGAATTGGTGTGTCTGGGGAGCAACCCCGATAAAGCACTCATCGCCGAACTGCTCGATGACCTGGACCTCGTCCCGCTCGCCAAGCGCAGCGTGCTCTCGCTTTCGGGCGGCGAGCGCCAGCGAGTGATGATCGCCCGCGGCGCCTGCCAACTGCTCTCGCGGCGCTCGGACGCTGCCAGGGATGGCGGCCTACTTCTGCTGGATGAACCTACCAGCGCCTTGGATATCGGCCAGCAGCAGCGACTAATGCGTCAACTACGCACCTGGGCCACACGGCATCATATGGCCATCGTATGCGTCCTACATGACCTGAACCTGGCCGGCACTTACGCCGACTACGTTTGGTTACTGCAAAAGGGACAGCGTATAGCGCATGGTAAACCACATGACGTTCTCGTCCCCGCCAGCATTGCTGATGTGTACGAGGCAGAACTCCAGGCACTCACGAGCCAGACGACCTCTACCCCGCTACTGGCACTAATGCGTTAATGCGCGCTTGAAGAGCGTTAACCCGTTCTTAATACGGCGTAGTATGCTTAGCGTATCCACCTATTAGTGGGTCATCGCCTGACCTGGCGCATCGCCAAGCCCTGTTATCCATGAGAAACTGGATAAATGAACGAGAAACCACCCGTAAGCTCACCGCCAAAGCGCCCATCAAAAGAGCCCCTAACGCTAGTACGCGCCTTATGGGTAGGCCTTGCTGCGCTGAGTTTTGGGATTGGTGTTATCGGTATTTTCCTGCCCTTGCTGCCCACGACCGAGTTTATGCTGGGCGCCATATATTGCGCTTCCAAAGGCTCACCACGCTTTGAAGCGTGGATCCGTTCGCGGCGTTATGTTGGGCCTTTGATTAAAAACTGGGAGCGTGAGCGCGCTATTTCTAGACGCGCTAAATACATCGCGGTAAGCAGTATTTTTGCCAGCGCGATGATCCTGCTCTGGCATTTAGGCGAGGGCTGGTTACGCTGGGCTATCGTTGCGCTGCTGGCGTGCATCGCCTGCTGGCTCGCGACACGACCTGAACCGAGTGCGCGTGATTGAGATAACCGGAGGATACATGTCTAGAAGATATCCCGGATAAAACACTTTCCTTGATCTCGCAGGGAGACAAGTTTCCTCGAAATACCTACAAATGCTCTCTCGGTACCGCTTTAGTAATTTTGGTGTTGCAAGAAGGTTCACGTCGTCACCTCATACGGTGAAATAATAAGATTTTTTTGAGGTAACGAATCGCGGCAACTTCCTTCCGTTTTTATAGTCTTCAGCGCTCGCCAAGCCAACGCCACAATGATCAGACTTCAGCGTGCTCCTCTAGCAAACGAATCAACTCCGGCACCGCCATGGTCTGATCCTCCACACCGGCGTACAGCGCCGCTACCGCGCCGGCGACGCCTCTTGTCGTATTAAGCTCATCGGTCATGGTGTGGTAGTAGCCGAGATCTTTATGCGCGTTCGCCACGCTAAAGCGAAACCCCGAAGCATCGCCTGATTCAATAAAGGGACGTAACCGTTCCAGCACCACGCCGCCCCCGCCGCCCTTGGTCAAAACCTCCAGAAAAGCGTGGTCATCGATACCCGCCCGCAGGGAAGCCGCAGTCGCCTCGGCCAGTACGGCTGAAAAGCCCAACGACACGTAGTTATGCAGTAGCTTAAGGGTATGCCCTGAGCCTACGCCTCCCGCGTGGGTAATGACCTCAGCGAAACTCTCGAGTAGCGGACACAACGCTTCAAACAGCGTCTCGGATGCACCGACGATAAGGTTCAACCGCCCCTCCTCAGCTTCCTTGGGCGTGCGTGTCATCGCCGCATCGACCAGGTGGCCACCCGCTTCTTCTACCCTAGCGGCAACCTTAGCCGTGGAACTTGGCAACGAGGTAGAGCAGTCCACCACGATGGAGCCCTGGGCGAGCCCCTCCAGCACGCCATCCGGCTCAAACAGCACGGCCTCTACTTGGGGTGATCCCGTTACGCACAGCAATACCACGTCGGCTTTTTCGGCCACTTCCCACGCGCTTGAGCACGACACGGCGCCTGCCGCCAGTAGATCGTCCACGGGCTGGTTACCAGGGTGGTCCAGAAAGGCCAGGGAATACCCCGCGTTGAGAATGTTCTTGGCAATGCCGTGGCCCATTAACCCTACACCCACCATGCCGATGCGATGCTCTGTACGAACGGATTGATTCATGAATAAGCTCCTAGCCTAATGTAGTTACGATTGTGTTCTAGCCATGGCGAATGGCGACCGTTTTTATCCGAGTATAGCTGCGCAGCCCCTCGAAGCCTTTTTCCCGCCCGTACCCGGAGCGCCCGACACCGCCGAAAGGCAGTTCAATGCCGCCGCCCGCACCGTAGTTATTGATAAATACCTGGCCGCTACGAATGCCTCTCGCCAAGCGTAATTGGCGGCCACCGTCGCGCGTCCAGACACCGGCACACAGCCCGAAGTCGGTTGCATTGGCCAAGCGCAGCGCTTGTGCTTCATCGTCAAATATCTGAACGGCCAGCACGGGCCCAAACAGTTCTTCGCGCAGCACGTCATGATCATCGGGAATGTCGGTAAGCAGATGCGGGACGACGAAATGCCCGGCCGGTGAGGCGTTTTTAGCTAGCTGCCCTCTTGCCGCAACTCGAATACCGTCCGCTTCGGCCATGGCTAGCCGATTATCGAGCTGCGATTTTTGACGGGCATTGATCAGCGGGCCGCAGTCGGCATCTTCCTCGCCCGATGCACACTGTAGCGCCGAGAAACGCTCTATCAGACGATCCGTAAACGCTTTCGATATATCGCGCTGTATCAACAGGCGACTTCCCGCCGAGCAGGTTTGCCCGGCATTCTGGATAATCCCACGCACCACTGCGTCGAAAGCCGCATCTAGATCGGCATCTTCAAAGACAATCTGCGGCGACTTGCCACCCAGCTCTAGCGTGACGGGCACATGATGCTTTGCCGCCGCTTGGGTTACATGGGTACCGGTCTCAGGAGAACCGGTGAATGAGAGATGATCAATACCCGGATGCGCAGCCAGGGCGGCTGTCACGCAGCGGCCAAATATCTGTGACGGGTAATTCCAGGGAATAATCTGCGCGCAAACACCATACGGCTCACGCAACGTCATGACGGTGTAGCCCTCTTCATAAGGTAGGGTCTCGCCATGTAATTTATCGGCGCCACCGCCGTAAAAGCGAAAGTAATGCGCGCAGGCTTTAATATCCGCGCGCGCTTGGGTTAAGGGCTTTCCAGTGTCCAGGCATTCTAAAGCCGATAAATGCTCATGGTTGGCCTCGATGGCATCAGCAAAGTCAAATAGCCAGGCGCTGCGTTGGCGGGCACTCCATTGCGCCCACTCTCCTAGCTCACCTGAAAAGGCGCGCCGCGCTGTGGCGACGGCATCATCGACATGCTCGGGCGTGCAGCGGGCGATATGCGTGACGACTTCGCCACGAGCGGGCGCCTCTACGGGTAGCGTCGCACCGGAATCAACCCAGATATTGCCTATTAGCGCCGCCTGGGGTGGAAATTCGGGCAAATCAATCATCAACAGACTCCTAGCCATACAGTAGGTCAACCAAGCCCATGGAGATCCAGGGCATATAGGTAATTGCCATCAGACACGTCAGCACCACCAGCACAAAGCGAACCAGCCAAGGCAGCATCTGATCA
This sequence comes from Halomonas sp. 111, assembly GCF_052379685.1. NCBI lineage: Bacteria > Pseudomonadati > Pseudomonadota > Gammaproteobacteria > Oceanospirillales > Halomonadaceae > Halomonas > Halomonas sp. 111. The sequence goes on from NZ_JBQSYV010000007.1 coordinate 37,148, forward strand.
ATGGAAATCTTCGCCACTGCACACGCGGCAAACAGGTTTACGCCCAGCGGCGGAGTAATCATTCCCAAGGCTAAATTAACCACCATGATCAGTCCGAAATGTACCGGATGAACGCCAAACTGCATGGCGATCGGCGTAAGGATCGGGGCCAGTACCAGGATCGCCGCGCCGGTCTCGATAAACATCCCCACCACAAGCAGCAGGGCGTTGACGGCCAGCAAAAAAGCCCAGGGGCTTTCGAACATCGCCGTGACTCCAGCGGCGACTTGGGCGGGAAGGCCGGAACGGCTAATCAGGAAACTAAACAGAGCGGCCGCTGAGATAATCAGCATCACCGCAGCGGTAGACACAACGCTTTGACGCAGTACGGGGATTAGGTCGACCAGCTTAAGCTCGCGGTAGCAAGCACCGACCACCAAGGCATAAAACACCGCCACCGCCGAGGCTTCAGTGGGCGTAAAAATCCCGCCATAGATGCCGCCGATGACCACCACCGGCATCAGCATCGCCGCCCAGGCGCGCTGGAAGGCCGTCGTAAAGCGAGTGCGGTCATTGCGATCTTGAAGACCAAAACCGCGCAGCTTGCAGAAAATATAAACAAAGACCAGCAGCGCACCACCAACCAATAACCCCGGACCAATGCCTGCAATGAACAGCTGGCCAATCGAGGTATTGGTACTTACCCCAAATAGAATCAAGGGAATAGAGGGCGGAATCAGCACCCCCAGCTCTGCCGATGAAGCCTGGATGGAGGCAGCCAAGGGTTTGGGATAGCCGTGCTTGACCATTGCTGGAATAAGAATCGCACCGATAGCAAAGGTCGTCGCCACACTGGAGCCTGATACTGCCGCAAACATCATGCAGGTCAGTACGCAGGTCATCGCCAACCCGCCCTGAACGCCACCCACGATTGACTTGGCCAGATCAACCAGTCGGCTAGAGATACCACCGGCCGCCATCAGGTTGCCCGCCAAGATGAAAAAAGGAATCGCCATCAGCGGGAAGTTATCCAGCCCTACAAACAGCTGTTGAGGCACCATCATCAAGGGAAAGCGCGAAAAAAACTCAATGCCGATGATCGATGCCAGCAGAATGGAGATTGCGATCGGCACGCCGGTGGCGAACAAAATCAACAGAGAAAGACCAATGGCTAAGTTCATAAGCGCGGCTCACTCGGGGTAGCAGGCGGCATGCCGGACGTTGCTGCAGCCTCTTGCTCGACTGTCTCATCATGCATTGGCCCTAAAGTTTCAAGACCGCAACTTTGGGCCAGCAGCCGCGCAATAACGGCCAGCATCGCAAAGGCACTGCCCACTGGAATAGCCGCATATGCCCAGGACATCGAGACCTCAAGCGCGGACAGCGTCTGATTGCTAACCCGCTGGGTCATTTGGATGCCGTAGAATACCAATACAGAGAGCACCAGAAGACAGCACAGACCGATAAACCATTCAAGCGCCAGCAGGGTGGGCTTGGGCACGAGCTTGTAGATAACCTCTACGGCCATCATAAAGCCGCCGCGGAACGTGGCGGCAGAAGCCATAAACACACACCAGATCATCGTCGCCCGTGACAACGTCTCCGACCACGTCGAGGGCGCATTGAAGAGAAATCGTGTAAGCACTTGATAGAATCCCAACGACACTGAAACGATCAACATCAAAATAGCAATCGCCAGCGCTAACCGAGTCAACACATGTTCGACACGCAGAAACCAGGACACCATAAATCACCTCACCCCGTCAGGTTATGGGCAAGTGGCGCCCAGAGGGCGCCACGGGATGGGTTCAGCAGCTACTGTTACGAATGCGCTCTAGCATCTCCTCGCCATACTGCTCAATAAAGTCAGCATGAACGGCCTCTACTGCCTCTTGGAACGGTGCTGGATCAATATTATCCGTGACCGTCATACCCTGCTCTTGCAGGAAAGCCACGCCCTCCTCTTCCAAACGTGAAACCTCAGCGCGGGTAGCTTCGGTAGCAGCTTGAGCGGCCTCATTAAACCATTCACGCTCCTCCTCGCTCAGCCCATCAATTAGCACCGGTGAGCCGAGCACAATGGCAGGCGAGTAAACATGGCCGGTCAGCGATAGTTGATCCTGGACCTCATAGAGGTTCGCAGCCACAATCACCGTAATGGGGTTTTCCTGACCGTCCACCGTACCCTGCTGCAGGGCGGTAAACAGCTCCGGCATGGCCATGGGCGTCGGGCTGGCCCCTAGCCCTTCAAAGGCCTGCTGGTGAATACGGTTCTCCATGGTGCGAATTTTTAAGCCGCTAACGTCTTCTGGCTTTTCAATGGCTTTTTGGCTGTTGGTGATATGGCGGAAACCGTTTTCCGACCAGGAGAGGCCGACCAGGTCGTGGTCGCCCATCTTATCGAGCAGTTCCTGACCGATCTCTCCGTCAAGTACGCAGCGGGCTTGTTCGTAACTGGTGAACAAAAACGGTAGATCGAGAACATAGGTCTCGGGGACAAAGTTACCCAAGGGTCCGGAAGAGGTGATCACTATATCGACGGTGCCGATCTGCAGCCCTTCAATCATGGCCCGCTCTCCGCCAAGCGAACCACTGGGATGATCCGTCACGGTAAAAGCACCATCAGAAAGGCTTTCAAGCGTCTCTTTAAAGGCGCGGGAACCAGCGCCATAGTGGGAGTCGCTGGAAATGGCGTAGCCCACGCTTACCTCTGTAGCGGCCTGAGCCTGAAATGCCAAGCCGGCCAGAGCCAGCGTGGTAGCGGTGCCAATAGCGGTCGCAAGCGTACGCCGAGCGAAACGAGTGGTCATGGTAATACTCCTGATTGTATTTATTAGTAAGAATGATGGGGAGTAATCGCCCCTTATTGCTCGCCCGCCAGGCAGGCGAAGATCCATTAGCGATGCTCTGCCACATAGGCATCGATAATCTGTTTGAAATCTCGGTCCCCGACAAAACCCAGCTGGTTCGCTTTAGCAGTTTCAAAGCGCGCGGGCCAGCTTGCCACCAAGGGTTCGATACGCGGGTCTGGCTCATGACGTACACGCGCCACCGCTTCTGCGCCCGCCACCTCACGCAACGCCTCGAGCATTTCGGAAACATCGGTCGTGATGCCCGGCAGTATAAATGCGCGAAACTTACCCAACGCTTCTTCCTGCACTTCGGCGCCATGTATCAACGCTTCGATCACCTTATCCGGCGACATAACGAAAAGCGCCTGATCCAACGGTACGGGACAAATGGCCTCCTCCCCGCTTAAGGGCTCGCGCAAAATGCTGGACGCAAAGCTCGACGCCGCAGCATTCGGCCGCCCAGGACGAATCACAATGGTCGGCAAACGCAGTACCCTGCCGTCAATCAGGCCGCGTCGGCTGTAGTCGTTGATGAGAAGCTCACACATTGCTTTTTGCGTGCCATAGGATGTTTGCGGCTGCGAAGCCGTCATGTCATCCAGCACATCAGGCAGATCCCCGCCGTAAGCCGCCACGGAGCTTGCCATGACTAAGCGTGTCTTATTCAACTGCCGGGCACGGCAACCTTCCAGCAAGGCGCGAGTAGCATCAAAATTGACCGCCATGCCTAGGTCCAGATCAGCCTCAGCCGCGGAGCTTACGACCGCAGCCAAGTGGAAGATGACATCGGGCTTTCGATCAAGCGCACTGCCCAGCGCATCTGGAGCAGTAATATCCACAGCATCGTTGCGGATCGTTATATCAGGCGCGTCGGGTACGGCAGCCTGGGTTTGATCGACCAGCGTTAAGTGGGTGATCGGCTGACCGCACAGCTCTTTGCGGCTAATCAGTCGATGTAAAAGACGCTGTCCCAAAAACCCAGCGGCGCCCGTGATTAAGATATGCATGATTAAGGTGTCCTCGCTTTATTGTAGGTTGTTAGCGTTTGAGACCATGTTTTGGCTACTCGATCATGAGTGAAGCCCATAATGTCGACCCCAGCCCAGACCTTGGCGCGTATCGCTGGCCGGCCTGTATTCGCAGCCAACCCAACCGCTATAGCCCAGCGCTTCAAGCCTGGCAAATAGTGCCGGATAGTTGATCTCGCCAACATCGGGCTCGTGCCGTTCCGGCACTCCCGCCACTTGCACATGGCCGATAGCGCTAAACTGGTGTTCAAGATGGCGAATGAGGTCCCCCTCCATGATCTGACAGTGGTAGAGATCAAACTGCAGCTTCAGATTGCTCGCCCCCAGCGCTTTCAATACCGTCAAGGCTTGCGCTTGTCCCGACAAGAAGTAATGGGGCATATCACGGGTATTGATGGGCTCGATCAATATGCCCTTGCCCAGCTTGGCGGCCTCAGTAGCAGCGTAGTGCAGGTTACGTAGGTAAGTAGCCTGATGATCGGCTAGGGTCGTCGCATCGGCATCCTCAGGTAGTAATCCCGCCATGGCGTGAACGTGTGGGCAGTTAAGCGTCTCAGCATAATGTAGCGCCTCGATAACCGAATCACGAAACTCGGCTTCGCGCCCAGGCAGACTGGCAAGCCCTCTTTCACCTTTTTCCCAATCACCCGGCGGCAAGTTAAACAACACTTGTTCCAACTGTGTTTCGTCAAGCGCTTGGCGTAGCTCTGCAGCGCTATAGGTGTAGGGGAACAGGTATTCAACCCCTTTAAACCCCGCATCAGCCGCCGCTGAAAAGCGGTCCATAAAATCGTGCTCGTTAAACAGCATACTGAGGTTGGCGGCTAATCGAATCATGGTGTATCGGTGCCTCTTTATTTTTATCGCAATGCGGGCTAATCCCGAGGAAACCGCGCCTCAAGCTCCGCGACCTGTTCAGGCGTTAGCCCCCGTGGGTTTTCGCCGCGCAGTAGCAGAAACAGTTTGGCCGTTTCTTCAAGCTCTTCGGTGGCGTACACCGCCGCTTCCAGATTCTTGCCTGCCACTACCGGGCCGTGGTTGGCAAGCAGCACAGCGCTGTGTTTACCCGCTAGGCCCCGTACCGCTTCGCCCAGTTTTGGGTCACCGGGGATGTGATAGGGCACAAGCGGCAGTTTGCCCACCCGCATGACATAGTAGGCGGTGAGCGGCGGAATGCAGTCGCAGGGGTTTACGTCCGGCAAACACGAGACCGCCACCGAGTGAGTAGAGTGAAGGTGTACAATAGCGCCCGACTGAGGGCGCTCTGCATACATCGCCATATGCAGGAACTGTTCTTTAGTAGGTTTATCACCACCAAGTAGCTGGCCGTTATCATCCAGATGGGAGATTCGCGCCGGGTCCAGCCGCCCCAGGCAGGCGTTGGTGGGCGTCATCAGCCAGCCACCGTCATCCAGGCGCACGCTAATGTTGCCGCTGGACCCCATGGTCAGCCCGCGATCAAACAGCGAGTTGCCTAGCGTGCTGATCTGCTCGCGCAGGCTGTTTTGATGATGGTGGCGTAAGTGGACGCTCATGCCAACACCTCAAAGGCTCGGGTAAAGAAATCGACACCGCCAAAGTTGCCCGACTTCAGCGCCAGCGAGAGCGGCGCTTCACGACCTTCCAGCGGAGCCTGGGTCCAGGGCACGCCGGGATCAATCTGCTCGCCAATACGTAGGGTGGAAATTCCCAGCGCCGAGACCACGGCCCCTGAGGTTTCGCCCCCGGCGACCAGCAACTGACCAACGCCTTCATTAACCAGCGTTACCGCCAATTGGCTCAGTGCCTCTTCGACCAGCGCCCCCGCACGCGCAACACCCAATGCTTGCTGGGCAGCGCTGACTTTCTCTTGATCCGCCGAGGCGTAAATCAATACCGGAGTCTGTTCTGATAGCCGCTGTCGCGCAAAGACCAGCGCCTGCTCCAACTGCCGGTCACTTTCGGCAAGCGACAAAGGGTCTAGCGCAAAACCGCTGTTAGGATGGCAAGCCAGAAAATCGGCTACTTGTGCCAGGGTTGCTGTAGCACAGCTCCCGGACAGCACCAACACGCTGCCTGATGCAGGCTGTAAACGCCCCGGTTCCGTAATGGGCTTAAGCCAGCCTTGGGCACGGTACTGGGCGGGTAAAGCCTGCCCCAAGCCGGAGCCACCGGTCACCAACGGCATCAGCACGGTAGCTTCTGCCAATATATCCAGATTCTGCTCATCAAGCGTGTCGCAAATCACATGGCGAGTGCCCTGCTCGGCAAGTGCGGATAAGTGACCACAAGCGGCGCTGGCGCCTTGGGACAATACCGAGTGACTGAGCAAGCCTACCGGGTGGGTTGTTTGACGGGATAAGACCCGCACCAGATCGGCGTCCTGCATCGGGCTGAGTGGATGATACTGCATACCGCTATCGTTAAGCAGGCGATCACCCACAAACAGGTGGCCCTGATAAACCGTACGCCCGTTGACCGGAAATGCCGGTACCATCACCGTTTGAGAGGCGTCCAGGCGATCCAGTAGCGCATCGGCCACGGGCCCGATATTGCCTTTATCCGTAGAATCGAAAGTAGAGCAGTATTTAAAGAATAGCTGTCGGGCACCCTGCCCATGCAGCCACTCAAGAGCTGCGAGAGAATCCGTGATGGCTTCATCAACCGGGCAGGAGCGCGATTTCAAAGCTACCACTACGGCATCAACGTCCTGGAGATCAATCGTCTCCTGCGGCACGCCGATCACCTGTAAGCAGCGCATACCGCCGCGCACCAAGTTATTGGCAAGATCGGTTGCCCCGGTAAAGTCGTCGGCAATAGCTCCAAGGACTATGCTTCCAAGGGCTATCTTTTCAAGGGCTATGCTCTGCACTGTGCTCATGATTAGGTTTCCTGAGCATCGTTAGCCGCTTCAGGCAACGTAATGCCTGATAGCCGCTGGTAGACTTTGATAATCGCAGAATCATCCTCTCGACCAAAACCTGCCCCACTGGCCGAGGTAAACTGCTGCAACGCGCTGGCGGCAACCGGCGTCGCCATCGAAAGCTCGCGCCCGGTCTGGTGCACGATATTGAGGTCTTTAATAAAGATATCCACCGCTGAAAGCGGCGTGTAGTCACCTTTGAGAATATGGGGTACACGATTCTCGAACATCCAGGAGTTGCCCGCCGAGTGAGTAATCACCTCAAAGATATCCTCGGGATCAAGTCCCATCCGAATACCCAACGCCATGGCTTCAGCGGCGGTCGCGATATGTACGCCTGCCAACAGCTGATTGACTAGCTTCATACTGGACCCCACGCCGGGGTCATCGCCCAGGCGATAAACCTTGGCGGCCATGCCATCAAGCACGTCACTTGCGTAGCTAAATGCCTCCGCGGCGCCCGATGCCATAACTGATAGCTCACCGCTTTTGGCTTTTGCAGCACCGCCGCTAATCGGTGCGTCCAGCATCATCAATCCCTCTGCTGCCACGCGCTCACCAAGCTGTTTCGCCTGACTGGGCGCCACCGTGGCGCACTGTATAATCAGGCTGCTTGGCGCTAGATGGCCCACCACGCCCTGCTCACCAAACAACACCTGCTCAACCTGGCTACTGTTGACGACCACTACCAGCACAATATGACAGTGAGCAAGCTCCATCGGCGTTGCCACACTCTTGCCCCCAGCTGCTATAAAGGCATCGCGTGCCTCAACGGCAATATCACATCCAGTTACGTTAAATCCTTGGTGATGTAAGGCAGTAGCGGTGCCCATTCCCATCGCACCGAGGCCAATAACGCCTACTTGACGTGATTGCTTATCGTGTTGACTCACCGGTCGACACCTCGCTGTTGTTGTATGAATTGCTGGCGTTACGATGCCTTACTTTTCCCTTGAATCTGTTCTGATTGTTCACCTTAACAAGGGAAATGGTAGCGCTGTCATGATAGCGCTACCATTACTTCTAGATTACTCTCAACGTATCGACAAGTTGAACATCAAGGACGTGCGACTAATGTCTAAAGACCTCTCGACCGCTAACAAGTCACGCCGTCGCTCCGATAAAATCACGCTCAGTCAGGTGGCGCAGGCCGCAGGGGTTTCCCCGATTACGGCATCGCGGGCACTGAACCACCCCGACAAGGTGAGCGACAGTACCCGCCAAAGCGTTTTGGAAAGCGTAGAGCGTCTGGGCTATGTGCCCAACCTGGTGGCGGGTAGCCTAGCTTCTTCCCGCTCCCGGCTGATTGCCGTTATCGTGCCGTCGCTGATCAACAGTGTATTTGTGGAAGTCATCAAAGGCTTGCAGGAAACACTAGAAGCGCAGGGGTATCAGATCCTGCTCGGCAATACTGATTACGACCTGGACCGTGAGTATCAACTGGTGCGTACGTTTTTAGGCTGGTCATGTTCGGCTTTGGTCACCGCCGGGCTACGCCATAACAATGCGTGTCGGACGCTATTAGCTAACTGGGGCCATCCGATTATGGAAGTGATGGAGCTCGGTAAAGGCATAGATCTCAACGTGGGGCTGGATCATTTAGCTGCCGGCCGGTGCATGGCCAGCCATCTTATCGACAGAGGCTACCAGCGAATTGTGTATGTTGGCGCGCGGCTCTCCCACGATTATCGCGCGGGAATGCGCTACCTAGGGCATAAAGAAGCATTGGAGGAAAAGGGGCTTGAAGCCCCCTTGCTAGAACTGGACACTTTGGGCAGCCTGCAGGCGGGCGCGGAAAGCCTAGCCCAGGTTTTGAAAGGCTACCCCGCCACGCAGGCCATCCATTTTGCCAACGATGATCTTGCCGCAGGTGCCTTGCTGGCCGCCCAACGCCAAGATCTTCTTGTGCCAGATGATATTGCCATTGCAGGCTTCAACGGCTTACCGTTAGGTCAACATATCACGCCGAAACTCACTACCATTCTCTCCCCACGCGAAGACATGGGCCGTCTGGCCGCACAGGAGCTCATTCGCAGACTTCGCGGTAAACATGTTTATCGCCGACAACACGATGTAGGCTTCACGCTTCAAATCGGTGAAAGTACATAAGAGACCGCAAAACATTTTCGCTAACTCCAAGCCCCGCCCACGCGTTTTTTCCCGCCAGGCGTTTCAACTTCGGGCTTTTAAGGGATTGCCATGCTGCCGGACTACTCCATTATCGCTTGGCTATTGATCGGATTTTCGGTGTATCTGACGGGCGTCTCAAAAGGCGGCTTTGCTGGTGGTTTTGGCACGCTTTCGGTGCCGCTGATGGCACTGGTGATTAGCCCCACGCAGGCCGCAGGCCTATTGCTGCCGTTGCTGCTGGTAATGGACGTATTGGCAGTGAAAGCATGGTGGGGCAAGCATGACATGGCCGAAGTATGGCGATTTTTGCCAGGGCTCTTCGTCGGTGTTGCGGTTGGCACACTGCTCTTTGGCAGCCTGAGCGAACAGGGCGTTCGCCTGGTATTGGGTGCGATCTCAGTGGTGTTTGCTGCGTATATGCTGTTAAAGCCATTGGCCGCCAAGCCTATCTCAACGCATTGGGCGCTGCCTGCCGCCAGCGTGTGTGGCTTCACAAGCTTTGTTGCCCATGCAGGCGCCCCACCACTCAATCTTTACCTACTGCCACGAAAACTGCCTAAAGAGACCTTTATCGCCACCTGCGTTGTCACCTTTACAGCGGTTAACGTGATTAAACTGGGCCCGTACCTGTGGCTTGGTGAAATCAATATGACCAGTGCTTGGGCATCGCTACTCCTGGTGCCGGTCGCTTGGGTAGGCGTGCGCAGCGGCCTTTGGCTACAAAGCCGAGTTAATGAGCAGTGGTTTTATCGCCTGGTTATACTGGCCATGTTCCTGGTGGGTGTTAATCTGATTTGGCAGGCGTTGGCGCCTTAAAAGATAAACGTCTCCCCATACAATTATCTGCGTAGGGTATCTTTACAACTGATAACCTGGTAGCGGCCAGGTTCGCCAATCAAGCCTCTGCCACCCTTCAAGGCTCGCGACCTCAGCCAGCACGGGGTCGGGATTAACCACCACGGGGCAATCGACATATTGCAGAAGCGGTAAATCGTTGCGGGAGTCTGAGTAGAACATAGTGTGGCTGGGGGTAATCTGGTGCTCCGTTAGCCACTGCTGTAAGCGCAGCACTTTACCGCCGCGGTAAGAGAAAATGCCCTCACTCTCACCGGTATAACGCGCTTCTTCTGCCTCTTTATCAATACTTAGATCCACCGCCAGCACGTGGGCAATTCCCAGCATGTTGGCAATGGGCGCGACCAAGTGGCGTGACGAGGCAGAAATCAACACTAACGTATCGCCCGCCTGACGATGAGCCGCCAGGCAGGCCAAGGCTTGAGCGAATATACGCGGCTGGATATGCGTCGCAACAAAACGCTCTACTTCTTTTTCGACGTCAGTCACGAGCCTGTTCTTAAGCGGCGCCAGCGTCATCGCCAGGTACTCTTCCAGCTTTAATTGACCCGCATGATAAGCCTGCTGCATCTGCTCAGCCCGGGCGAGAAAGGTCTCGGCGCTGCTGATCCAACCCTGCTCGAACATCCATAAATTCCAGCGGTCGCTACAATCTCCATCCAAGAGAGTATCATCAAGGTCAAACAAGGCCAGCCGCATAAAGCACTCCTATCGTCGCGGATTGACGGCGCGTAGGATATGCCACGAATCATGGCAAAAAGATGACAACCGCAAGCCATTCGTTGTTACTCACCCGCTGTACAAGCGCTGTTCATTGCATCAGCATGGAAGACGTCGACGCCTACGGGGTATATGATTAACGAAAGTACTGACAGCCGCTGCCCGCTACGCTGACAACACACAAGGAGATTATCCCATGACGGGCCCTTTAGTATCAGTCGATACGCTCTACATAACACTGACTGATGAACTGCCAGCGTTTTTGAGCCAATCACTTTTACAGTGCAAGAGCCTACCAACGCTACCGTCTGTAGCGCTTAAAGTGCTTGATATAGCCCGTTCATCAAGTTCAACCTTGAGCGATTACGCCAAAGCGATTGAGCACGATCCAGCGTTAACACTGCGCCTCATTGCGCTCGCGAATAGCGCCTATTACACGCGCTCAGCGCCACCTGTTCAAACCTGTATTGAAGCCATGCAGCGCCTTGGTATAAACGCAACGCTGCCCGTTATATTAGGGTTTAGTTTGTTTCAAGAAGCGCCTAATCGTCATCAGGCTTGGCAACGCACCATCACTGCGGCCCTGGTAGCCCGCTATTTGGCTGAGCAGCTATGCCCTGACGAAAGTGGCAGCATATTTACACAGGCGCTACTACAGGATATTGGCATATTAGCGTTACAGGCAGCCTACCCTGAAGAAGCCGACAAACTCTATACCGATACTTCCTTATCGCATGCTGAGATAACGCAAGCAGAGCAACGCTGCTTTGGCTGCGACCATACACTGGTTGGCGCTTGGCTAGCCTCTAAATGGGGAATGTCCAATCACGCGGCAATGGCCATACGCCAAAGCCATGAAAGCTTTTTAGTCAGTGATAAAGCACTTCTCTGCCTTCGTTTGTCAGGACCCATTGCCGATGCCTGGCTATCCAACAACCCAGCATCTCAACTAGCGGCCTTGTTATATCAACTCAAGACCGTTAGCTATGCCGATACGCTGCAGCTCGACGAAGTGCTTTATAATGTTCAGCATCAGACCAGCCTGATTGCCAACGTGATGAACATGAATACGCCCATAGAGGTCGATAGCACGGCCCTGTTGGCGGAAGCTCATCAACTGCTCTTTCAGCACACGCTGACGCTTGGTTCTCAACTAGAAGCCCAAAAACAAGCGTTAATCTCATTGCGCTACCCCAATGACAACACCAGTCCCAAAGAGCGTATCCGACGGGATGCTTCTCTTGATGCCAAGCGATCAGGGCTAGTACGCAAGCATAAAAAATAGATAAACCGCATTTTGACCCATGCTAAAAAAACAGGCCGTGATTAAGCGACCTGTTTTTTAAGTATATTGTTATTTTCACCCTTATCTTTTCTCGTCGACGAAACATTTCAAATAAACAGCAATAAAATAAAGCATTAGATATCAGCGATCGATAAAAGTGGGCCTAATTGAAGTTGATTTTAACCGCTACGTGATCATAAAAGTGTATTCATAAAGAAGCAGCGGCTCGCGCGGCCTGATCATAAAGACCTGACATGGCGCGCAAAATACCTGCCACGCGGCTGATTTCGGCCCGTTCAATTCCCATGGAAGCGAGTGAGTCAATCAAGCATGTTTCTCGTATTTCAGCATAACGGCTACACACACCGCCTCCTTGTTCAGTTGTACTGAAATACGTCTCTTTACCCTGCTTTTCGCCTATCACCAAGCCAAGTTTGGTTAGCTTTTTAAGCGCGTAAGTAACGGTATGCGTATCTTCCACGTTAAGTACCAGGCAGATATCAGATTGGCGCTTGGCTCTCCCTCGATGGTTCACCCGATGCAACACCAGGACATCCAGAGCGCTCAATTCAGGGTATCCGGTCGCCGCCATGCAACGCACCATCCAACGATTAAACGCATGGCTCGAAATAATAACGCCAAATTCAAATTCCGAGAGTTCGTGAGCCTTATGAGATAAGTGCTCCGAAGAGACGATCGGCTCTCGACTACTGACTACTGTCTGGCTTGATTCTGTCATCGCTAACATATCCATTGTCTTTGTTCGTAAACATATATTTACGCTGCTTGATCGCTCGCTAGGGAACCATACTCTACGTAGTTTCGGATGTTTGGCAACTTGTTATCAATGCCGGGGTTGCTTACAGAATAGGAAAGGGATAAACACTGCACGATTGACACGCAGACATCTTACGGATAATTTCTATATAAATTACATAAAAAATACAGGTAAACACTCTGTGCCATCACAACCGCCCTACCCGCTGCTATCCGTTAATTCGTTAGATATCGCCTTCGGCTCAAACCGAGTCGTCAAGAACCTATCTTTCGATCTCTACCCCGGTCAAACGCTTGCGATCGTAGGAGAGTCCGGGTCAGGTAAATCCATGACCTCACTGGCTATCATGGGTCTGGTTCACTATCTCAATGCCACCATTGCCAACGGCAGTATTCTTTTTCAAAAAAACGTCGATAGCACACCTGTCGACCTGACCCAGTTATCTGATCGCCAGATGCGCAAGATCCGTGGGAAGGATATTTCCATGATCTTTCAAGAGCCGATGACATCGCTTAATCCGGTTTACACGATTGGTGATCAAATCACCGAAGTTTTGCTACTTCACGGTGATTACACGCGAGCATCAGCACAAGAAGAAGCACTGCGACTATTACGCTTAGTGCGATTGGCCGATGCCGAGTCCTTGCTAAAGCGCTACCCCCACCAACTATCTGGCGGCATGCGGCAACGCGTTATGATTGCAATGGCACTCGCTTGTAAGCCCAAGGTACTGGTCGCCGATGAACCGACGACAGCACTGGATGTCACGATCCAAGCACAAATTCTAACGATTATTCGCGACCTGCAAAAAGAACTGGGCATGGCAGTGATTTTCATCACCCATGACATGGGCGTGGTCGCTGAAATTGCCGATCATGTAGTTGTCATGCGTGATGGAGAAAAGGTTGAAGAAGCGGATGTTGAACCTCTTTTTAAGCATCCTCAAGAAGCCTACACCCGCGCCCTTCTAGCGGCTGTGCCTACGCTGGGCAGCATGAAAGGACAAGCGCTCCCGTGCGCTGACCCACTCGTTATCTTTGACGGCACAGAGATCGTTACCCACGGTGAACCTACCGTTCAGGATACGGTTCGTGTTCAGGAGGAACCGATAGTACGCGTCGAAAATCTGGTAACGCGCTTCGATATCAATAAGGGCTTTTTTGGAGGCGTTAGCCATCGCGTCCATGCCGTAGAGAACGTTAGCTTCGCTATCTCTCCAGGCGAAACACTGGCGCTGGTAGGTGAGTCTGGCTCAGGAAAGTCGACCATTGGCCGCACTATCCAGCAGTTACAAAAGAGCAACAGTGGTGACATTATTTTCTCTGGGAAGCCTGTCTCACAGATGTCCCGCAGCGAGAAAATGACGCTTCGTCAGCAAGTGCAGTATATTTTCCAAGACCCCTTTGCATCGCTAGATCCGCGCAAAACGGTAGGCTTCTCCATTGCTGAACCCATCCACACCCACTATTTAATAAGTGATAGCAAACGTATTAAGCAACGGGTGAGTGAGCTTCTCGAACGGGTTGGCCTTAAGCCAGAGCATGCCAAGCGCTATCCGCATGAGTTTTCCGGCGGCCAGCGCCAGCGCATCTGTATCGCTAGGGCGCTAGCGTCTAAACCCAAGCTTATTATTGCCGATGAAGCGCTCTCAGCACTGGACGTCTCTATCCAGGCACAAATTATTCATCTCATGATGCAACTACAGCGTGAAGAGGGGTTGGCATATCTCTTTATCAGCCATGATATGGCCGTAGTAGAAAAGATGAGTCATCGCGTTGCCGTACTACACCTGGGCCAAATTGTTGAAATGGGGTCACGCCAACAGGTGTTTGACTCCCCCAAGCATACTTATACCCAAAAATTACTTTCTGCCGTCCCGGTAGCGGATCCACTTCACCACCGTAAGCATCTGTTATTGGAGGGTGATATCCCAAGTCCCATCCGTAAAGTAGGCGACGAGCCCGCCATTTACCCGTTGGATGAAGTAGCGGCAGGACATTTTGTGTCGCGTAGCGGCACGTCGTCCCGCCTGTAATTGCTCGTTTTGTTAACACAAATAACAAGCCCTTGGAGAATGATACTAATGAAAAAGACAAAACTGTTCCAAGCATGCACCCTGGCTGCTGCCATGGCTGCTGCAAGCACCAGCTACGCGGGCTCAATCACTATAGCCTCACCGCAGGATCCGGGCAGTTGGGATCCGATTGACACCTTTTTGGTGAACTGGGCCTCAGTGGCCACTAACATCTTCGATGGTCTGACCTACCGAGGCCCCGACCTTGAGTTAGTACCAGGCTTGGCCACCAGTTGGGAAGAGCTGGATGATGGTAAGCGCATCCGCTTTACGCTGCGTGAAGGCGTGGTCTTCCATAATGATGAACCGTTCAATGCTGAATCGGTTAAGTTCACCTTCGACCGTCTGCTCGGAGAAGAGGGCTCACGCGGGCCACAACGCTCTAACTACACGGCTATTTCTCATGTAGAGATCATTGACGACTATACCGTTGATTTCTTCTTATATAATGCGGATCCCGTGCTGCTCACCAAGTTGGCCGGGTATGGCGCGATGATCGTACCGCCTGGCTATATTGAAGAGCATGGTGACGACCACTTTAATACTCATCCTGTCGGTACCGGTCCTTTTAAATTAGTCGACTACACACCACGCTCTGATGTGAAGCTGGAAGCGTTTGCGGATCACTGGGGTGGCGCACCCAAGCTCGACAGTGTGACTTACCGTTTTATCTCTGAGCCTTCCACTGCCGTTGCCGAGCTACAGTCCGGCCGAGTCGACTTGGTACTACCGCCCACTATTCCGATCGGCATGATCGAATCCATCAATAATCATCCTAATGCGGAGATTGTCAGCGTCGCTTCTCCTACGGTAGAAGCTCTGCGTTTTAATACCCAGTCAGGCATTACCGCCGATGAGCGAGTACGTCAGGCGATTATCATGGCGGTTGACCGTCAGGCGATCGTCGACGCCGTACTCGCAGGTGAAGGCAATGTTATCGCCAGCTTCCAAGGCAGCCAGTCGTTTGGCTTTGATCCCTCGCTTGACCCCTACCCCTTCGATCCGCAGCGCGCCCAGCAACTGCTCGCCGAAGCGGGTGTTGAACCTGGCACCTCACTGCAGATTGATGTACGCGGAAACGACTCTACCTTTTCCGAAGTCGCTCAAGTAGTAGCTTCCTACCTGCAAGGCGTTGGGCTTAATGTCTCTATCCAACCTTACGAAACCAACGTATTGCTTAATGACATTATTCCAGCGGGACGTACCGGCGCAATGTTCCAGCAAAAGTGGGGAGGCTGGACGTTTGACTTCGATAACACTGCGTATTTGATGTACCACACTGGCGAACGTTGGAACCCCTACGACAGCGATGCCCAGTTGGATGAGATGCTGAACACTCAACGCGGCATTACTAACCGCGAAGAGCGCGAAACCCTGCTTCAGTTCATCGCACGTTATACCAAAGAGCGTGCCTTGGAGATGCCTCTGTATAGCCAAAATGCGCTGTACGGCGTGGGTAGCCGTGTGACGAACTTTGAGCCAGCCCCTGACAACCGGATACGTCTCACTAACGTCGACGTCAGCGAGTAAGCCTAATTCGCCGTCGTCCTTGTGGGCGGCGGTGCCTATTTTGAGTGGGGAGGCCACGTGGCCAAGTTTCTTTTCTACCGACTGCTACAGGCGCTGTTTGTGCTTGTAGCCGTCACGTTGATCGTGTCGTTTGCGATTCGCCTCACCGGCGACCCGGCCGTTATGCTCGCCCAAGGTGCAGGCAGCATTACCGAAGCAGACCTGGAGCGTATTCGCGAGGCTCTTGGACTCAACCAACCGTTTTTAGTGCAGTACCTGGAATTTTTAAAAGGTTTGTTTACAGGTGACATGGGACGCAGCTTTATGGGCGGCACATCCGTAAGCGAGCTGATTAGCCGCGCCCTACCAGCCACCCTGGCGCTGGCCTTTGCATCCCTTTTCATCTCAATTGCGCTGTCGATTCCTTTAGGAGTAAAGGCCGCTGTTTCACGCGGTAAATGGCCCGATCAGGTCATTCGGATTGTTTCGCTGGTGGGGCTCTCCTTCCCCAACTTTTGGCTAGCTATCATGCTGGTATTAGTGTTCTCCATTACCTTTAATCTGCTGCCCCCCAGCGGTATGGAGGGCTGGCAGAGTTTCATTATGCCGGCGGCGACCATGGGCATTATTCTTACCGCAACCAACGTGCGTCTGGTCAGAACAACCATGCTGGAAACCCTACGCTCTCAGTACATCATGGTGGCGCGTGCTAAAGGCCTATCCAATTCTGTAGTGCTCTATAAGCACGCACTGCGCAACTGCTCTATTCCATTGATTACCTACTTCGGCCTGCAATTCGGCGGCCTACTGGGCGGTATTGTTGTGGTTGAGCGTGTTTTCAACTGGCCTGGGCTGGGTACGCTGGCCTTTGATGCTGTTGCTGCCCGCGACTACCCCGTACTGCAGGGCGTTATCACCGTCCTCTCGCTGATGATTATCTCAATCAACCTGCTGGTCGATATCGCCTATGGCTTTGTTGATCCCCGCGTGCGCAAGAGCTAGGTATCATTATGTCGGCAAACTCTCTGGATCTAAGACATTTTAAAAGTATTGAATTTATCATGGGCGCCCTGTTGGTGGGCGGCATCACCTTGGCCGTTCTGCTATCAGGCTGGCTATTTCCAGACGGCGGCAGCGGTATCAATCTCGCCATGCGCCTCACGCCTCCCTTGGTCGACGGTAGCTTTCCGTTAGGTACTGACCCACTGGGACGCGATGTATTAGCACGCGTGGTCATCGGTGGTGAAATATCGCTTAAGGTCGGCTTTTACTCCGCGTTAGGTGCTGTAGTGCTGGGTATTATTATGGGGCTTTTATCGGGCTATTATGGCGGCATTGTCGATATGCTCGTGATGCGCTTTGCCGATGTGCAGCTTGCGCTGCCCTTTATTCTGCTCGCCATTACGTTCATCGCCGTCATCGGTGGTGGGCTGACCAACATGATCATTCTGCTCATCATCTCACAGTGGGTGCAGTACGCTCGTTTGGTACGCGGCTCGGTGCTATCACTTAAAGATCGCGAATTTATTCTCTCGGCACAGGCCATTGGTGTGCGTGACTGGCGAATTCTCTTTCAGCACTTGCTGCCGAACTTGCTTGGCCCGGTTGTTGTACTGATGACACTTAACGTCGCCAACAACATTCTTCTGGAGAGCAGCCTAACCTTCCTGGGCTTGGGAGTTGACCCCGTTATTCCTAGCTGGGGTGGCATGCTGGCAGAGGGCCGTACTTATCTGCAAACCGCGTGGTGGGTCAGCGTATTTCCTGGTGTGGCGATTTTGCTCACCGTGCTGGGTCTCAATCTATTGGGAGACTGGCTACGCGATACCCTTGATCCTACTGGGCGGACATCACGATGATCACATTACTGGAGACTTCGTTTGAGCGCAGCGTAGATGCCATCGTTTCACAATACCAGACAGTGCTGTCGTCTGGCGATACGCTTAACGCTTGGGTATTTGATGACCTCGCCGCACGTCAGCAGGCTGAGCAAACACTTGCACAACATGGCATTAAGGCGCACTTCTACAGCGCCTATAAGCCCTTGGTGCACTATGTTATTGAGGTACTGCCCGAGCGGTCGCTACGGGCTATTCATATCCGCTACCCAGCACCTTTGGAAACGCCCCAGCGTTTTTTGTTGGAAGCCTACCCGCTGGCAGGACTGCTTGATGCCAACGTAGCACTCAGCTGGGAACCCGTAGCATGTGACACGCAAACCCGACGTTACCACTACGAACTGACACTTACCGATAGCGATGGCGCACAAGAGCAGGTCCGTGTCGCGGCCCCTAACCGCCACCATCTGGACCACATCAATACCTGGCAACTCTCTCCTTGCGGCTGGGTCGAGTGGAGCACTGGCGATGGCAACACCGAAAGCGCTTTTTACGCCTGTGATTACGCCAAGCTGTTTGAGGCGGCGATAGAAGCTGTCACCCGAACTGATTGGCCCACCGAGCAGCCGTACTTTGAAGAGCTAAATATCAGCGTTACGCTGCCAAGCCAGGATACATGCTTACCCTTTGGGCTAGAGCACATCAGCTTGGCCGAGGCCCTGCATGAAGAATTATACTTTTCGCTTTTGGAGTATTATCAGCACCTTGCAGGCTTACCGCTCGGCGATCGTTCGATTCAGCCGGGCCAAATTGTGCCTGAAATCAAGACTCGCCCGGACGCATCTCCTTCCCTGAACATTACCCTGCGTCCGCTGAATACCACAGAGGCACCCGCCAAGGCAGAGGTTGAGCTCGATACGGCCTCCCACCCGCTGAGCGTTGGCCAAATCAGCACGCAGTTGGAGGCATTAGGCGGCGAAGCAATCCACACTAAAAGCCGCAGCGGACGACAACTCTCCGCACGCTACCGTCCAGGCAGCGATCGTGCCGTGATGATTAGCGCAGCGCAGCACGCCAATGAGCCGTCTGGTATCGTTGGCGCACTTCGGGCCGGGCGCGACTTGGCGCAGCAGGCTGAGGCACACTTTGTACTTTCACCCCTTGAGAATCCTGATGGCTATCGCCTGCAACAGCGCTTGGTCGCCGAGCAGCCGACCCATATGCATCACGCTGCACGCTATACCGCATTTGGCAACGACCTCCAGGCACAGCCCGCCAACGGCGAGTTTGAGCTAGCTATCCGCGAGCGTGCCAAAGCATTAAGTGATGCTTACCTACACATTAACCTGCACGGCTATCCCGCCCACGAGTGGACTCGTCCATTGACCGGCTACGTGCCGCGTAACTTTGAGCTATGGTCCATTCCGAAGGGGTTCTTCCTGGTCATTCGCTATCATCAAGAGTGGGAAACTCAAGCCAACGCATTGCTTGAGAGCGTAACCGCTCACTTGGCAAACGTGCCGGGTCTTGTCGCCTATAACCAGCGACAGATTAAAGCGTTTGAAGCCCATGCTGGCCGTCTGGAGTTTTCCTCGCGTCACCACATTCCTTATTTACTGACACGTGATGATCAGCAGTTAACCCCTTTGCAACTGATTACCGAGTATCCGGACGAAACGATTTATGGCGACGACTTCGTAATGGCACATCAAGTGCAATACGAAACTATTTTAAGCGCTTATCAGTGCTACCAAACGATGGCCCTGCCCAACACGCCATGCTGATCGACCGCTCACCAGGAGAGTCAATAATGACCGATAAAAAGCTCCCCGCGCTCAACTGCGACATGGGTGAAAGCTTCGGTAACTGGACGCTTGGGCTGGACGCTGAGGTCATGCCTTTTGTTGACTGCGCCAATATCGCCTGTGGCTACCACGCCTCCGATCCTCACGTCATGCGTCGTACCGTGGCACTGGCTGTTCAGCATGGGGTACAGATCGGCGCTCACCCAGGCTATCCGGATTTAATCGGCTTTGGGCGGCGCTCCCTGGCCTGCTCGGCGGCTGAAGTCGAAGATATGATTCTTTATCAGGCGGGCGCGCTTGCCGGTATTTGCCGCGCGGAAGGTGCCGAACTTAGCTATATCAAGCCGCACGGCGCCATGTATAACGATATGGCTGCCAACCTTGAGCTGCTGGAAGGCGCGATGCGTGCCGTGCGAGCATTCGATGCAAGCCTTCCGCTGATGGTAATGGCCACCGCCAATACCGAGCCGCATCGCGAACTGGCTGCTAAAATGGGCATCACGCTCTGGTTTGAGGCCTTTGCCGACCGCGCTTATGAGCCCAACGGCCACCTGGCATCGCGTCGCTTGGCGGGTGCCGTTCACCACGACCAATCGACCATCGTGGCCCAGGCCATAGCGCTTGCTAAGGGCGACGCCCTGACCGCCCGCGACGGCTCATCGCTGCGACTTCCCTGCGACACGCTCTGTGTTCATGGTGATAACGCCGAGTCGATTGCTGCCGTGCGTGCAATCCGTGAAGCTTTCAAGGTGTTGGAGATCGCGTGAAACTGCGTCTTGAAACCGCTGCCATGGACGCCCTCACGGTGCGTCTTTTTGATGAGATTGATGAGCGCAATATGGGCTGGATCATGGCCGCGGACACTGCCCTGCGCCACGCCTTTAACGATGCGCTGATCGATCTTATTCCTTCTTATACGACCCTGCTCATTCACTACGACTGCCAACGCATGACCTTCGTTGAAGCAACGTCGCGAATCCGTGAAGCCCTAAAGGGCCTTCAGCCTGCCGATACACAGCAGGGCCAGCTGCATGAGATCCCGGTGTGGTACGACGCAAGCGTGGGGCCTGAACTACCGGCAGTGGCCCAAGGCGCCGGGGTAAGTATTGAGCAGTTGATTGCGCGCCACTGCGGTCACGACTACTGCGTTTTTGCGCTTGGTTTTGCGCCGGGTTACGGCTTTATGGGGCTGGTGGATGAAGACCTGGCCACTCCTCGCCTGAAAACCCCGCGACGCCGGGTGGCGGCCGGAAGCGTAGGCATCGCCGAGCGCCAAACGGCTATTTACCCTCTGCTTTCGCCTGGTGGTTGGAATATTCTTGGCCGCACGGCGATGCCGCTTTTTGAGTACGCAAAACGCGGCGAACCGCTGTTGCTACCCGGCGATAAGGTACGCTTCAAGGCCATCTCTCAAGCCGAATTTGAAGCTGCCGGTGGTGATACAACCCCGCTGGAGGAGCGCGTATGAGCCAAGCTAGCATCACCGTAAAGCAGGCAGGCCCCCTTGCGCTTATTCAGGATAACGGGCGCTTCGGCGTCGGCCACCTGGGCGTTACCCAAAGCGGCGCCGCCGACTGGATCTCCTTTCGCTGGGCCAACTGGCTGCTGGGCAATCCGCTTGAGAGCGCCGCGCTAGAGATTGTGATGGGCGGCAACCTGACATTGGAAACCGACGCAAGCGTGTGCCTGGCGTTGGCCGGTGCCGACCTTGACGCGCGTATTGATGATAAGCCGCTGGCAGTTAACGCGCCCTTCACTCTACGCCCTGGGCAAGCACTCACGTTTCGCCAGCCACGTGCCGGGCTGCGTGCCTACCTCGCCTTCCCCGGTGGGCTTGAGGCGCCAGTCGTATTGGGTAGCCGCGCCTGCACGGCCCGAGAGCAGCTGGGCGGGCTTTATGAGGATGGCAGACCCTTACAGCTCAATGACCGCTTGTATTGGCAGGGCGCGTCCGTGACGCCACGCCGACTTCCAGCAAGCGCTCAGTTGCCGATTCCCAACGGTCGCTGTTGGCTGCCAATGGTACTAGGTGCCCAGGCGGCCCTCTTTGCGGGCCGCAGCCTCTATCAATTATTTAATCAACCATGGCACGTTGATCAGCGCGCTGACCGGATGGGCATTCGACTTACTGGGCAAGCGCTTGAAAGTAAAGTAAGCGGCGTGATCTCAGAAGGCATCCCACTGGGAGCTGTACAGGTACCGCCCGATGGCCAGCCGATCATTTTGATGAATGATCGCCAGACCATTGGTGGCTACCCACGCATGGGCGCGATTACCCCCAGCGCCTGTGCCCTGCTCTCCCAGTGCCTGCCCGGCACCGAGGTGTGGCTACAGCCGGTTAGCGCTACCCAGGCTCAGGTGAGCCATCGCCAGCAGTTGGCAGAATGGCGTTAATCACCGGGCTTATACCTGGGCAGATACTTTTACGCCGAGGATGCGTCAACCTTCACACGCTTATTGCGCTCCAGCACTTCTGTGATTGCCGCCAAAAAAGCATCCCTTGAGGCGGCATGAGGGGTGGTGATGAAGCTTACGCCCACAAAAAGCGCTGCCGCGACCACGATGCCCCAAATACCGGCCGGCAACCCCAGCAGCGAATTACCCGTGGCGTACATTAACAGCACAAAAACGCTGGTCCCCACGATACTTGCCAACGCCCCCGCCGCGGTGCCTCGCTTCCAGTAAAAAGCGCCGATAATCGCGGGCACCATAGCGACCAACCCTGACGAAGCTGCCACGGAGAGTACCGCAATTAAATCCAGCTGCAGCTCAGCAAACCCAAGCGCCAGCAGGGCAATAACCGGCACAACGATCTTACCCACCAGCAGTTGGCGCTTTTCATTTACGCCGGGTTTGGCGTTGGCGTAAACATCCCGAGAAAACATGGCGGCCAGGGTTAACATGATGGAATCAATCGTTGAGACCGCTGCCGCCATAATGCCCACCATCACGATCACTCCCAACACGGGGGGGACAAAGTCAGAAGCCAGCAGTGTGGGTGTAGCGAGATCAGCCCGCGCAAGATCGGGAAACGCTGCCAGTGCCGAGAATCCCCACAGCACGGACACCAGCGTATAGATAAAGCCAAACACCAAAAAGCCAATCAGCATTTGGCGCATGGCGCGCAACGACGCAGGCATAAACAGGCGCTGGCTGACCTGCGGGTTGGAAAGGCTAAAAAAGAACCAGGGAATACTCAGCCCCAAAAAGGTCACCAGGCCAAAAAGCCCCGTGCCAGGAACGGTGAGGGCCGCAGGATGCTCCGCCTCAAGCGTGCCAAACAGGCCGCTGAAACCGCCCAGCCCCTGGATCACCAGCAATGCGACCAGCGTTGAGGCAACAATCATCATCAGCGCCTGTAACGAGTCGGTCCACATCACCGAACGAATACCGGCAATATAGGAAAAGAAAACGGCGATTAACGTCGCCATGACCACCCCGGTGGTAAACGTGATGGCGCCATCCGTCATACCTTCCAGCAGATAGCCCACGCCGGCCAGTTGCACAGCAGAGTAAGGGATCAGAAAGATACAGCTGGTGATAGCAACGGCCATGGCGACCGGCTTACTGTGATAACGATACCCCAGCATTTCGCTGGGAGTAACAAAGCCAAATTTTTTGCCGACAGCCCAGAAACGCGGACCGAAAACAGCCACCAGAGAAACACCCGCAAAATAGATAATTTCAAAGCCCAGTGCACCGACGCCACCGGCGTAGGTTAGCCCCGCCAGCCCCACCATCATAAAGGCGCTATAAGTGGTTGCGCTGTAGCTTAGCGCCGAGACAAACCCATTCATCTGCCGGTTACCCAGAAAATAGCCCGACATACTGTTCGCAGCCCCCTGCCGCGAGAGAACCGCAATCCCGACCGCTACCAGTAGATAAAGGGCAATGGCCCCCCAGATCATCGCCTCAGTCACGATCGTGTTCCTTAAAATCCTGGGTAATAAAGATGTTGAGGGCAATCACCACGAGCCCAGCACACGCCCAGAAAAGAAAGCTGCCATACCAGGCCGCGGTATTTGTCAGAAGGGTGTAGGGCACTACGCAGCTGAGCAGTACCACTAGCCAAACGGCCACTATCCACTTGCCTCGTTTCACGGTTCACCTTGGGTTGTCAGAGCTGGGAGAAGGCGTATGCAGCGCCACTATGGTTTATAAACCACACCAACGTACTGCCCGGGTCTGTCAGAGTAGCGATTTGCCTGCATCTTGTGTACGTCTCCTGAAGACTAATTGCATAACTCATGCTTTCTCAGGCAATAAAAAAAGCCCGCATCTTTCGATGCGGGCAAGAGGGGGTACACCAATAACAATGACTGCTCACGCGTCCCTTATGGGGCGCGTGGCGTTACGCTAAATCAAACCGATCAGCGTTCATTACTTTTGTCCAGGCGGCAATAAAGTCGCTGGCAAACTTCTCGACGTGGTCATCCTGGGCGTAGATTTCGGCATAGGCACGCAGAATCGAGTTGGAGCCGAACACCAGATCAACACGGCTGGCTGTCCACTTCACCTGACCCGTTTGACGATCACGAATCTCATAATGGTCGCCCGCCGGATGCCAGGTATTAGCCATATCCACCAGGTTCACGAAGAAGTCGTTGGTCAATGCGCCTTCGCGCTCGGTGAACACGCCATGCTGGGTGCCTGCGTGGTTGGTGCCTAATACGCGCATGCCGCCGATCAGTACGGTCATTTCAGCAGCCGTTAGGCCGAGCAACTGAGTGCGGTCCAACAGCATCTCTTCGGGGCTGACCACGTAGGCGTCTTTCTGCCAGTTGCGGAAGCCATCCGCCAAAGGCTCAAGCGCCTCAAACGACTCGGCATCGGTCATTTCATCCGTTGCATCACCACGGCCGGGGGCAAAGGGCACCGTGGCACGTAAGCCAGCGGCTTTTATTGCCTGTTCGATACCTACGTTACCCGCCAGCACGATGGTATCGGCAAGGCTTGCGCCGCTTTCCTGGGCGATAGGTTCAAGCACTGCCAGCACGCGGGCCAAGCGCTCGGGCTCATTACCTTCCCATTGATTCTGGGGCGCCAGGCGAATGCGTGCGCCGTTGGCGCCACCGCGCATGTCAGAGCCACGATAAGTGCGTGCGCTGTCCCAGGCGGTGTTAACCATGTCGCTGATACTCAAACCACTAGCGGCGATACGCGCTTTCAAGGCGTCAACGTCGTAATCGGCCGGCCCTGCGGGCACCGGGTCTTGCCAGATCAGGTCTTCTTGAGGCACATCTGGGCCTGCGTAGCGCACTTTCGGACCCATATCGCGGTGGGTCAGCTTGAACCAGGCGCGGGCGAAGACATCATCAAAGTACGCCGGGTCCGCCATGAAGCGCTGGCAGATCGCGTTGTAAATTGGGTCGACCTTCATGGCCATATCGGCATCGGTCATGATCGGCATGCAGCGGATGGAAGGATCTTCCACGTCTACCGGCATGTCCTCTTCCTTAATGTCGACAGGCTCCCACTGCCAAGCCCCGGCGGGGGATTTCTTCAACTCCCATTCGTGACCAAACAGCATCTCGAAGTAGCCCATGTCCCACTGCGTCGGGTTCTTGGTCCAGGCGCCCTCAATACCGCTTACCAGGGTGTCACGGCCAATCCCACGACCCTTGGTTTTCATCCAGCCAAGGCCCTGAAGCTCGGGGCCAGCCGCTTCGGGCTCCGGGCTTAGATCGCTGGGCGTGCCGTTACCATGGCACTTGCCGATAGTGTGGCCACCCGCCGTCAGGGCCACTGTCTCTTCATCATTCATCGCCATGCGTTTGAAGGTTTCACGCACCTGGGCGGCCGTCTTGAATGGGTCAGGCTGGCCGTTCACACCTTCCGGGTTCACGTAGATCAGGCCCATCTGCACGGCGGCCAGCGGGTTATGCATGGTGTCGGGCTTTGCCACGTCGCCATAGCGGCCGTCGGACGGTGCCAGCCACTCTTTTTCAGCGCCCCAGTAGGTGTCCTTTTCCGGATGCCAGATATCCTCACGACCAAACGCGAAGCCGAAGGTTTTCAAACCCGCGACTTCATAGGCCATGGTGCCGGAGAGAATCATCAAATCGGCCCAGGAAATCTTGTTGCCGTACTTCTTCTTGATCGGCCACAGCAGGCGGCGGCCTTTATCGGTATTGGCGTTATCCGGCCAGGAGTTCAGTGGTGCAAAACGCTGGTTGCCGGTACCGCCGCCGCCACGGCCATCCGCCAGGCGATAAGAACCTGCTGCATGCCAGGCCACCCGGGCAAACATGCCTACGTAGCTGCCCCAGTCCGCTGGCCACCACTCCTGGCTCTGGGTAATCAGTTCGCGAAGGTCCGCTTTCAGTGCCTCTACATCCAACGTTTCCAGCGCTTCGCGATAGTTAAAACCTTCACCCAGCGGGTTCGTTTTTGTATCGTGCTGGTGCAGGATGTCCAGGTTCAGGGCGTTAGGCCACCAGTCAGTGTTGGACTTGCTGGCGGCTGTGTTACCGCCGTGCATTACCGGGCATTTACCACTCATGCGTTCATCTCCCCTTATTGCTCTTACCCCCTGGCGTAACCAGAGGAACACCCAATGACGTCTCTCGGCATAACGCTTCCAAAACGCGCGAGCGGGTGACTCATTGACATGAGGCTGTTTTAAAGCACATTAGCTATAGCTACAACTTGCATTTAGCAAACAACGTGATAGTAATTTTTAATCCACAAGCAACAAGGCCCTTTCCCGGTAACCATGACAGTGAGCGAGACGTGCCGATTAAACGCGAACAGGGCGCCCTTGGGCGCCCTGTTCATTGGCTTACACTGCGTTGTGGAGCGTTAATCGACCAGCGGTAGCAATGCGGTCAGGCTATCGCGGGCATCGCCGTAGAACATCCGGCTGTTCTCCTTGAAGAACAACGGGTTTTCGATGCCCGAGTAGCCGGTGCCCTGGCCACGCTTGGAGATAAACACCTGCTTGGCCTCCCAGACCTTCAAGACCGGCATACCGGCAATGGGGCTGTTCGGATCTTCTTCAGCGGCCGGATTGACGATATCGTTGGAGCCAATCACGATCACCACATCGGTGCTGGCGAAATCGTCATTGATTTCATCCATCTCCAATACAATGTCGTAAGGCACCTTGGCCTCGGCCAGCAACACATTCATGTGCCCAGGCAAACGGCCCGCCACCGGGTGAATGCCAAAGCGTACGTTCTTACCTGCCGCGCGCAGCTTGCGCACCAGGTCGCTGACCGCACCTTGAGCTTGCGCGACAGCCATACCGTAACCCGGCACAATCACCACGCTATCGGCATCGTTAAGGGCACTGGCCACGCCGCCAGCATCAATCGCCACCTGTTCGCCTTCGATCTCTGCCGCTGGCCCAGTACTTCCGCCAAAGCCGCCTAGAATCACGTTAACGAAGTTGCGGTTCATCGCTTTACACATGATGTAAGAGAGAATCGCCCCGGAGGAGCCCACCAGCGCGCCGGTCACGATCAAAAGATCATTAGAGAGCGTGAAACCGATAGCCGCCGCCGCCCAGCCGGAATAGCTGTTGAGCATCGACACCACCACCGGCATGTCCGCACCGCCAATCCCCATGATCAGGTGATAGCCGATGAAGAAAGCCAGTGCGGCCAGCAAAATCAGCGTCCAGAAGCCTGCACCGTTGAGATAAAGCACCGCCAACAGCAGTGAAAGCACTGCCGCCCCAGCATTCAACAGATGCCCGCCAGGCAGTTGACGCGGTTTGCCATCCACCTTGCCCGCCAGCTTGCCAAAGGCGATCACGGAGCCTGTAAAGGTGATCGCACCGATAAAGATGCCCAGCACGACCTCAATCTGCAAAAACGTTAGCTCATCGGGGGCCTTGGTAGCCACCAGCGCGGCAAACGCCGAAAACTCTTGCATGACACCATCAGCCGCACGGGCAGCCAGCACTCGGCGGCGCTCCAGGTCCGCACTCCATGCCACAAACACGGCCGCCAAACCCACAAAGCTGTGCAGGGCGGCCACCAGCTGGGGCATTTCGGTCATTTCGACCTTACCCGCCATATAGGTACCGATGCCTGCGCCGATAATCATCATCGGGATCAACCACCAGTAGCCGCCAATGCCCGGCCCAAAGGCGGTGAAAAACACCGCAACGGCCATCCCTACAATGCCGTACCACACAGCGCGCTTGGCTTTTTCCTGATTACTAAGCCCACCCAGCGATAAAATAAACAGTACGCTTGCCGCAATCGCCGCGGCAGATACGAATCCTTGACCTAACATATCGTCTCTCCGCCGCTCAGGATTTTTGGAACATGGCCAGCATCCGGCGTGTCACCAGGAAGCCACCCACAATATTGATCGTTGCGATGAGTACCGAAATAGCCGCCAGCACGCTAACCACCGCGCTGCCTGAGCCAATCTGCAAAATCGCCCCCAAAATAATGATGCCGGAGATCGCATTGGTCACCGCCATCAGCGGCGTATGCAGCGAGTGGCTAACTTTCCATATCACCTGGAAGCCGATAAAGCACGCCAACACGAAGACAATAAAGTGCTGCATAAAAGACGCAGGCGCGACCTGGCCGAGCAACAGCATCAGCGCACCACCGATCGCCAATATGCCGACCTGGCGTTTGGTCTGGGCCTTAAACGCCGCCGCTTCTGTGGCTTTTTTCTCTTCAGGCGTCGGCTCTTTTTCTTTCTTCTTCGGTTTGGCCGCAGCAATCGCTTTTACTTTGGGCGGGGGCGGCGGAAAGGTCACTTCGTTCTGGTAAGTCACCGTCGCGCCACGAATCACGTCATCATCCATATTGTGATTGATCACGCCATCTTTCTCAGGCGTTAAATCGGTCAGCATATGGCGAATATTAGTGGCATACAGCAAGGACGACTGGGTCGCCATGCGTGAGGGGAAGTCGGTATAGCCGACCACAATCACGCCATTATCGGAGACGATACGCTCATCGGGCTGGGTTAAATCGCAGTTGCCGCCTTTTTCAGCCGCAAGATCGACAATCACCGAGCCGGGCTTCATGGCCGCGACCATATCTTCAAGCCACAGCTTGGGCGCCGGGCGCCCGGGGATCAGCGCAGTGGTAATAACGATGTCCACATCAGGCGCCTGCTCGCGGAAGCACGCAAGCTGCTTTTCGCGAAACTCGGGGCTTGAGGGCGAAGCATAACCGCCGCTTGCCGAGCCATCCTGACTATCTTCGCTGTCTGCAAAATCCAGGAACAGGAACTCAGCTCCCATCGACTTGATCTGCTCGGAGACTTCTGGACGCACATCAAAGGCACGCACCACAGCACCCAGGCTGGTGGCGGTACCAATGGCCGCAAGCCCGGCAACGCCTGCGCCAATTACCAGCACCTTAGCCGGAGGCACTTTGCCCGCAGCGGTTACCTGCCCGGTAAAGAAGCGGCCAAAATTATTGCCTGCCTCAATCACCGCGCGGTAGCCCGCAATATTGGCCATGGAGGAGAGCGCGTCCATCTTCTGGGCACGGGAAATGCGCGGCACCATGTCCATGGCGATCACGGTGGCGCCTTGGGCACGGCACTTCTCAAGCAGCGCTTCGTTTTGAGCAGGCCAGAAAAACGCAATCAGCGTTTGTCCTTCTCGTAGTCGTTCCGCCTCTTCATCAGAAGGCTCGCGGACTTTAATGACCACCTCAGCGCCCTGCCAAAGAGCGTCAGCACTATCCACTACGGTAACGCCCGCATCACGATAAGCGTTGTCATTAAAGCCCGCCGCAAGACCAGCGCCTGTTTCAATCAGACACTCGTGGCCCAGCTTTTGGATCTGCTTTGCGCTTTCAGGGGTAAGCGCCACACGTGCTTCTCCCCGACTCGTTTCCTTAGGTGCGCCTATTCTCACACGGGTACTCCCTACGGTTTGAAAGCCGACAATAAGCTGTCATGGTTTGTTTTGATGCCAAGTACAGCCCGCTTGACGGCAGTTGGTTTCGACCACCACATCTTTATAAAACGTTACAGGCTCTCATGTTGCGTTTTAATAAAGCCATTCAACCTTTGATGCATGACATGAGCTTTTCCAAACATCGTCACCGGCAGGAGCAGTATGCGCAAAAATCAAGCGGCATAATTACCTCAATGCGACCTGATCGTAAGCTGTACAAGACGGGCGACCAGTGGCCGTACTACCAAAATGCACACAAAGGCGCTGGGCATGGCTACCCGATAGGCGTGCCATACCTGGCTGAAATAGTGATCACTCACTCCCGCATTAACGGCGGTAATAATCAGGGTCATTAAGAACGCCATAATCGTCGACATGTATAATGCAAATATGACCGGCGTAAAACGTGGGTGCAGCTTGCGCGCTGCAAGCAGGCGCTGTTCTGGGTAGCGGCGGGTTGTCATGGGTGAATTACCTTATCTATCAAACGTGTTTGCGCACTCTACAGTGACTTGAACCAATTCAGAAGCAGGTTCACGATAAGCACAGCCGTAAGTTAATATTACGAATGACGCTAAAGATTAAGGTATGACTTATGGTTGCGTTACGCGGTATTGAGAGTTTTGTGAAAGCAGTTGAAGCCGGCAGCATTGCGGGCGGCGCGCGCCGTTTGGGTATTAGCGCGGCAGCCGCCAGCCAAAACATCAGCCGATTGGAAACCCACTTGGGGGTGCGCTTGCTCACCCGTACTACGCGCCGTTTGGCGCCGACGGAAAGCGGCGCCACCTATTACGCAAAAGTGCGTGAACTGGTACAGGAATTGGAGCTTGCCGGTCAGGCCGTCAGCGCGCTGCATGACGCACCCAGAGGGCGTTTGCACATCGCTTCAACCGGTGCCTTTGCCCGGCACCTATTGGCCCCCATGATCCCGGCCTTTAATCGCCGTTATCCCGACATCACGGTCGAGCTCAGCATTGCCGACCGCCACGTGGACCATATCACCGAATCGGTTGACGCCAGCATTCGCATTCGTCATGCGCTGGAAGAGGGGTTGGTGGCGCGTCCTATTGCGCGGGTGCCGTCCATCTTCTGCGCAGCACCTCGTTATCTTGAGCAGGCCGG
Organism: Halomonas sp. 111; assembly: GCF_052379685.1. Classification (NCBI taxonomy): domain Bacteria; kingdom Pseudomonadati; phylum Pseudomonadota; class Gammaproteobacteria; order Oceanospirillales; family Halomonadaceae; genus Halomonas; species Halomonas sp. 111. Next base: position 67,908 of record NZ_JBQSYV010000007.1, read on the forward strand.
ATACCCGCACACTCTGGAGCAGCTTAAGGAGCATGACTGCCTGGTATTTCGGTTCCCTCTAGATGGCCGCTATCTCGGCTGGGGCGCGGTACGCAACGGCATACGTTTCGATGTACCGGTGAAGGCTCGTATGATCAGCGACGACATTGATGCGCTGGCCCAGATGGCCATTGAAGGTGGTGGCATCACACGGTTAGCGGCGTTTATTGCAGAACCGTTAATTGCGCAGGGCAAGCTTGTCGCACTGTTTACGCCGCCATTTGCGACTGATGAGCCCCTGGAGGTTGACCCACTGGAGTTTTATCTTTGTGTCCGGCACCGCCGTGAATTAACGCCCAAGGTCCTGGTGTTTCAGCAGTTTCTCACCGAGACTCTCCCTGCCCACTGGCGGGCCTAGGCCGACATAACGCGTTGCAGCATCCCTTCTGCTTCCGTTTCGCTCACCCCCAGCATTAACAAAATCTGGCGCTGGGTCGCCAATAACACATGCTGACGCTCTTCCTCACCGGGTAGGCTTTTGGCAATGGCCACGGCCCCCACCAGCGCGGCCAGAATAACCCGCGACTTATCGGCAATCACTTCGCGGTCGTGGGCAAAGGGGAGTTTTTTTAGCTTACTCAGGGCAAGCAAGCGCATTTCAAGCATCTTTTTCATCCGCAGGTAAGACGCCTCAAACATGGTACGAATCTCGGCTTTCTCGCTGCCTATTTCATTAAACAGCACCGCTTCCGGCCCTGGCTGTTGCTTACGCTCAAGCTCCTGGAGATTCCAGTAGTTAGAGACCAGCTCCGTTAGATGCTGCAAGGAGAGCGGCCCTTTTACCAAGCGTGCCGCCCGGCTGCCATCCAGCGTTTTACGCACCGAGGCATCATACAACGCCTCTTTGGAGGCGAAGTGGGAATAAAAAGCCCCGTGGGTCATTCTGGCCAGCTTCATGACCTGACCGATGGAGACTTTATTAAAGCCGTATCGGCTGAACAGTTCAGTGGCTGACGCCAGGATACGCTCTCGGGTTTTCGCCTTATGGCTTTTGGGATAAGGCATGTTGACCTCGTTATGTACTGCTAAATCGTTCGGCTAAATTGTTTGGCTAAATAATCCTGCTAAATATTATCTTGATCATATAATGCGTACTGCTAGCGTAGCCGTATTTAAAGCATTGAGGAGCCGCTATGCACTCACCTATTGTTATCACCGGCATGGGCATGGTCAGCCCGCTGGGATGTAACGTCAAGACAAGTTGGGACGCTCTGCTGCAAAGCCGTTCAGGGATCCGCCAGATTACCCGCTTTGATACCGCTCAAACGCCTATCAAAATTGCCAGTGCGGTTGCCCACTCAACTGATGACCCGCAGGCGGGGCTTTGTCTGGATGATATCGCGGATGCCAAAGAGCGCCGCAAGTTGGACCTGTTCAGCCTTTACGCCATGGCAGCGGCAAAAGAGGCGCTTGAGCAGGCTGGCTGGCAGCCAACGGACGAAGCACAACGCCGCGCCACGGCGACCATTATCGGTTCCGGCATTGGCGGGTTCCCAACGATTACCGAGGCCCAGCAAACGCTACAACAGAAAGGTTACCGTCGGGTGTCGCCGTTTACCGTACCCGCGTTTCTGGCCAATATGGCGGCGGGCAATCTGTCGATTCGCTATGGCTTTCAAGGGCCTTTGGGCTGCCCGGTGACGGCGTGTGCGGCGGGCCTGCAAGCGATTGGCGACGGCATGCGTCTAATCCGTAGCGGTGAAGCCGACGTGGCGTTAGTGGGCGGCGCCGAGGCGTGTATTGATCCACTATCATTAGCGAGCTTCAACGCGCTCAAAGCGCTTTCCACCGAGCATGAGCAGCCTGAAAGTGCATCGCGTCCCTTCGACAGCACCCGCAACGGTTTTGTGATGGGCGAAGGCGCGGGCCTGCTGGTGATTGAAACACTTGAACATGCACAAGCGCGCGGCGCCACGCCGCTGGCCGTCATTAGCGGCTACGGTACCAGTGCTGATGCCTACCATATTACTGCCGGGCCAGAGGATGGTAACGGTGCTGCCGCCGCTATTCATTCGGCGCTGAAAATGGCGGGGCTTAACGCGGATGAGATTGGCTATATCAATGCCCACGCCACCTCAACCCCAGTGGGCGACCGGGCAGAAATTGCCGCCTTACGGCGCGTGTTTGGTAGCACTCTGCCACACATTCCGATCTCTTCCACCAAATCGGCAACGGGCCATTTATTGGGGGCTGCGGGCGGTGTTGAGAGCATCTTTTCAGCGCTTTCTGCCACGACGGGCCAACTGCCGCCCACGCTTAACCTGACGCACTGCGATGAAGATATGCAGGATCTGGACTTTATCCCGCTAACAACGCGCACCCAGCCCACTCAACACGTGCTGTGCAACGGGTTTGGGTTTGGTGGCGTCAACGCGGCGCTGATTATCAGCCAGATGTAGCGCTTGGCCATCGGTTTTTTACCGCCGTTCGCGTATCCTCTTGGCCTGCTTTTAGCGGCGGAAGAACATGAAACGCTACGAACGCTTTGCCGAAGAAATATCCGAACTGATCCGCAGTGGTGTGCTAGCGCCGGGGGAACGTGTGCCCTCAGTTCGCCAGGCCAGCCGCCACTACGCCATCAGCCCATCGACAGTGTTTCAAGCCTACTACCTGATGGAGAAGCAGGGGCTAATCGTGTCGCGGCCACGCTCGGGCTACTTTGTCCGCGAACAGGCGCAGCAGTTTCTCAACGAGCCCGAAATGACCCAAGGCCACCCTGAAACGGCCGACATTGCGGTAAGTGAACTGGTTTTTTCAGTGCTGGGGTCGCTTCAAAATGTCGATACGGTGCCTTTTGGCTCGGCCTTTCCAAGCCCTGAGCTGTTTCCGCTTCCCCGCCTGGCGCGCAGCATGGCCAAAGGGCTGCGCGAGCTTTCTCCCAATGCCATCATCACCGATATGACCGCAGGCGATACGGCACTGCGCCGCCAGATCGCCCTGCGTTATCGGCTGGCAGGCGTACACCTACCGCCTCAGGAATTGGTGATTACCAATGGCGCCATGGAAGCCCTCAACCTGGGGTTTCAGTGCGTGACCGAACCTGGTGACCTTGTCGCCATCGAGTCCCCGGCCTTTTACGCAAGCCTTCAGGTATTGGAGCGCTTGAAGTTAAGGGCAGTCGAGATTCCTGTTCATCCACGGGAAGGAATCGACCTGGACAAGCTGGCAGACAGCCTTGCCAAGTACCCTATTAAAGCCTGCTGGCTGATGAGCCATTTGCAAAACCCGCTTGGGGCGAGCTTGAGTACGGCCAAAAAGCAGGCGCTGTATGGGCTGTTGAAGCAGCATCAGGTACCGCTGATCGAAGATGATGTGTATGCCGAGCTCTATTTTGGCGCCAAGCCCCCCGTGCCGGTTAAACACTTTGATGATGAAGGGCTGGTGATTCACTGTGGGTCGTTTTCAAAATGCCTGGCGCCCGGCTATCGGGTCGGCTGGGTAGCCGGAGGGCGCTACGCCGAAAGCATTTCCCGGCTGAAACTGATGACGACAATTTCACCCTCGGTGCCCGCTCAGGTAGCCATTGCAGATTACCTTCAGCACGGCGGCTACGACCGCCATTTGCGCAAGCTGCGCCTAGCGCTGGAATTTCAGCAAGCCCGTATGCTCTCGGCGGCGGCACGCTACTTTCCTGCGGATACCCGCGCAACACGTCCTGCGGGCGGATACTTTCTGTGGTTTGAATTTCCCAAGCCGGTGGACTCACTGCGCCTGTTTCAAATAGCCCTGGCAAACGGGATCAGTATTGCACCTGGGCCTATTTTCTCTGCCACGCAGGGGTATCAGAACTGCGCCCGCTTAAGCTATGGCCACCCGTGGACACCGCGCAGCGAAGAGGCCATGGCATTTTTGGGCGAACAGCTACGAGAAATGCTGGCCTCCTGCTAGGCGCTACGTTTCAGGCGCCCATTTTAGCGATTTACGCTTTCTGGCTATGCAGCTGCTGGTGGTTTGTTGACGTTAACCGAGCAAGCTTTCCAATTTGATACAGGTCGTGCAGATACATATCAAGCCGGGAAATGCCGTGAGAGATGGCGATCAGCACGAAGGTTAATAGCATCAGCACCATGGGCTCATTCAACCAGGTAAAGGCGGCCGATGAAACGGGGTATAACAGCGTATAGATGCTCATTCCCCCCAGGAACTGCGCCAGCATGCTGTTCACAATCACCAGTGAAATCATCAGTACGCGGGCATCCCATGTGGGCAGCCGGGTTTTACAGAATGACAAATGCCGCACGCGTAACTCGCCGCTGACATCAAGCTGCCCCCTGCGACGCAGAAGCGGAATGGCATAGGTGCCCGCTTTTTCCTCAGTAAACGCCAGGAGCGCCATGTGATGATCCATCTGAGGTCCAAATGTTTGAGCGACCTCTTGGTCAAAGTCGGCTGACCCGCCTGCTTGTTTCGCCAACAATGCTTTATGCGAAAGCTCGCTTAAGCGCACTTTATCGCCGCTTGAAAGCTTCAAGTCATTGGCAAAATTAATATTATAGTTAACCTCATACACCTGGTATAAAGCGGCCGTGACACCTATAAAAATCATAAAATAAATGAAAACAGTCAGCATAGTAGCGCGCCTCTTAAACGTTTTATTACCCTAGGGTTTGCACGAAAAGTCGCTGAGCGAAGATCAGGCAAGGCAAAAATCAGCGAAAAAACGGAGTTTACATGGGTAAATGAGTATTTTGAGCTGGTTTTTAACGCCGTATGGTCGAGCGCAAGCAGTTTTCGTACAAAGCCTAACAGCCTGACGCCTAGTTAACGAATGTCCTGCTCGCCATCTGTGCGTTTTTGAATTCTGCCTTGCACTGCCGTTTCAGTACAGACTCAGAACGTTACGATAAATACATATCAGCTTAAAGGCTGACCCAGCGCAAGCAAACCCGGCTAGCGTGACGCCTTCGCCATTTAGCTAACCTTAATGATTTTGCTATACGTGAGTAGCGTCATACAGCGCATAGCGCATGAAAGCCATCAAAGACTGAGCTAACATAGCGGCCCGCGATCAGAATCGCTTAAAACAATAATGAAATTTCAATAAAATCTCGCTCACAAGGAGCCCACCATGCCCCCTCAAGAATCCAGCACGCTGACGGCTTCTCCTCCGGTCACGTCCATGTATGCCAAATACCTGGCCGCGCTTGGTCCCGGTTTTTTATTTGCGGGGGCAGCCATTGGCACGTCTCACGTTGTTCAATCAACGCGTGCTGGGGCGGAGTATGGCATCGGCTTACTGGTCTTTATTTTACTTGCCATACTGCTTAAGTATCCGTCTTTTTTCTTCGGGCCATTTTATGTCAGCGTCACAGGCAAGTCGCTGGTTGAAGGCTACCGCCAGACCTTTGGTAAATCCGTGGTGGCGCTGTTTGCGCTGGTCCAAATACCAGTCTCGGCGATTATTATTGCCGCCATTGCGATTACCACGGCAGGTCTTGCCGGCAGTATCGTGCCCATGACGTTAAGCCCGCCAGCCATCGCCGTGATACTGATTGCCCTGTGCTGCGTGCTGACATTTGCAGGCGGTTACAAGCTACTTGATTGGGTCAATAAAGTCTTTATTGTCATCTTAAGCGTCACCACCCTGTTGGCCGCCCTGGTGGCCGTGCCCCTAGTCGACTGGACCTTCTACCCCGCGACAGCCGTCTCTCCGCTTTTTAGTACAGCCACCTTTATTACCCTGGTAGCGGTGCTTGGCTTGATGCCGTCTGACATTACGCTCGCGGTGATGAACTCACTGTGGTCAGAGGCGCGTAATAAAAATCAGGGCGTGCGCAGCGGCACTGCCGCCGAAAAAATCGACTTCAATATCGGCTATATCGGCGCGGCCGTCCTGGCGGCCTGTTTTGTCGTAATGGGCGCTGGCGTGATGCACAGCCAGGCAATAACGCCCGCCGATGGTGCCGTCGCTTTTGCGAGCCAAGTGATTGGCCTTTATACCAACACCTTGGGCGAGTGGAGCGGCGTGGTCGTGGGTATTTCCGCGTTTACCGTCATGCTCACCACACTGCTGACCGTGCTGGATGGCTTTCCACGCATGATCACGGCCTCTTACTATACGTTTACACGCCCGGAAGGCGCCACGGAAGAGAGCCGTACGATTGAGGGCAGCCGCGCATTTTTTGTATGCATGGTGGGCTTATCACTACTGGCCGTGGTGATTCTGTATACCTTGATGGGCAGCTTCCGGCTGTTTATGGACTTTGTCATGGTCGTGGCATTTTTGATAAGCCCGGTGCTGGCTACCCTCAACCACCTGACGGCAAACGGCTCAACCGTGCCGGTGTCCCAGCGCCCTTCACGCCTGATTAATGCCTGGAGCTGGCTAGCAATCGCTACCCTGGCGCTTCTGTCGCTGGGCTATATTTACGTTCGCTTTATTCACTAACTAGTCAGTACTCGCTAGTCAGCGCCTCGCGAAGCCGCTTTAGTGCATGGCTGAGCGCTGACTGGCTTAAGTGCAGTTTTTCGGCCGCGCAGGTATTGATGAGTTCGACCCTGCATTTGCACCGGGCACCGGCACACCGGTATGTGGCGGTATGTCGACCGACTTACTGCTAAAAGTTATTCGCGGCCTGGTGGGTATGAATTTAGTGGGCATGGATGTCGTAGAGGTCAACCCGGCTTACGGTCACGGCGACATTACCTCGCTTGCCACGGCTACTCTAGGGCTTGAGTTTTTGTATGTCCTAGCGGCGTCCAAGCGTACTTAACATCATGACACCTACCTAAATACTAATCGAACGCGGCTTATGCGGCGTTCGTCTTTTTAAATAAACCCTCACGCCGCTCAACGGGCGTGCGCAACCAAAGCGTTAACAACACCACGGCCAGCAGCACTTCCGCCAGGTCGCCGCCGTAATACATCCATTGGGCGGCGGCCTGTACTTCCTCAAGCGAATGGCCAGTACCACGAGGCCAACCGTAGCCGTACATCAGCTTGCCCAACAGGCTATGAGTGGCAATAGACGCAAACAGCACGCCCATCCGAAAACGCAGGCTCAGCCGATGGGGCGACACATCGGGCTCGGCCAGAATCGCCCAGCAGAACAGGTAACCGGCCAAAAGAAAGTGCAGGTGTATGACAACATGCACTATCGGGTGATGGAGAGATAGCGCATAAAGCGGTGTTAAATAGAGCACGTACATACCGCCGATATTGAGCACAAGTGCGCTAACCGGGTGTGAAACAAAGCGCACAAACCGGCTGTGTAGCAAGGCGACGACTCGTCTTCCGCCCGCCTGAGGCAAAGTGCGTAGCAGTAACGTAACCGGGGCGGCCAGTACCCAAGCGAGCGGCGCAAACATACCGATTAACAAATGCAAAACCATGTGGCCCACTAGATCATGGTGCGCCCAAGCCATCAAAGGGGGCGCCACGGCGATAGCTATCAGCAGACTACCCAAGGTAAAGAAGATACTTCGCCAAACGCTCCATCCGGCTGTTTGTTGCCGCTGGGCATAAGCGGCCAGAAGATACGCCAGCGTAAGTAGAACGATCAGTGCCACGGGCAACCAATCAAGCATCGATCCATGAGCGGCGTGATCGTGAGCCTGCATGCTTAACGACGCGCCAAACGCTTGGCGCGAAAAAGCAACCAGACGCCTACCACCAATAACCCTACCGCCGTGCCATTCCACACCACGTCATACATCAGCGGATCAACCCCATAGCGAATCTGGTGCAGGCGTAAAATCTTGTGGTTAATAACACCATCGAAAAGCTGAAACCCGCCCATCCCCAGAAAGAAGCCCGCTTGAGCCCATGGGATCGACAACCGTTTGCGCTGGGAAAGATCAAGCAGCATAAACACCCCAACCACGATGGCAAGGAGTTCAAAGGCATGCAGTAAACCGTCCGAGAAAATCCCAAACGCAGGTGTGGAGAAATCGAAAAAATGGTGCCATTGAAGCAGTTGGTGGAAGACGATTTCATCGACAGCGGCCATGGCACCAATTCCCATCAGAATGGCTGCCCACAGCGAACGTTGGGTATCAAATACTGATGAGGCGGGGTAGCTAGCCATGGCATCCTTGCTCCTGGAAGTTTCCCCTCAAGTTAGGTACGCCACGCGCTTATCGCAACCAGAAAGCGGTGATCCCAGGCTAATTTTAACCATGTTAAGCCTCACCGTTACCCCCTAGAATAACCACGTCGGTGTTCTTTCGAGAACCTAATAGAGAATCCGCCGTGGCCCGGCCGCGAAACGGAACTGCCCCCGCAACTGTAGGCGGCGAGCGATGCTCGACAATGCCACTGGACGCCATGTCTGGGAAGGTGAGCTAGCGACGACCCGTCAGTCAGGAGACCTGCCGACACCCTAACCTTCATCGAGCGGGTCGGCTCGGCTGGCTACTTAGCCAGCTACACGCCAGCGGCCTGCTCATCATGCACGGGAGTGTACATGATGTTGAGATTGACCACGGCGGCTGTCGCCAGCCTTTGGCTGGGGCAAACCGCCTATGCCGCCACCGACTACCCCTTGACGCTTGAAAGCTGCGGGCACGAGATCACACTAGAAGCGCCCCCTGAGCGGGTAGTGAGTATCGGCCAAGCGCCCACCGAGATCCTTTACATGCTGGGCCTTGAAGATACGGTTGCTGGCACCGCACTCTGGATTAACCCGGTATTGGAGGAGTTTGCTGACATTGACGCTAATGTCGAACGATTGGCGGATGATGCACCAAGCTACGAAAGCGTGGTGGCTACCAAGCCTGACCTGGTGATATCCGCCTATGAGTGGATGATTGGGCCGGCAGGCGTGGTCGGTACCCCCGAGATGTTTGCCGATGTGGGCATTCCCAGCTGGACCATGCCCACGGAGTGTATTGGCAAAAGCAACCACCAGAGCATGGACGGCGCCCGTACAACGCTGTTTGATACCGAACTGCTTTACAGCAGCATCGCGACGCTTGCGCAGATGTTTGATGTTGCCGAGCGCGGTGACAAGCTGATTACCGAACTGAAGACGCGTGAAGCTGCCGCCATCGAAAAGGCAGCGGCCCTTGATTTACCGGACGATACTACTGGCGTGTTTTGGTACTCCTCCGCCGACTTGGGAATCGATCCTTACGTGGCAGGTGTTAATAGCGTGCCCGGTTGGATGATGTCGAAGCTGGGCATCGCTAACGTCGTGACGTCAGAAGAGGAGTGGCCCACCGTCGGTTGGGAAACCATTGTTAGAAGCGATCCCACGTTTATTGCTGCCGCCAGAATGGATCGCCGTCGGTTCCCAGCCGACGACATTGCCGCCAAGCGGGCGTATCTTGCGTCAGACCCTGTCACCAGCATGACCGAAGCCGTGCAACAAGGCCGCATTATTGAGATCGATGCCCATGCGATGGACCCCTCGGTTCGAGCGATCTTTGCGCTGGAAGCACTCGCCAACCAGTTAGCGGAATTTGACCTATCACCGTGAGGCATTGCGCCGCCACATTGAGCGTGCCCCAAGGGCGCGCTTCTTACTCATTAATGCACGAGCTTACTCACTATGAAAATGATGCAACGATTTGTTGTTCTGCTTGGCCTGCTACCGTTGGCGGCTCTGGCCGACACACATACTGTTGAGATGCTGAACCGCAACGATACCGGGTCAATGCCTTTCGCACCGGACTATCTTGTTGTTCAACCTGGCGATACGGTGAAATTTCTAGCCACCGCGCCCGGGCATAATGCGGCCACTATTGACGGCATGATCCCCGAAGGCGGCGAGGCATTCGTAGGCAATATTAACGAAGAGATTGAGGTAACACTGAATGCCGAGGGCATTTGGGGCATTAAGTGCTCGCCGCATTACACCATGGGCATGGTGATGCTAATTCAGGTCGGCGACACCACCGCAACGGAAGAGGATCTGCCCGACAACCTGCCTGCACCGGCACGCCAGCGTTTTGTTGAAATCCTGTCACGGCAGGCAAACAATTAACTATATTACTTTATCTATTCGGGCGGTTTGTCACATCAAACCGCCTTTAAAGATCAGCATTTAGTGATACCTCGTGAGCCTAGTCACTTTTGATATGAAAAAGCGCTCTGGGAGAACTATCTAACATGTAATGTTGATCTTCTTTGCTCTCTACCCTCTCAGACAACTCAGTGAGCAGACATTAAACATACGACTTTAACACCACCAGCATGCCATCTAGATCACACACCTTCCCATCATCGCCTTTGCGACATTTTGCTATCTAACTGCGCCGCTACCATTAAAAAACAACTTATAAGAAAAAATCAAAACCACTTTAAACACATCAACTATAGGCTTAAAAAAGTCATAAAAACTTACCGTCAAGATAGACAAGTCTGATTTTTTTATTAAATTTGACTTAGATCAAACCTGGAATCATCTTCTCCCCTCATGGCTTCAGCTATAACGCTCATTGCCGATAAAAGTAAGCAAGCCATTAATGCACAGTCACATGCGCAGTTTATGGTCAGCTTTTCAACGTCGTTGTCATAAATTATCCTTTTCATGTGAGAAAACATAATGCTGCAGGTATTACACCGTATTACTATAGGCCGTAAGTTTATGCTGGTTCTCGCCTTGCCATTGCTAGCCATGACCTGGCTAGCAGTGTCAGGTATTTTAGAACGTAAAGCGATTGTGTCTGAAATGAATCATCTTCAGGAGATGACGGTACTGAGCCAGTATGCCGGTGACCTGATTCATGAACTTCAGCGCGAGCGTGGCATGACAGCCGCCTTTTTAGGTAGCCGCGGGCAAAACTTTCGCACTGAGCTGCCTAGCCAGCGCAAGGTGACCGACGAGCAGATTGAGAAGTTCAATCTTTATACCGAAAACCTTACCTTTTCTGAAGATGACACAAGCGTTCAAGAGCAGGTAGTTCAAGCTAAACAAATTTTGCATGAGATAAACACACTCCGTTTGCGCGCCGACAGGCTGGAAATACCAGGCGAGCAATCCAACCGTTATTATACGGACATTAATGATTTTTTAATCAACATTGTCAGCCAACTTACCTTTAGCGTTGAGCGCGGAGAAATTGTTCGACAGCTCAACGCTTATTACAATTTGTTAAACATAAAAGAACTAGCGGGTATTGAGCGGGCCATGTTAACAACCGCTTTTAGTGCAGACGCCATGTCTTCTAACGCATTCGCCAATCTGCTGTCGATCACAGGCCGATCAGAAGCATACCTTAAAACGTTTAATCAGCTTTCCAATGCCAGCCTGCAGAGCGAGCTGGCAGCTATACTGGAAAGTGATCTTGCTAAAACGCTTGCTGACATGCGACGTACCGCGGTGGAGCAAGGCACGGCTGGAGATTTCAATACCAATCACCAGCAGTGGTTTGACCAACAAACCATGCTGATTGACAGCCAGGCGGAAGTAGGACGAGAAGCGGCCGATCTTCTGCTTGAAACAGCCCAGAGCTTGCGTGACAACGCAGTCAGCGAGCTGGCGTATTATCTGGCGTGCTCCTTAGCGGCGGCTCTGTTAGCGGTTCTGCTTTCTGTGCTCATTGTCCGCAGTATTGTACGCCCGCTAAAAATAGCGCTTGAAAACATCCAGGCACGTGGAGGGGACCTGACTCAGCGCTTGGCGATTCCAGGAAGCGATGAGTTGTCACAGCTTTATCTGGCGTTCAACGAATCAACGGCTAAAACGGAAGAGCTGGTGGCCAGCATCAAGCAGGGTGCTCAGTCTGTCGAAGTTGCCAGCAAGGAGATTGCCAAGGGGAATGCAGACCTTGCCCAGCGCACCGAAGAGCAATCTGCGTCGCTTGTGGAAACGGCATCCAGCATGGAGCAAATTACGGCCACCGTGAAGCAAAGTGCAGATACGGCTCAGGAAGCACGTCGTTCTACACAGGACATGGCAAGCCAGGCAAATTCCGCTAACGATATAGCCGAACGGGCGCGTATGGCGATGGAGCAGATCCATGAAGCCAATCAGCAAGTCACTGCGATAGTGGAAGCCATCGATAACATCGCTTTCCAGACCAATATCCTTGCCTTGAATGCCTCCGTAGAAGCCGCAAGAGCCGGGGAGCAAGGGCGTGGATTTGCAGTGGTAGCCTCAGAGGTACGTAACTTGGCAAGCCGAAGTGCAGAAGAAGCCAAGCAGATTCGAAAGCTGATCGACAATAACGTTAAAAGCATAGAAGACGGGGAAGAGCTTGTTACCTCAACAAGCGATACGCTAAAAAACATTGCAGAACGTGCTCAGCATACGGCTGCTTTGGTGTCAGAAATATCCGCAGCAACCACCGAACAGTCATCAGGCATTGAGCAAATTAATCAGGCGTTAACCCAGTTGGAAGAAGTCACTCAGCAGAATGCTGCGCTGGTCGAGCAGGTCGCCACAGCGAGCCGCTCACTGGATGACCAAGCAGGCGACATGGCCAGCATGGTAGGTCGCTTTAAGGTCACCGAGGAAAGTAATACATTCGCATTGGCGCATCACAGCTACTGAGACCCTTTCATGAAACACCCGCCGACGAAACATGGCGGGGCGTTTCATGAATGACTTGCCCATCATGAATGGCCTATCCAGCGCTCATTTGCCTGCAAGATCAGCTCAGAGTGAGTCATGTGCAAATATCTCCCTGAGCCTGCTAACAGGCATGCCTGCCCTCATGGTATTCGGTGCGCTCGCACTGGTGCACTTCATTGTTCATCTGCGCTTTTTTCCTACATATTGGCTAGGCTAAATCGCACCGGGACGCTCTAAAGCGTATCCTCTTCACCACACTGATCGTGCTTATCATCGTGGCCGGTACGATCTGGATGCTATGGGACCAACATGCCCGCATGATGGGATAGTTCGCAACGAGCCATACTTATGACCAACGTCGCCATCTTTATTGATACACAAAACGTCTACTACACCACGCGGGATGCATATCGGAGAAACTTTGATTACAACCAGTTTTGGGCACAAGCCACTGCGAATAGAGAGGTGGTAGGTGCATTTTGCTATGCCATTGATAAAGGCGATAAGAAACAGCGCGAGTTTCAAAATATACTCAGAGCCATTGGTTTTGAGGTGAAGCTAAAGCCCTTTATTCAACGCGCCGACGGTTCTGCCAAGGGCGATTGGGATGTGGGTATTGCGCTGGATGCCATCGAGTACGCAGAGCACGCCGACGTTATCGTACTGGTAACGGGTGATGGCGATTTTGACTTGCTGGTGAATAAAATTCGCATCAAGTATGGGAAAAAAGTAGAGGTGTATGGCGTTCCCCAGCTCACCGCTGCGTCACTAATGAACGAAGCGAGCGCGTTTATTCCCATTAAGGAAGACCTGCTGCTGCGCTAATTCTTACGCTGGCCCCGCTCATCTCAAGCCCTATCCCCGCGCCGAAGCCACACGCATCAAGAGGCGCTTTCCCTTGACGTGTCAGCACAGGCGGGTAGCGCCATTACAACACGTAGCCCGCCACCGGCTCGGTTTTCGAGTGCCAGCCTGCCGCGATGCGCCATGACGATACTGCGCACAATACTAAGCCCTAAACCGTAGCCGAGCGCGTTGGAGGTTGAGAAGGAGGATGTTGGGGTATCGCTCTGTACAAAAGGCTGCATCACGGTGGGTAGCTCTTCATCATGAATGCCCGGGCCATCATCCTGAATCTCTACGTCTACCCAGCGCCCTGTCAGCCGTAGCGTCAGTTGGGCGTTTCCCGCATAGTGCAGCGCATTCTCAAGCAGGTTGTGCAGCACCCGCCGAATACTCGCGGCGTGGCCAGAAATAATGACCGCTGAGGCGCCTGCCCAGCGGATATCACTGCCCGTATCAACGAACTCGTCCACCACCTCATCAATCAAACCTGCCAGATCGAACGTGGCGTAGCCCTCCGGTTTCGCGCCTTCGCTGATGGAGTCCAGAAGAGAGCGAATCAGCTCCTCCATCTGGTCGATGTTGTTAATCAGCTTTTCCCGGATGTGTGTCTCTTTAATACCGACCACGCGCAGGCGCATACGGGTGAGCGGAGTGCGTAAATCATGAGAAACCGCGGCCAGCAGTTGTGTTCTTTCGCCCATAAGATCCATCAACTGTTGCTGCATGGCGTTGAAGGTCTCGGCGGCTTGGCGCATTTCCTTCGGCCCTTCGATCGGCAACGGCGGCTGCTCAATGTTCTTCCCCAATGCCGAAGCGGCGCGAACCAGGTGCCTTAGTGGGCGGGTACTAATACGTACAACGATAAGCGCCACCACCAACAGGGCCAGTGCACGGAGCAGATAAACGCGCAGGGCATAGTCGCCCAGCACGCGCCAGGCCGGCTGCGTGCTCCAGCCCTGTTCTTGAACCGCTTTCACATGCAGCCATTGCCCAGAAGCCAGGCGAAGCTGGAAATCAAAATGGCCCACCACATGAGACAACCCGAACAGGCCCGCCCATGTTCTGGCATGACCGTTCTCGTCCTGGATCGTCACATCGAGCAAGGACAGTTCTACAGCCTCCCCCATCTCATGATGTAACGCCTCCTGCAGCATGCGCTCTACATTTTGTTGGGCATCGTCCAGCTGTGGCGGTGCAGGAAGCGGCGACAAGAGAAGTTCGGGATGGAAGGTCGCGGACGAAAGCGATGTGATCGCGTCGCCATTAGCGAGCTTACGCAGGGTGTCGACGGTACGAAAGGTTACCAACCGGGCAGGCACTTCCAGCACTTGGCTGTAGCGCACGTCGTACCAGATGCTGCTAAACAGCAGTTGGATGGCCAAACCACCGACCACCACTATCACGCTCAACTGACCAAATAGCGAGCCTGGCCATACGACCGGCCATAATCGCCGATGCCATCCTAACCAGCGCATCAGTTAGGCGTAGCGGGCAGTTCGAGCAAATACCCTTCATTACGTACTGTACGAATAAACCGAGGGCGACGAGCATTATCCTCAAGGTAATGGCGTAAACGGCTAATGCAGACATCAATGGAGCGGTCATTGACATAATACTCCCGCCCAAACGCACAGCGGCTCAGCGGCTCAGCGGCTCAGCTCATCACGGCTCACAATTCGGTTGGGAGCGGCACTCAGCGCTTTTAGCACTCTGAAATCGGAGCGCGTGAGATCAAAAACATGGCCGCTGGGTGAGTGCAACCGGCGTACGTGTAAGTCCAGCCGCCAACCGGCAAAACAGTGCTCGGTCGCCTCGGCGGCCGGTGGTGGTGCCTTGCTCTGCCTCTCAGGGCTCTGTTTTTCAAGATGCTGTCTTTCAAAGTTCTGGTTTTCAAGGCTCTGATTTTCGATATCCGGCTTTTCTCGGCTTTTCTGCTCTCGGCGCATAACAGCGCGGATACGCGCCAGCAATTCGCGAGGATCAAAAGGCTTGCACAGATAATCGTCCGCGCCAATCTCAAGGCCGATGATGCGCTCCGCGGAAGCACCACGCGCGCTGATCATAATCACCGGCAGGCTGCTTTGGTGCCGTAAGGCCCGGCAAAGGCTCAATCCGTCCTCGCCAGGCAACATAAGATCGAGAATGACCACGTCGACGCGGTCATCCAACTGGCGCCACATTTCACGGCCGCTGGCAGCGCCACGGGTGCGACACCCCATCTCGCTCAGGTAGCCACAAATCAGCTCGCGGATCTCCTCGTCATCATCCACCACAAGCACAAGAGCGCCTTCATCGTGTGGTTCGTCGGTTAACGTCAATGGCGCCACATCATCCCTACAATTCATTACATATGCCCCATAGAGCAAAAGTTTCTTAGCCAGAGTCGTCAATATAATCGTGCCCCTAACAACCGTAAATGCCAATCATTATTATTTTATAGGGATTCTCATGATGTATCGCGTCTCGCAGCCCCTCAGGAACGCCTACGAAGGGTCAAAAACGCCCCTCGCAAGGGCTATTGTCGCCACCTGTGGCTGTCTTCTAAGCACGTCGGTGATGGCTCAGACCGCGACGGAAGAGCCTCAACGTGTATCCGAGGTACAGATGGATACCATGAGGGTCGAGGCAAATTATCAAGGCGACCCTGCCCGTAGCTATACGGTTCCTGAAACCACTAGCTCCACCGGCCTTGATCTCTCGCCACGTGAAACGCCGCAGTCGGTGACCAGCATCACGCGTCAGCAATTGGATGATCAGCAGATTGTGAATATCGAGCAGGCGTTAGCGCTTACGCCCGGCATCAGCTCCAGCAAGTCGGAAGTGGGTGGCCGTACGGCGTTCCGGGCGCGTGGCTACAGTGTCAGCAACTGGAAAGTTAACGGCTTGGCGTTCCCGGGAGGCTCGGATTTTAGTAACGGCGGTAACGCCCTTAACATGGATCTGTACGAGCACATTGATATCGTGCGTGGCGCCAATGGCTTGCTGGGCGGAACGGGGGACCCTTCGGCAACGGTTGATCTGATTCGCAAGCGCCCCGAGAAAACCTTCGGCGGCAGCGCCTACGCCACTTATGGCAGTTGGGATACTGGCCGCGCTGGAGTCGACGTGAACGTGCCGCTTACCGAGGATGGCCGCATTCGCTCGCGCTTCGTGGTCACCCAGCAAGAAGGCGATGGCTTCCGCGACCATGAATCCAGCCGAGACCGGGCTGCGCTTGCCACTTTCGAGTTTGATGTCTCCGACGCCACCACTCTGGGCGTGGGTTACCAGTACGAATACAACAAAACCTACGGCGCGGGCTGGGGTGCCAATATTCCCATCTGGTACGCCAGTGGCCAACTGACAGACTTGCCGCGCAGCAACAACCTGGCACCTGGCTGGAGCTATGGGGAGTACCAGACCGACACCCTGTTCGCCTCGCTGGAACACGCATTCAACGACGATTGGTCGCTTGATATCAACATCGCACAAAGCGACATAGATGCCGTTGGTCACCGTGGCCTGGCCAAGGTCAACCGCGGCAGTGGTGGCACCTATATCGGCTATTGGGATGAAGAGGATGGCAGCGGTGCCATATTGAATGGCCTGCACGACAGCACCGAGACGCGCCAGCGGTCCGCCCAGTTTGACTTAAGCGGTGCATTTGATGCTATCGGCCGCCGCCATGATGTCATGCTCGGCTATAACGAAAGCCGCACGCGGGCACGCTCTCCCGACTACACCTGCACCATGTCGAGCAACACCACCACCATCCACTCCTCCAACTGCCTGTTTCGAGCTAACAACGGCTTGCCGGTCACCGACTGGCGTCATGGTGTCGATGCCGACTTTACCATGGAGGCCTCAAAAACTGGCCGCAGCAGCCTCACCGAAACACGCCTGAGAGGCTTATACGCCGCAACGCGCCTAAGTATCACCGAACCGCTGTCGGTTATTCTTGGTGCTCGCACCAGCTACTACAAAACCGAAAGCGAAACGTCCTCGGGCGAACACTCCAGCCAGCACGACAACGGCGTGGTAACGCCCTACGCAGGCGTGGTGTATGACCTCACGGACAATCACTCGTTATATGCAAGCTACACCAGCACATTCACGCCGCAAACCCGTGAAACCACCAGCGGCGCCACGATTAAACCCATCGTGGGCGACAGCTATGAAACCGGTGTGAAAGGCGAATGGTTTGACGGCAGACTAAATGCCTCCGTCGCCTTCTTCCGCACCCGCCAGGACAACAAGGCCGTACGTGACGGCGACAATGTTACACCCACCGGCGACCAGGCCTACAAGGCAGGAACAGGCAATGAAACCGATGGCATCGACCTGGAAATCGCCGGCGCTTTGACGCCCAACTGGAATGTTTACGGTGGCTACACTTACCTGCACTTCCACCGTGTGGACTCGGATGGCCGCAGCGACCCATCGCATCTGTTCAAGCTTTCCACTACGTATGAACCGTCCGGTTTCTTGAACCGCATGACCTTCGGCGGCGGTGTGTACGCGCAAAGCAACATCCACGCCATATCAGGCCCGGCAGGCCAACCTACAAACGGCGTCAGCACAGGTTCCACTGCCGTCAACTGGCCCGGCTACGCCACCGTTAACGCCATGGCAAAATACGATATCAGCGATGAAACCAGCGTAACGCTTAACGTCGATAACCTGTTCGACCAACGCTACTACAACCGCTACGGCTTCTACGCCGGTGCCATCTACGGCGCCCCACGTAGTGCCTCGCTTACGTTGAGGACCGAGTTTTAAGGGGCTGGTTTTAAGGACTAAGGTTTAAGGGCTGAATTTTAAGCACAAAAACAAGCGCCATGCCGGAATCCTCGGCATGGCGCTTGGGCGTTTATTCGCCGCTTATGCGTCCTTTAATCGGTTAAAATGCTTCCCACTTTGGCTCAACGTGCCGTTGGCATCCACAGCCAGTAGATCAACCAGCTTATCGAAGCCGGTACGCACCTAGTATTTACTTCAACACGGCCCCTATCGGTGAGACTGCCACGCAGTAGCATTGCTTAGGGTTTTTTTATTGCCTTGCTTCCCATTCCCACTGCTCCCAACCTTCTATAATTCCCATGCCTTTTAGATTTAGCCCTGCTTCGCGCAAATCTGGGAAACTGCTTAACAACTCTGATAAGCGGGCCCACCAAGTGCTCGTCGGGTTAACCGTCGAACAATACAGAACAGTAGGAAAGGGCGCGCCTGAACATGGGAGTTTTGCCAGCCTTGGGAAAATAGAGGGGCTTCACCATGGGCGGGCTTACGCGGCTGGTCCGTCATATTGCGATTCCACAGCCGACTATGATGAGCACATACATTGCGTAAATAATTCAAGCTGCGCAGCCATGCGTCCGGCAACCGTACTCATCGGAGCCAACAAAGGTAGGCCGCCCTGACGGTCGGTGATGGTCTCGTAGGCGATGCAGATGGCACAACTTTCGATAAGGCCCCGGGTCAAGGCTTCCTCGGCGGCCAAGAGGAGGTAAGTGAACAGCGTTTGGCCCCCCTTGAGGCGTTTGATTTCTTCGGACTGCGGCTCCTTAACCTTGAGTATCAGCTCAGCACTGCCCCACACCTTAGCCACATCAACCTCGGTGCGGACGCCTGCGGCTTCATAGGTAGCACCCGCGAAACCAACACCCTCTCCTGCCCCGGCCTGCACGGTGACGGTGTGACCACGGCTGACCAGCTCGCGGGCGCCGGTGAGGATCAAGCCGACACGATATTCGTGGTTTTGATTTCCTTGGAAATAGCAATCTGCATGATCGTTATCTCTTTTTGTTAGGAGGCCGAGCGCATGACCCTCCGGTCATGCGCTGATATTGGTAGACCCGGCTCGATCAGGAGGGGAAAGAGAACTGTGCGCCCTCGCGTACCCCGGCCGACGGCCAGCGCTGGGTGATCGTCTTGCGCCGCGTGTAGAAACGCACCGCATCGGGGCCATAGGCGGAAAGGTCGCCGAACAGCGAGCGCTTCCAACCGCCGAAGCTGTGGTAGGAGACTGGCACCGGCAGCGGCACATTGATGCCCACCATGCCAACCTGGATACGGTCGCTGAAATAACGTGCCGCTTCCCCATCGCGGGTATAGATGCAAGTGCCGTTACCATACTCGTGATCGTTGATCAGTTTCATCGCCTCATCTATGGAGCCGACGCGCACCACCAGTAGTACCGGGCCGAATATCTCCTCTTGGTAACAGGTCATCTCGGGTGTCACCCGGTCGATCAGGGTGCCGCCCACATAAAAGCCGTTATCGTGCCCCGGTACCTGAACACCGCGCCCATCGACCACGATGGTGGCGCCCTGCTGTTCGGCACTGTCGATATAGCCGCAGACCTTCTCCTGGTGCGCCTTAGTGATCACCGGGCCGAAATCGTTGCTCTTGTCGGAGAAGGGGCCGACCTTGAGCGACTTCATCTGCTCCTGCATCTTGGCGATCAGCGTATCGGCGGCTTCGTCGCCCACGGCCACCGCAACGGAAAGCGCCATGCAGCGCTCGCCCGACGAACCGAAGGCCGCCCCGTTCAAGGAGTTGACCACGTTGTCCATGTCGGCGTCGGGCATGACGATGGCGTGGTTCTTGGCGCCGCCCAAGGCCTGGCAACGCTTGCCGCTAGCGCTTGCCCGGGAGTAGATGTATTCAGCGATCGGAGTGGAGCCGACGAAGCTGACGGCCTGCACGCGCGGGTCGTCGAGCAGAGTGTCGACGGCTTCTTTGTCACCGTTGACCACATTGATCACGCCGGCGGGCAGCCCCGCCTCTTGGGCCAGCTCGGCAATGTAAAGTGCCGAGCTGGGGTCTCGCTCGGAGGGTTTGAGAACAAAAGTGTTGCCGCAGGCGATGGCCATGGGATACATCCACAGCGGCACCATCGCCGGGAAGTTGAACGGCGTGATGCCAGCCACCACGCCCAAGGGCTGGAACTCACTCCAGGAGTCGATGCTGGGGCCGGTATTCTTGCTGTGCTCGCCCTTGAGCAGCTCCGGGGCGTAGCAGGCGTACTCCACATTCTCGATACCCCGGGCGAGTTCGCCCCGCGCATCATGCACTATCTTGCCGTGCTCCTGGCCGACCAGGCGGACGATTTCGTCGGCATGCTCTTCCAGCAGTTGCTTGAAGCGGAACATGATCCGGGCGCGCTTGGCGACCGGGGTGTCACGCCAGGCCGGATAGGCGGCCTCGGCAGCGGCAATGGCCTCCTCGACGGTAGCTTTGCTCGCCAGGCTCACCTGGCCGGCAACCTCGCCAACGGAGGGGTTGAAGATATCCTGGGTACGCTCTTCGCGGTCGACACGCACACCGTTGATCAGATGGCCGAGTGTTGTCATGAGTTGCCTCTTGTTGGGTCTGTCGGTTTAGTCTGCAGAAGTAAGAGTTTCAGTTCAGTTCGCTGATGGCATCGCCTATCACATTGACGACGCGGTCGATCTCCTCACGCTCGACGATAAAGGGCAAGCCGAGCTGAATGGTGTCGCCGCCGTAGCGCACGTAGAAGCCTTTTTCCCAGCACTTCATAGCGATCTCGTAGGGTCGGCGGGCCGGCTCACCAGGGTAGGGTTCGATCTGCAAGGCGCCAGCGAGTCCATAGTTACGGATATCGCTGATATAACGCGTGCCCTTAAGCCCGTGAAGCGCTTCTTCGAAGACTGGGCTCATCTCGCGCACGCGGTCGATAAGGCATTCCTGCTCGAGCACGTCCAGAGCCGATAGGGCTGCGGCACAGGCCACCGGGTGCCCGGAATAGGTGTAGCCATGGGGCAGCTCAAGCATGTAGTCGGCACCACCCTGCTCCATGAAGGTGTGATAAATCTCACTCTGAACGATCACGCCGCCCATGGGGACCGCACCGTTGGTCAGTTGCTTGGCGAAATTCATTATATCGGGAGTGACGCCGAACTCCTCGGCACCGGTCATAGATCCCATGCGCCCAAAGGCGGTGATTACCTCGTCGAAGATCAGCAGGATATCGTGTTGATCGCAGATCTCGCGCAGCCGCTGCAAGTACCCCTTCGGCGGCGGGATTACCCCTGCGGAACCGGCCAGTGGCTCGACGATCACCGCGGCGATATTGGAAGCGTCGTGCAGCGCGATCAACTCAAGCAGCTCGTCGGCCTTCTCGGCACCGCGATCGGGCATGCCACGGGTGAAGGCGTTCTCAGCAATCAGGGTGTGGGGCAGGTGGTCAGCATCGACGCCCTGCCCATAAAGCGCCCGATTGGCACCAATACCGCCCACACTGAAACCACCGAAATTGACGCCGTGATAGCCCTTGGCACGCCCGATCAGCTTGGTCTTGGTGGGTTGTCCTTTCTTACGCCAGTAGGCGCGGGCAATCTTCAAGGACGTATCGGCGCTCTCGGAACCCGAGCCGGTGAAAAAGGTGTAATCCAGACCTTTAGGTGTCAGCTCACGCAGACGATGAGCAAGTTCAAACGCCTTGGGATGCCCGAACTGGAAAGCAGGTGCATAGTCCAGCTCGCGCAACTGCTTGCTTACCGCGTCGGCGATTTCTGGGCGAGAGTGCCCAGCGCCACACGTCCACAATCCGGAGAGGCCGTCAAAAACCTGGCGACCCTGGGCATCGGTGAGATAACTGCCCTTGGCACCGGTGATGATACGCGGGTCGCGTTTGAACTGACGGTTGCCGGTGTAAGGCATCCAGTATGCGTCGAGTTGCTCGACGCTGAGCCCGGCAGTAGGGGAAAACTCTTGAGCTGACATATCTATTACCCTCTATAGAGTCTTGTCATTAATGGGGTTTAGAAAACCAGCCTAGAACGCCTCTTTGATAAGTTAAATAAACAACTAGTTTATTTCAAATAACTACTTACTTAACTTTTAAGCACGATGACGCTACGATGGGGGTTACATAAATCTCACTGTGTAGGTAAGGAGCAAGAAAAATATGGCACTTCGGAAAGTAGCGCCAATGGGGCAACCAAGCGACTCTGACCTTCGGCTCCTCAGAATTTATCGAAAAGTCGTGGAATGCGGGGGTTTCTCAGCGGCTGAAGTCGAATTAAGCATTAGCCGTGCTGCCATTAGCATGGCAATGAATGACTTGGAAACACGACTTGGCCTCCGCCTTTGTCAACGTGGCCGTAGTGGCTTTGCCCTAACGAATGAAGGCTCTGAAGTTTACCAATTGTCTCTACAGCTTTTAGCGGCAGTTGAGGGATTTCGCACTCAAGTCAACGGCTTGCATGCCCAGCTCAAAGGTGAGCTCAACATTGGTATTACCGATAACCTAGTAACCATGCCCGAAATGCATATAACTCATGCGCTTAATGCACTCAAAGAGAAAGGCCCCGATGTTCGTATCAACATTCGCATGATTCCGCCTAGTGATATTGAGCTAGCCGTTCTTGATGGACGCTTACATACCGGCGTTATTCCTAATCTCAAAACTCTACCAGGGCTTGACTACCTGACACTGTACGAAGAAACCTCAAGACTTTACTGCTCGACTGAACACCCACTATTTCACGCGAACAATATTACGGAAGAAGACTTACCACATTACGACGCTGTTGTACCCGCTTATGCCCAAACACCAGAAATAAAGGCAATGCATGAACCGCTTAAAGCATCAGCGTCAGCGACCGACCGCGAGGGCGTTGCTTTTCTTATACTGTCTGGGAGCTATATCGGATACCTACCCACTCATTATGCTGAGCGATGGGTACGCGACGGGCAGATGAAAGCACTGCCACCCAATAAATGGCATTACTTCACAGGTTACAGCGCCATCACCCGTAAAGGAGGGTTTTCTAATTTAGTTTTGGAAACATATTTTGATGAGTTGAATAAACTGATCAGCACCTCTCCAAACACTAATACTTAAGCATAATAGAGACGGGGTAATTACGTGCCAAAAACCAACTATGTTAAACAAAACCTTACGTTAGATTAATCAAATACTTATTTAAAATAAAAATTATTTACCCTAGCCTGAACTTCGCAATGTCAAGTTATTTGAAGAGCTTGATATAAATCAAAAAAACCTATTAGTGACAGGAGGGGTAAATCTATTTTTGATTAACTAGAAGTTGATCAAAGGTGGCTTTAATCTTTATCTAGATCTAGAAAACATAAACAGCAATAGCGGATAATTTTCAAGAACTAAAAACCATGCACTAAAGCTCAACACCCAGTCTATTAAGCTAATATATACTATAAAACTCTTCTTAATAAACAAAGTACAAGAAAGGAGTAGTAGAGATGCCGAAAAGATTACCGCTTACGAAGATTCGCACAAGCGTAGCGATTGCAGCCGTTGCTATGGCGAGCGTGGGCATTACGTCCCAAGCGCAAGCTAATGAGCGCTTCATATTGGCACATGCCATGCCAAGCGATCATATCTTCCACGCTATTTCTGAGCGTTTTATCGACGAGATTCAGGAAAGTGAGGAGTTTCAGATTGCCTACCACCAAGGTGGTGATTTAGGAGACTGGACGTCTCTATTTGAGCAATCCATGCAAGGCGTTGTGCCGATGACGCTGACTTGGGGTGCCTCGGAATTTGACGAACGCCTCGACCTCTCATGGCTTGGTTATGTTGTTTCGAACTGGGAAGACGCTCGGGATGTCTATGGGCCTAATGGCGAAATGCTAGAAGTCTATAACAGCATATTTCATGATCTCGACCTGCATACTATCGGCATTATCCCTACCGATTTTGGCTCCCTTGTTATCCGCAAAGGCGTAGGAGAAGTCCCTGTCAACTTCCCCGAAGATGGCAACAATATTAAGGTCCGTGTACCACCTGTCCCTATCGCCATTGACCGCTTCCGTAACCTTGGCTTCGCATCAGTACCTATTCCACTCTCAGAGGTCTATACCGCCCTACAGCTAGGTACAGTCGATGCCCGAGCCTTTTCGACTGCAGTAGAAACTTACCAGCAGCGAGATGTTCTGGAAACGAACATTCTTACCAATGACTACTTTGAAACTGCTTTCTGGCTAGTGAATAAAGACTGGTGGGAAGGACTTTCTGAGGAGAACCGCGACTTACTACAGAGCGCTGCCGACGACACTGTGCTGTGGTCTTGGGATGAGGCTCAGAGCTTGAGTGAAGAATTCCTGGATAAAGTGCGAGATTCAGGCATTGATGTCGTCGAACTCAGTGATGAGCAGATTGCCACTGCTGCACAAATTGTTCATGAAACAGAATGGCCTGAAATGGAGAAGCTGGTCGGCTCCGAAATTATGGCAAAACTGAGACAAGCCGCTGGTATTGAGTAAGACCCAAGGCCCGCGTTTAGTGGGCCTTTCTCTTTGGAGTAAAGTGATGCCAATACAAGAAAAGGAAAAAGACTTTTCCCCTGCGGATGAAAGCCATCAGGTAAGCCAGGTGGCAGAAGTGACTGCCGTGCCAAACTTTCCTGTTAGCCCACTCTATTCAGTTTTTTTAAAGTGTGAAGCCGCTTATGCAATGCTTCTCAAAAGTTCGCTGGCAATATTTAGCATTCTTTTGGGTGGCTTGATGTTTGGTCAAGTGCTAATGCGCTACGTCTTTAACTCCCCATTTCTAGGCATTGAAGAGATTGCGCTGCTGCTAGGAGCATGGATTTATTTTCCGGCTATTGCCTATACCACTAGAGAGGGCGAGCATATACGCGGCGGCATACTAGATCTTATTGTTAAATCTCGTAGCAAGACCCAAATCATCAATCTCTGCATGTCCCTACTGAGCATAGCTGTCTGCGTGGTGTTTGGTTACTTTGCCATTAAGTACGCCATGTTTGATTTCGATCGAGGTCGCTTGAGCTCCTATATGCGCTGGCCTAGGTGGTTGTGGTCTGCCTCATTAGTAGTGGGCTTTTTAGGCACTATATTAGCGTTGCTCATGCAAACGATTAACCAGTTCCTTGACCTTCGTCGCATACAAAAAGAAGAGAGGCAACGATGCTGATTTTTTCCCTAGCTCTCGGGATTATTGTAGCTTTATTACTCTTGGGAATGCCGATAGCCTTCGCCTTTGGTCTTGGTGCTCTTGTCTATTTGCTCAGCACTGGTGCTGATATCTCATTCCTTATTCCTTATGCATTTCAAACGACAACCAGTTTTGCGTTATTAGCGCTACCTCTTTTCGTATTAGCGGGCGTGGTAATGGCCCAAGCGGGGATATCCACACACTTACTCAACTTCATCAATGCCTTCGTAGGAAGAGTTAAGGGCGGCCTGGGAGCTGTTACCGTTATAACGTGTGCTCTTTTTGGAGCCATTTCTGGCTCATCTTCTGCCGCCATCGCAGCGATTGGCCAGATTATGATTCCGCGAATGGTTCGAGAGGGCTATCCTGTTGGCCATGCAACCGCCTTGGTAGCATGCTCTTCGGTACTTGCACTGCTCATCCCACCTTCGGTACCGATGATCGTCTTCGCGATAACGGGTGGGCTTTCCGTTAGCGCTGCCTTTCTTTCCACCGTCATTCCCGGCGTATTACTGATGATTATCTACGTCGGGTTGAATTTCTTTTTCCTGCGCAACAACCCCAACATACAAGTTGATGAAAAACTGCCTGTACGACAGGCTGGCATTAAGATCTTGAAAAGCGGTAAAAGCGCAATTTGGGCACTTCTAATGCCTATCATCATCCTGGGCACCATTTATGGAGGCATAGCGACGCCTACTGAGGCAGCAGCCATAGCCTTCGTATACGCCACCTTTGCTGGATTTGTGCTCTACCGCACTCTTAGCGTCAAGGCATTCTGGAATGGCTTGATTCAAGCCACATTGACGATTGGGTCAATCATTGCCGTGCTTTTCTTTCTCTTCATGATGAGCCGCGCCATGATCCTTCAACAGGTGCCGAGCCAAGTGACAGGCTTTCTACTGGGACTATCAGACAGCCCACTCGTCATTCTATTGCTTATAAATCTCGTTCTGCTTTTAATCGGCATGATTGTCGATGACATTTCCGGCAGCATCTTAGCTGCAGTTGTGCTGCTGCCATTAGCCACTGCTATTGGCGTACATCCTATTCATTTTGCCGCTATTGTTGGCGTCAATTTAGGGTTAGGTAATGTCTCACCACCATGCGCACCTATGCTTTATATGGCTGCAGGCGTTAGTAAAATATCTCTCGATAAGTACTTTGGGGTCACAATGAAGTTTTTGCTCTTTGGCCACCTTCCAATGGTACTGATAGTGACCTTCATACCTGAGTTATCACTGGCCCTACCTAGGTTTATTTTGGGCATTACCTAACAGGTATGCCCTATCGAGTGAGATAAGACGTAAGCTTACTTTTAGTAAAATATGATTCACCGAAACTAAACGTTACCGACCCGGGTCGGGGCAGATCAACAAGATGAAAAGTGGTCTTGTTTCGATCCAGTGCCAAATAGGCTGCAAGAAAAGAGCTAATCACTGCCAAGAAGGTTGTCCCAATTGTTGTGCCAGACTATTGTGACTTATCAAATGGTATAGGACAGATGGAAGGAAAGCGGGTTGATGTGGGTTGCAGCGTGTTGATGTGAGTTGAAGCCCACAGTGGCGCGGGCTACAAGGAAGTGGCGCGGGTCGCGCAGGGAAAAGCGGCGTGTCGAATGGATAGCGGTATTTTTCAGGAACGTACCGCATAGTTTGCGACACTTAACATTGGTGTTTCAAAGCCCTTTAAAGACCCGTTAACTCTACTCTGAATATCCCTACTGAATCTAGCAGCAGTTACACGCCTCTTCTTTCACTAGCAATTCTATAGGCTGTGCAAGCGGAAGCAACTATATTGCGCAGATCTGGCTCCTGGAAGTGGAGCATCTCAACTGGATCATCATAGGTAAGCGCCCTCAGCGCGCTGATAGCTCTCGCTAATATAGCCTCACGATGCCATTCATCGTCCGGCGCCAACTCAGCCAAAGGCCCGACAAGGCGCACATATACAGTCATTGGAATGGGTAGCGTTTGCGCATAACTGCTGGTACCGGCCTCTATATCGGCCTTGCGCGCGCGCTCAAAGTGAGCCTCCATCTCCTCAATACGTACCGGCCCTACGCTATCATCTTCTTCGTAACCCTCACTAGACTTGCTCTTAGGAGTGCCAGTAAAGGCGAAGCTAGCCTCCTGATCCTCGTGGATCGAAGGCGGAAGCCCATTCCCTGTTGCCGAGTGAGCCTCATCAATGAGGATCATTGGCCCCTTGCCTGTTAGCACCCAATTTGCGTTGTAGCCTGCCTGAACGAGCTTGTGGATGAAACCTGCATCAGGAGTACGCTCACCCCGTTCGTAGTTCCCTATTGAGTTTTTATGCGCACCGATGGATTCAGCAAAAGCCGCCTGGCTTTTGTCACCACGTATGTAGGCTATTCTCTCCCCGATTGTGGTTGTCACTTCCCACCCCCAAAGCTACAACCCATGGTTGTAAGTTCGATACAGGTTGTAGCTTCCATTATTCACCATTAATAACAATAACTTAAACAAAGCCCCGGCCTCTCTGACACACAAAGCGAAGTTACAACCTACGAAAGGGGTTGATATAACCCACATTCGGGATTAAAGTTGATTCATGTACTAACCCACTAGCCGTAAAGAGTCTTTAGACATGAATGAAAAAAGTGCGTCAAAAAAAGCCAGACTTCGAGACTGGCACCGCGCCGACATTGTCGCCGCTGTCCGTAAAGCTGGCTGGTCTCTGCGAAAGCTCGCCAAGCATCACGGTTATAAGTCCGCCACCACGCTAACCACTGCCCTTGATCGACCCTGGCCGAGAGGTGAGCGGTTGATTGCCGAAGCGATCGGCACTGACGCTCAGACCATTTGGCCGAGTCGTTACGAGGGCAAGGATACCACTGGTGCCGACAAACAGCATCGTGGTCACGCCAATAGAAAAGCAGCATAGGTCGAACTCCAATCATGTGCCACTCAGCCTAACCGCCGTTATTCAACGCGCCTAGATGCAGAGCAGCGCCACGTTTGTAGCTACTGAACAAGGACACACTTCCAATGACTCGGAAGCGCTGGAAGCCCGTACAACCCCATAGCTTGGAACACGCCACACGCCTGTGTATCGACTACGCGCTGCACAAGCACAACCGTAGCGTTGCCCAAGTGGCCGACCTAGTCGGGGTGAGCGAATGGTCGGTTTACAAATGGATTGCCGATGGGTGCATACCTACCCGCCGCATCCGCCCTTTTGAGTTTGCGTGCGATGCCACCTTTATCACCCAGTGGATCGCGGGCAGTGCCCAGAAGCTAGTGATCGATATACCGGCAGGCCGGGCGCGTAGCCAGAACGACCTGATGGATTTGCAGACCTGTTTGAACAAAGCGGTTGAACACCTCAGTGGCTTCTACCGCGAGCAACGCGATGTCGACGCAACGCTTGAGGGCGTCACCCAAGCCATTAAGCAACTCGCTGGCCACCGCGAAAACGTGCGCAAAGCCAGCGCGCCAGAACTTGAACTATTCGAGGGAGCATAAAGATGCCAGCAGCCAAGAATTTAGGTGCCGCTCATGAGTGAGAACTACTCAATGCGCACCATTGCTGACGCATTGGGTGTTAGCCAGCAGGCTGCTCAGAAACGGGCTAACCGTGAAAGCTGGGCCTTCGACATAGCCAAAGGCCGTGGCGGCAAGCGCCGCCTATACGTCGCTGATCGTTTACCAGTGACGGTGCAAAACGCCTTAAACGAAAAGCAGGCCATTGCCGCCGCGCAAGATCGCCTAAACAACAGTGCTCAGGTAGAAGACGCCCGCGCCTATGGTCGCCACCTGAACCAAGCGCAGGCCGACGACGACACCACCCGCCAAGCGCGTAAGCAACTGGGTATGAAACAGTTTGCCGCGCTGGCCCCCAACAGCGAAAAGCGCCTGCGCGCCAAGGCGCGTGAAGCGGTGCTGCTGGCCTTGTGGGATTTCAAGCGCCGCCGTGGCATTAGCCTGCGCCCGGCCCTGAACCAATTTGCCGAGCTGGCCAATACTGGCGACGTAACCCTGCCCGACAACGTATGGCAGTGGATGCCTGAGTACCAAGGCACGCGCTCCATCAACGCCGGTACGCTCAAAAAGTGGCATTACGACTACCGCGCCGAAGGGCTGTGGGGGTTAGTCGACAATTACGGTGGGCGTAAAGAGCAGTTTAAGGTCCGTGAGATCGACGGCCTTGAAGCGATGGTGATCGGCTTGATGCTGGAACGGCCACACATCACACCCAAAAAAGTGAAGCTCTATATAAGCGCTGAAGAACCCGGCAAAGACCGCGTCTCAGTGTCCAGTTACAAGCGCTTTATGGACTGGTGGAAAGCCGAAAACGCCCAGGCCTACACCTATGCGACGAACCCGGATGCCTGGAAGAACAACTACATGGCGGCGGTGGGTAGTCACCATGAGCGTATCGAGCGGCTTAACCAGGTGTGGGAGCTGGACTCCACCCCCGGTGACTGGCTGTTAGCCGATGGCCGCCACAGCGTGATTGGCACCATCGACCTCTACTCACGTCGGTTCAAGCTATACGTCTCAAAAACCAGTACCGCCAAGGCGGTGTGCCAAGTGTTCCGCCGAGCCGCTCTGGACTGGGGTATCTGCGAAATTGCCCGTACGGATAACGGCAAGGACTACGTGAGCGAGCAGTTCACCAGCGTGCTGCGTGATTTAGAAGTAGAGCAAGAGCTGTGCTTGCCCTTTGCCTCCGAGCAAAAAGGCACCGTTGAGCGCGCCTTCCGCACCATGAGCCACGGCATCCTTGACCTGCTGCCCGGCTTCATTGGCCACAACGTCGCCGAGCGAAAGGTGATTGAAGCGCGTAAGAGTTTCGCGCAACGCATCATGACCAAAGGAGAAACCGTCGAGGTCGAAATGACCAGTGACGAACTCCAGCTGATCCTTGATCAATGGTGTTCGATTTATCACCACAACACTCATAGCGGCCTTAACAACAAAACACCGTTTGAAGTTGCCAACGCCTGGACCGCACCTGTCCGCCGAATCAACGATGAGCGTGCGCTTGACCTGTTACTAGCAGAGATCGGCGGCACCCGCGTGATTGGCAAAAAAGGCATTCGCTTTGAAGGTAACTCCTACGATGCCCCCGCGTTATTCGAGCACGTGGGCCGCTCAGCAGTGCTTAAACGTGACGAAGCGGATATCGGCAGGCTGTACGTCTATGTAGAGGGCGAGTTTATCGCCGTTGCAGAGTGTGCAGAGCTGCTAGGCATCTCACGCAAAGAGCGCGCTGCCGCCTCACGCACGGCCCAAAAACGCTTCGTGGCCACCCAGCAAAAAGAGTTCCGCGACTTCAAGAAAGGTGTGGATCGCAACATTGGCCAAGTGGTGCTTGAGCATCAGTTAGAGCAAATCCAGAACATCGAAACCCTGCACCGGCCAAGCCTCGACTACACCCCCGAAGGCCTACGCCAAGCCCAGCAGGCTGCTAAACGCGAACTGCCGCCCATCCCCGAACCCGCCACGCCCGCGCAAAGCGATGCGCGCCAAAAGCTGGCGGCGGAAATGGCCGGTGAACCAGCAACGGTAGCGGAAGTGGATACCCCCAAGCGGCGCTATCAACGCTGGTTGCGGCTGGATCGTCGCGTACAAGCCGGGGATCAGCTCAACGCTATCGACCTGCGCTTTCACCAGACCTACCCCGGCACCGGCGAATACCGCTCGATGACATCGGTTTATGACGACTTAGGTTTGAGCGCTCACGGCGAACGCTCATGAAAAAGCCCGCGCCCTTTGTGAGGAAGGGAACGGGCCAATGCAATGCAAAAAACAGGAGCAAATGATGACTCAACAACCCCCAATGGTCAACGTCAACAGCATGACCACCGCCCCGCTACAGAACGTAGCGCTATGCAACATGGCGATGGAACGCGCCCTTAACCGCCCCGCGCACCTGCCCGGCATGGTGGCCTTTTACGGCCCCAGCGGCTGGGGAAAAAGCACCGCCGCCGCCTACGTGGCTAACAAGCACCGCGCCTATTACGTCGAGTGCAAAAGCACCTGGACCAAGAAATTCCTGTTGCTCTCAATCCTGACGGAGATGGGCATTGCTCCTGCGAAGACCATTCCTGAGATGACCGCCCAGATCAGCGAGCAGCTTGTGCTAAGCCAACGCCCGCTGATCATTGATGAGATGGACCACATCGTCACCAAGAAAGCGGTCGAGGTGATCCGTGACATCTACGAAGGTAGCAACGCCGCGATCCTGCTGATCGGTGAGGAGAACATGCCCGCCAAGCTGCGCGAATGGGAGCGCTTCCACAACCGCATGCTCTCATGGACGCCCGCCCAACCTTGCGACCTGGACGATACCCGCGCCTTGGCGCGTATGTACTGCCGCGATGTAACGATTGCCGACGACCTATTGGAGCGCATTCTGGAAGTCAGCCGGGGCGCTGCCCGCCGCATTTGCGTCAACATCGAACACGTCCGCCAGGAAACGCTGGTGCAGGGTGACAACACCATGGATGCCGCCACCTGGGGCCAACGCACGCTGTACAGCGGCGAAGCACCGAAGCGGAGGGTGTAACCATGGCAGGTCGCAAACCCGTACACCTCACCGCCAACGCCAAGCGCCCCGAAGGCCGCCAAACGATGTGGGAAGCCATCCGCAAGCTGCGCAAGTTCACGATCAGTGAGCTGGAAACCACCACCCGCCTCAAGGAAGGCGCACTGCGCAGCTACGTAGAAGCCCTCACCAAGGCCGGTTACCTCAACCGCGAGCGGCCCACCGAGCGTGTTAACGGTGCTTTCCCTAAAGCCACCTGGTCGCTGGTGCGAGACACCGGCGTTGAAGCACCCCGCGTGCGCAAGGACGGCAGCCAGGTCACCCACGGCTACGGCCGAGAGCAGCTGTGGCGAACCATGCGCATCATCGGCGATTTCAACCACCACGAGCTGGCCCTACAGGCCAGCACCGAAGAACACCCCGTGGCCGTGCAGGAAGCTGCCTTCTACTGCCAGTACCTCGCCCGCGCCGGGTATCTGGTGGTTACCGCAGAAGGTGGCCCCAACCGCGCCACGCGCTTTCGCCTGTTGCCCAGCCGCTACAGCGGCCCCCGTGCGCCGCAGATCCAACGCATCCGTCAAGTGTGGGATGCCAACAAGCAAGCGGTCGTCTGGCGGCCCGAGGACGGCGGCGATGAGTGATTGGATCTACGTGCTACAGCAGGCCTGCCATGAAAGCAGCCAAAAGCGTATCGCCGTACGGCTGGGGGTTTCTTCCTCAATGATCAGCCAGGCCATCAGAGGTATTTACCCCGGTGATTTAAGCGGCCTTCAAAAGCGTGTTGAAGGCGAGTTAATGGGCAGCGCCGTTCACTGCCCGGTACTCGGCGAGATCTCATCACGCCAGTGCCTTGACTGCCAGCGCCAGCCGTTTGCCGCCACCAATGCTCAGCGGGTGCGTCTCTATCGCGCCTGCCGAAGCGGTTGCCCGAACAGCCAGCTCAACACGGCAGTGATCACCACCGATAACGGAGATGGCTCATGACCACCTACACCGACGAATACCTGGAGCACTACGCCGCACGCTATGTGGCCATGTACCTGAAAGGCCACGGCATCACGTTGCAGCAATACCTGGCCGCGCCTGAACGCTACGAACACCTGGCGTTTGAGCCGTTTCCGTTGCTGCCCGCCCAGCACGCCGCCGTGCTGCCTCTCTGGCAGCGCTGGGACACCGGCTTAACGGCAGCCACCGAGACGGTACCGGACGAAGAGCCTTTCGAACTGCCGCCTGAATATGCCGTGTGGGAAGAGTGGATGTTGGGGCTGGGTAACAGCAAGGCCCTGCGCCAGCGCAATGGCGCACTGATAGAGCCGCTGCACCACCACCGCCACAACCGTGGTGCCAGCCGCGCCACCGCCAACTTTGAACGCAAGCAAGCCCGTAAAGGAGCCTGAACATGAATATGCCTAACAGCGCCATGGGGCGCTTACTGAACATCAAGACCATCGGCAGCCGAACCGTCAGCCAGGTCATTAGCGATATGGATGAGATAGCTGCTGGCCAAGTGTCGAGCGTGTTCGCTGATAACGACAACAACGTCTTTGGAGCGCTGGTCATCATCAACAGGCCAGACACACAGCGCTATCTCGATGCCATCCAGGCCGTGACAGATCAGATTGATAACGAGGACCAGGAGTAACCCATGAACACGAAAGCGACCGAGCCCCCCAAAATTCCAGAAGGCTACTGGATGGACGCCAAAGGGCGCCTTATCCCGGAGGAAAGTATTAAGCCCATCGACCAGGCACGCGATGAGTTAACTATCGAACTGGTCACCCAGGCCATCGAGCTGAACCGCCAACTGCAACAGTTTAAAGCCGCCGCCTTTGGCGACATTGAAACCTTTGTGCAGCTTTCCGCTGAGCAGTACGGCGTCAATGTGGGCGGGAAGAAAGGCAACGTCACGCTGCTGAGCTTCGATGGCCGCTACAAGATCCAGCGCCAAGTGGCCGATCACATCACCTTCGATGAACGCCTGGAAGCCGCCAAGGGCTTGATTGATGAGTGCCTGCGCGATTGGACGTCTGGCGCTGGCCATGAGGTGAAAACCATCGTGCAAGACGCCTTCCGTACCGACAAGCAAGGCAACCTGCGCACCGGTGCGGTGCTAGCCCTGCGCCGCCACGACTTTGACGACCCGCGCTGGTTGAAAGCCATGGACGCTATCGCCGACGCCGTACAGGTCACCGGCTCAAAAAGCTACGTACGCATCTATGAGCGTATCGGCGAAACCGAGCGCTACCAGCCCATCAGCCTCAACATCGCGGAGGTGTGAGATGAAAAATCAAGTCAGCGCATATTGCTTTGCCAGTGGAGAAATTCAGGTGGGCAAGCGTGTTCCTGGAGGTGCTGTCGTTATTGCTACTGGCCCTCGACCAGAGCTTAAGCGGGAGATCGATGTGGTGGCACGGCTTGCTTATGACAACCGGACACTGCTAGTTCCGGGCGTGCCTGAGTCATTCTCAGTTGAGAGTGCCATCGAAGCTGTTGTTGCTTTTGTGAAATGGGCCAAGAGCCGGAGTTGTCCAGCTTGCGAATGGAGAGATCCTGCCGAGCTTGAACAGCAATTACGCGGGAAGGTTGGTGTCGTGGACGACGATGGCCATATCGCTGACCCAGAAGCTTTTGAAACGGGGGCCGCCCAATGAGCACCGTCTTGAATGCTTCCTCTATCCGCGTTAGCCCCGCCATGGGCGGCTTTGTCGCCACCCTGCGCGGTAAGCGTGCCACCGGGTCAACGCACCGCGAAGCGGCGCTGGCCGTCGCCCGTAAGGTATATGGCCCAAAGGTCAACGTCGTTAACGACTACCTGCGCGACTCAGACACAGCGGCGGGCATCCAGTACCGATATCACATCACTTACCGCGCTAACCGAGGTGCCGCATGAGCAACGCACTCAAGTACGGCGACCGCGTGAGCTACACGCGCACGGTACGTCGAGGCAATCAGATCAGCTTCTCGGCGCGTAAGGGAATGCTGGTCAGCATTAAGGGCGATGTGGCGTTCATCCGCGCCAGCAACGGGCGGCTGATCCACGTCAACGCCAACAACGTGCGACCTGCTGGTCAACCCAATGCCCTTACCGAATCCATTAAGGCCATGCAGGAAGAGAACCAATGAACGAACACACCATCGTTGTCCGCTTCCCTGAAGGCGTTCAGCCAAGCTACAGCGCGGCTACCGAGTTTCAAGGCGGCCAAGTCGTCGCAGTGGATTTTGACGGAAACCGTCTACGCATCGAACAGGAGCTGCAAGAGGCGCTTGAAGAGCTGCTGGGCGAGCTGGCAGATAGCGATCTTGACGGCCTAACCATGCACGCCGAGCCGTTTGTGAGAGCGCGCAACGCCTTGGAGGAAGCACAAACAGCTAAGCGCTAAAGCGAAACGCCCCCGCGTGGGGCGTCTGCTGGGCGTGGTGGCCCGGCACTGATGAGCAGCCGATGAGGTGAACAATGGACAAGTGGAAAGAAATCAAAGAGCGCCTAGCGCACTTGGGTGGCTCCGTAGAGCTACTGGCGGATGGCTACACGTTAACACTGGCCAAGGTGCATGACGGAAAGAAGATCTTCGTTTACGTCTACATAAACGGCACCGTGGAAGGCAAGTGGACGGATACTAAGGATGGCGAGCCCGTGCATCCCGAAGGCCGATTCTGGCGACCAATGAAGCGTGCGCCCCATCCCAAAAAGTACTATGCACAATTTAAGCGGGCGTTTGGCAAGAAAGAAGCCGACCGCATGGTAGCGCCACGCGTGATCGGCGTAGTACCAACCTTTGGCACCGAGGGCGCTGTGGTGGCTCATCTCAAGAAACACTTCCCTGATCTTGAGATCAAGGCAGATGAGGTAGCGTCATGACCCTCGAACGCATCCCCTTCAAGCCCTTGGGCGAAGAGTGGACCGAAGCCTTCGCCATGCTCTGCGGCGTGTGCAAGCACTTGGGTGAATGCCAGATCATCGAAGGCATGATTGAGATGAAAGACGGCGCACCTTGGCCCCAGGGCGGCTGGGTAACTGACCCCGGCGCGGGCATTACCTGCCTCAGCTACCAGCCCAAGCCGGTGCGCATTCTGGAAGGTCAGGAACTGGAAGACGCTCTAAACCAGGCGGTGCCGATGTGCGGCGGCTGTGCCGCCCGTAAGGGAAGCGAGGCCAGCAAAAGCTTGCACACTCAGAGGGACTTCCACGCCGCTGTAAAGCGCCAGGGCGTGTTTGCGTGCCATGAGGGAAACAACCACGGCAAGCCCTGCGGCGGTTGGTGTAACGCGGTACGCCGCCAGATGAACGGAGCCACGTCATGATCACCAAAGGCAAGCTGGCCCAGATCCACATCGCTAAAGCGCAGCTGGGTTTAAGCGACGACGACTACCGCGCCATTCTCGCCCGCACGGCGGGCGTCAGCAGTTCTAAAGACCTGACGGATCGCACCGTGGGCGGCGTGCTGCACGAGTTCCGCCGCCTGGGCTGGCAGCCCAAAGCCCCCAAGCGTGCAGGGCGTGTGCCCAACACCTTCAACAAGCATGAGCAGATGGCCAAGATCGAAGCACAGCTGACCGACATGGGGCTTTCATGGGAGTACGCCGGAGCCATTGCCAAGTGCCAAACAGGCATTGAACGCATCGACTGGCTGCGCACTGAAAAGCAATTCAAAGGCGTGATTGCCGCGCTGGATGTAGAGCACCAAAAGCGCGATCTCATCGCGTACGTGGATGAGTGCATTACCGCCATGGGCAAGACGCGCGAAGAGTTGGTCGAGCGTTATCGGCTACCGAAGGGCTGGGAGCGCAATCTGACCATGCTGAAAAAGCTGGCCACGCTGCTGCCGGAACCACCGCGCTTTATCCAGACCTTTGACCCCAGCTGTTAAGCAGCCGTTAACCCACGTTTAAACGCCGGAGAACACCATGGAAACCCGCTGCCCGTGCTGCCACACCCAGTTCAGCCTGGAACACGCTATGGAAGATGAAGCGCTGCGCGAAATGATGGCCATACTGGCAGACCTGCCCCGTGACGTATCACGCCCGCTGGTAGCCTATATTGGCCTGTTCCGGGGGAAAACCCGCGCCATGGCCTATGAACGCCAACTACGCCTTATGCGCGAAGCCTTGGCGTTGGCCACCGATACGCTGGTGGTAGGTGTGGCACTGTCGGATACCGTCGAAGCCATCCGCACCAAGCGCGACACCGGCGAAGACACGCGCCCGCTGCGCAATCACAACTACCTCAAGCGCGTGGTCGAAACCCAAGGCGCACGGGCGCAAGCCCCTAGCCTCTATATCCCGGAATGCCCCAAGCCTGTATCCAAAGGCATGATGCGCGCCCTGGAAGCCGCCAACCGGAGCCGTGAAGGATGAGCCAGATTGCGTCATGGTTTCGTAACGCCGTCACCGATGGCGTCATGCGCCTGCTGGTGCTGCGCCTGCCCAGCGCCCCGTGGGAAGACGAAGCCGAATACACCACCCAGACATGGATAGAAGTGCTCTGGGCCGCGCCGATCGGCTGGGATGAGCAGCAAGACGCCCGCCGCCTTCGCCACGCCTTTAACCGGCTGGCCGCACAGTCAGAACGCTGGCCAGCGCCGCGCCAACTGCTGGCCATGCTACCCGAACGCCTGCCACGCCCACGGTTACCCAAGCCACCCATGAGCGAAGCCAAGCGCCAAGCCAACCGAGAGCGCCTGAGAATGATGATCGCCGAACTCGGCCTACACTCAACGCGAGGAAACCACCGTGAATAAGCACGATGACGATACGCTCGATATGGGTTTCGAGGTTCCCGATGATGCTCTGGAACACTTGGACCCGGAGATCCTAAAGAAGTGGCCGCAAGGCCTAAGCGACATGCTCAGCGTGGTTGAGCATGCACTGGTAAAAGCCGGAGAAGACCCACACTGTGCCCGCCGCCACGCCTTTACCGTGGTGCGTGCCATTTCTCGCTTGGCCGGTGGGCGCAGCCTGTACGTACCCCAGGGCAAGCATTTGGAGCGCGCCTTACGCGACCGCGCCCTGTGGGAATTACACAACGGCCATAACGTTGATGAGCTGGCAGCACGGGCAGGCATTACGGCGGTGCAGGTCTACAACATCATCGCTGAGCAGCGGAAACTGGCCCGCGCTCGCCGCCAAGCGGATCTGTTCAACGAATCCGTAAACGGCTAAGCTAGCCGCGATAACAACAGGGGAATTAGCATGAAGGTATTGGTAGGGGTAGTTATAGGGACATTGTTGCTAGTAGGGTGCGATTCAGGGCATGTAAAAAAGTCGAAAGAAGCCGTAGCTGACCGGCTGAGAGACCCTGACTCTGCTCAGTTCCGTAACATTAAAAGTGGCAAAGCATCTAACGGACTGGAAACTGTATGTGGTGAGGTAAACGGGAAAAATGCTTATGGTGCCTATTCTGGCTATGAGCGCTTCATCGCCAACAATGGTGGAAGAGCTGTTTATCTAGAATCACAATGGCCTACATTTAGCGTGCTGTGGATTACGGACTGCCCCAGTTAATTACTGTTAGCGATGCCCCAACAAACCCGCCCCGGCGGGTTGTTTTCTTTCTAGCCCCTGAAAAATCCTAAAACGCTTTATTCCCAGCGCCCCACGCGAAGCCCCTATCCTGACCTCACTGCATCCCGCCCCCTGCATTGAGGCTATCCCCGTGAATAAGCAAACCCTGCTCGACAAGCTCCGCATTGGCCCTTGGTTGATTCTCGCTATCATCACGTCTATTGCCGTGGGCTTTCTCTACCCCCACCAGCTTGGCGTGCTGCTTTGGTCGCTGACCAAATTGTGTTGGGGTGCCTACCTCGGCTACTGGATCGACCGGTCCATGTTCCCGTACGCTCGTCCCGGCAATCTCCTCGCGTTGTCCGCGAGTTCGCTTGGGCTCTTCATGCTTCGCCGTACGATCATCATCGCCGCCACTATCTTGGCCCTTGGTCTGGGGGTTTGAGATGAGCGCCCATGCCAACACCTCTTGGCTATTGAAGGAAGGCGAACGGCTTGCTGCTGAGATCAAAGCGCTTGATGGCAAGCCCAACGCTGGCCCCAAGCTGCTGGTGCTTTACATGCAGCTGCAAGATGTTGTGCAACGTGCTGCTGCTGAACTCCCCAAGGAGGCAGCATGACCCGGTTGCTATTAGCCATCATCACGCTTGCCAGCGTGTTTGCCTGCACACCCGCCAATGCCCAAATCCCCAGCGCTGCTCAACAGCACCAGCGCGAGCTAACCCGCATCGTGCAGCAGGAATGGGGCATGAAGGGCCGTGTGGCGGTTCATGCCGCGCAGATCCATCAGGAGAGCGGCTGGCGGCCTAACGTTGATAGCCCCGTGGGCGCCCAAGGGCTTAGCCAATTCATGCCGGGAACATCGGCATGGATCGCCGAGATCTACCCGGACTTGGGGAAAGCCGCGCCTTACTCGCCCACATGGGCCATGCGGGCACAGGCCCGCTACAACAAATGGCACTGGAAGCGTTTAGCTAGCGCCGCTGATGAATGCCAGCGCTGGGCCTTCGCGCTTAGCGCCTACAACGGTGGGCTCGGCTGGGTGCAGCGCGACCAGCGCCTGGCCCGCGCTGCCGGGGATGATGCCGGTGTGTGGTTTGACAGCGTTGAGAAGTACACCGCCCGCGCTGGCTGGGCCCTGCGCGAAAACCGCCACTATGTGCGCCACATCCTACTAACGCTCACGCCCCGGTATACGCGGGCAGGCTGGCAAGGGGGTGCGCCATGTTAAGTAAAGCCACTCTGGCGTTGGTAGGCGTATTGGCCCTTGGGTTGTGGTTTCAGCATCTTTACGTGAAGCACCTTAAAGAGATGGTGGCCATTGAGCAGCAGGCCACTGAAAACGCCCAAGCGCGCACAGAGGTTGCACGCCAGCAGACGTTAGAAGCGTTGGGCGACTTAGAGACGGTCGTACGCCTGCACCGTCTCGCAGAAGCCGATATTAAAGCGCTTCAAGAGGAACTGGCCGCGCAAGCCGAAGGCTACGACACCCTACGCCAACGCATCCAACGCACTCCAACGACGGACGATGGACCCGTAGCCCCGGTGCTGCGCGACACACTGGAGCGCCTGCCATGACCGTGAGAACCATTGTGATCGTCGCCGCCGGGGCCTTGCTGGCCGCCTGCGGAAGCAAGCCGCCCGAACCGCCCCCGCCACCCGCTATCAACGTTTACCAGTGCGCGACGCCAGCAGGCATGACCGAGCGCGAGCGCCAGCCGCTGCCCCCCATGGGCGACTACTCACAGGCCGACGTGGCGCTGTTCATCACCGATTTACACCAATGGGGCGCACGGGGTTGGCTTAAAGTCGCCCGTATTCGAGAACACGCCGATACGTGCGCGCAAAGCGCCGAAGAAGACGACGACAACGACTAAGGGGAACACCGTGGAACCAATCAACTGGGCCGCCGCCAAGGTGCTATTTGATGTGCTGCAAGCCGCCTTTATGGGCGTGATGGCCGCGTACATTTATTGGCTCAACAAGCACCGCGCCAGCCAAACCGCCATCCGATCAACCAACAAGCGTATCGATAACGTGGAGAAACAGGTGGTGAAACTGGAGCACACCGTTGAGCGCCTACCCGACCACGGCGACCTCACCAAGCTTCAAGAACAAATGTCGCAAACCAACGTGCTGCTGGCCGAGATCAGCGCCAGCCAAAAAGCCACGGCGCAACAGGTGGGGCGCATGAATGATTATCTGCTGAACCGTTCAGGGGGGAAGGTATAAGTATGAGCTTCCAGGACTTTGAAACCGAAGGCCGACGCCTTGGCATCCTGCGCATTCTCTCGCGGCGTAGCCAGTTCACCACTAATGAATACTCGCTTAACGATGAGTTAAAAGGCGCTTACGCCCACCACATCAGCCGCGACAGGCTGCACGGTGACTTGGCGTGGCTGGATGAACAAGGGCTGGTGATTACCCAGCAGCCCCGCGCCGGTTGGGTGATTACGCTAACGAGCCGTGGCGCTGATTGCGCTGAAGGCCTCGCCAACGTACCCGGCGTTGCCAAACCACGTCCGGGAGCCTGATATGGCTAAGCGATCCAAGGTCTTTGACTTGCCTGCAGAGGTACGCGAAGAGCTAAACGAGAAGCTGGTATCAACAGGCTTTCAAGGCTATGCAGGGCTGGCTAATTGGCTGACAGACCGTGGCTTTGAAGTCTCGCGTAGTTCCGTGCAGCGCTATGGCCAGGACTTGCAAGAAGAGTTTGAAGAAGCCATGGGCAGCGTGCGCCGTACTACCGAAATGGCCAAAGCCATGTCGGATGCGGTGGAAGACGACGAAGGCCACTTGATCGACGCTACGGCACGCTTGGTGCAAGAGCATCTGCTGCGCATCTCGCTTGAGTTTCGCAAGATGGAGATTGAGCCGGATGCCGCCGCGCATCACCTGGGCAAGGTCTCCAAGGCGCTGGATAGTCTGGGCCGCTTGTCGCTCAGCCAGAAGAAACACGCCAAAGAGCTACGCGCCGAGTTTGCCAAGGAAGCCGCTGCGAAGGCCGAAACTGCCGGGCGCGCTCAAGGGCTATCCAATGACGGCGTTGCCGCATTGCGCGCGGCAATTCTGGAGGGTATGTCGTGAGCGCCGCCACCGAAAGCGTGCTGCTTCCTTACCAGCAACGCTGGGTGAACGATACCTCTGCCGTGAAGGTGATCGAGAAGTCGCGCCGAATCGGCCTCTCTTACGGCGAGGCAGCAGACGATGTGCTCTACGCCGCATCTAGCGCCGGTGCCAACGTCTATTACATCTCCTACAACAAGGAGATGACCCAAGGCTTTATTCAGGACTGCGCCGGTTGGGCCAAGGCGTATCAAGCAGCGGCCAGCCAGATCGAAGAGTCAGTGATCGAAGAAGATGATAAGCAGATACTGAGCTATACCATCAAGTTCGATAGCGGCCACCAGATTCAGGCGTTCACTTCCAACCCCCGTAACCTGCGCAGTAAGGGGAGGCCCGGCGAGCGGCTGGTGATCGATGAAGCGGCGTTCGTTGATAACATCAAAGAGCTGCTTAAAGCCGCCATGGCCATGACGATCTGGGGCGGCCAGATCCGTATCATCAGTACTCACAACGGAGAAGAAAATCCGTTCAATGAGCTAGTTAACGATATCCGTGCTGGCAAGTACGACTACAGCCTGCACCGTGTTGACCTGGACGACGCCCTGGCCGATGGTTTCTACAAGCGCATTTGCCGCGTTACCGGCCAACCCTGGTCACGTGAAGGCGAAGCCCATTGGCGGCAGCAGCTCATCAACCGCTACAAGCCCAACGAAGACGAAGAACTCTTCTGCATTCCCGCCCAAGGCGGTGGCACCTACCTCACCCGTGCGATGATCGAAGCCTGCATGGCAACGGCCCCCGTGTTGCGCTTCAACGGCACACGGGAATTTAACGCCATGCCGGAGCCACTGCGCGCCGCCGAGATGGCCGACTGGATCACCGACAACCTCAAGCCTGTGCTGGCCACGCTGAACCCGCGCCGACAGCACGCAATGGGGCAAGACTTTGCCCGTAGCGGCGACCTTTCGGTCATTGCCCCGATGGAGATCGGCGAGACGCTCCACCGCACCGTGCCTTTCCTGATGGAAATGCACAACGTGCCATTCAAACAGCAAGAGCAAGTTTTGTTCGCCATCGGCGATGCCTTGCCGCGCCTGTGCGGTGTGGCTATCGATAGCCGAGGTAACGGCGCTTATATGGGTGAATCGGCCACTGATAAGTGGGGCTCTATCGTTGACCAGGTCATGGCCACCGAGAACTGGTACCGCGAGCGCATGCCTCGCTATAAGGCCCGCTTCGAAGATGGCACGATCACAATTCCCAAAGACGATGGGCTAGTGGACGACCACCGCGCTTTTATCCTGGTACGCGGCGTCGCCCGCCTACCCGAAGGCAAGACCAGTGGCGAACGCCACGGTGACGGTGCCATGGCCTGCGTACTGGCTGACCATGCCGCCGAGCTTGAAGCCATCGAGATCGACTTCACCCCCGCGCCCCTGCCTGGCAACCGCCAGGACGACGACAGCGACGACATTGAACACGCCGGATTCGGCATAGGAGGCGGCGCATGGTAAGCCCCAAAGCACTCATCAAGCGGTTATTCGGCAGAGACAGCAGCCAGGCGCTAGAAGAAGAACAGACTCAGGACGCTCGCATTGGCCAGTTAAAGCGCGAGTTTGCCGAGCACCCAACCAAAGGGCTAACGCCTGCAAAGCTCTACCAGATTCTGGAAGCCGCAGAGCAAGGCGACCTGAAAGCGCAGTCTGAACTCTTCGACGATATGGAAGAGAAGGACGCCCAGATCGGCGCGGATCTCGGCAAGCGTCGCCAGCTAGCCGCCGAGCTGGAGTGGCAGATCGTACCGCCCGACGGTGCCGATGCCCGCGAGAAGAAAGCCGCAGAACACGCGGCGGAGGTGTTCAGCGGCATTGATGTAGAAGACCTGATACTGGACTTGGGTACCGGCATCGGCCACGGCTGGGCTAACCTTGAGCTAACGTGGAACCGCGACGGCGCCCTGCGCTATATCGAACAGCCCACCCTACGCCCGCACAGCTGGTTCAGGCTCCACCCGGATGACCAGAACTGCATCACCCTGCGCGACAACAGCGCCACCGGTGCCGAGCTGTGGCCACTCGGCTGGGTGCAACACCGCCACCGCGCTAAAAGTGGCTATGTGGCGCGCATGGGCCTGCACCGTATGCTGGCGTGGCCCTACCTGTTCCAAAACTACGCCTTGGGTGATCTCGCCCAACTGCTGGAAATTTACGGGATGCCTGCGCGCATCGGTAAATACCCCAAGAACGCCACCGAAAAAGAGAAAGCCACCCTACTGCGCGCCGTCGTCACGCTGGGCCAGAACGCGGCGGGTATTATTCCCGAAGGGATGTCTATCGAGTTCATGGAGGCGGCGGGCAAAGGGTCATCATCGGACATCTACAAGTTAATGATGGACTGGTGCGAACGCGCCAAGGCTAAAGCGATTCTGGGCGGCACCCTAACAAGCGGCACCGGCGAAGGCACGAATACCAACGCGCTTGGCAATGTGCATGAGCGCGGGCAAACCAGCCTGATTCGCTCCGACGTGCGCCAGTACGCGGGCAGCATTGGTAAACAAATCCTGTGGCCAATGGCCGCGCTCAATTTCGGCATCGACAAACCCAGCCGAGCCCCACGGTTCTATCTGGATACCGGCGAAACCGAAGACCTCGAACGCCTCTCCAAGAGCCTGCCCACCATTGTGGACATGGGCGTGAAAGTCCCCATGTGGTGGTTCCATGAAAAATCGGGCATTCCAAAAGCTGCTAAAGGCGAAGACGTTTTAATGCCAAAGGCAGCGCCAAACCCGTTTGGAGCCTTACGCCTGCCAGCGTCTAAACCACCGCTGGCCGCACTACGCCAGGCGCCCACACAGCCCGGCCAGCCAAGCTACTACCGCGATGCCACGCTGGATCAACTCGACGACCAGGCGCAGCCAGTTATCAACGGTTGGGTTAACCAGGTGCAGCAGTTAGCCGAGCAGGCGGAAAGCCTGGAGCAGCTGCAAGAGATGATCGCCACCGCCTTTGATGACCTGGACGAATCCGAGCTTGCCAGCGTGATGGCCACCGCATTTGAAGCCGCCGATCTGGCAGGCCGTACCACGGTCGATGAGGAAACCGGCAATGCCGATTAGCGCCGAGTTCAACCGCCCGTTCGCAGAGCAAACCGAGTTCTTCCGTAACAAGCTGAACCTGCCCACCACCCGCTCAGGGCAGATCACCCGCGACCAGAACGATGCCGCCTTTGTGGTGGCCGGTGCCACCAAGGCCGACTTGCTCGCAGACCTTCGCGGCGCGGTGGACGGCGCGATCAACAACGGCCAGAGCCTTGGTGAGTTTCGTAGCCAGTTTAATGAGATCGTTGCCAAGCGGGGTTGGACCGGCTGGACCGGTGAAGACACCAAAGCGGGCCGCGCATGGCGTACCCGGCTTATCTACAAGACCAACCTTGATACGTCCTACGCCGCTGGCCGATGGGCGCAGATGACCGACCCGGACGTGGTGCGCCTGCGCCCCTACTGGCGTTACATCCACAACACCATCGAGAACCCACGCCAGCAGCACAAGCGCTGGCACAACCTGGTGCTAA
The DNA here is from genome assembly GCF_052379685.1 of Halomonas sp. 111. Classification (NCBI taxonomy): domain Bacteria; kingdom Pseudomonadati; phylum Pseudomonadota; class Gammaproteobacteria; order Oceanospirillales; family Halomonadaceae; genus Halomonas; species Halomonas sp. 111. Next base: position 112,845 of record NZ_JBQSYV010000007.1, read on the forward strand.
GGGCTGATCACCCGTGGTGGCAAACCCATTTCGCGCCCAACGGGTTCGGCTGCAACTGTGGTGTGGAGACGTTAAACGAGCGTGGCTTAAAGCGCCTGGGCAAAGATGGCCCAGACACAGCCCCCGATGACGGCACGTACGAACACGTCGATAACACCACTGGCGAAGTGGTGACTGTGCCCAATGGCATACAACCCGGCTGGGATTACGCACCAGGCCAAACCGCCACCGAGCGTGCGGTTGCTGCACGCCTAAACAGGCTGGACAGTGTCGATGCAACGATTGCCCGGCAACACGTGACCGATCTGGTAGAAGCCCCGCTATTTAATCGTTTTTGGAACGGCGAAGTACGTGGTGAATATCCGGTGGCTATAGTGCCGCCAGTAGAGCGCCAAGTGTTAGGGGCAGAGTCGCCCGTGGTGCTGCTCTCACAAGAGAGCCTGACCGCGCACAAGGTCAGCCACCCCGAAGTGGGACTAGCGGATTACCGACGTATACAGGAGATACTGGATAGCGGCGAGGTGTACCAACGCGAAGGCGAACCAGGGCGAATGGTGTACTTGAGCCTAGGGGATAAACTGTATAGAGCAGCGTTGAAGCGCACAGCCGATGGCAAGAAGAACTACTTCCTGACACTGTTTGTGGTCACAGATGAAGCGGCAGAGCGGAACGTAAGGGCCAAGATGAAGCGGCTACGTTAAGGCAGGGCTCGATAATAGAAATAAGCGCAAGGCTGGTTCGCCATCCCCAGATACCTCATCTGCTTTCGCAGGGTACACCAGACGAATATTGGCCTCTTGCGCTTGAGGTCAGTATAGGAGAGAACCATGGGCACCATCAACGTCAATAGCGGCGAGGTAGAGCGCGCCATTCAAGACCTGATCAACAAAGGCAACGACCTGACAGCGCCGATGAAGAGCATTGGTGAAGAGATGGTCAACCGCACCCAGCAACGCTTCCGCGATAAAGAAGCCCCAGATGGCACGCCATGGAAAGATAACTCGCCAGTCACCAAGGCGCGCAAAGGTCATGGCCGCGTACTGGAAGGCGAAAGCAAAGAACTGGCCAAGCAGTTCAGCTATAGCGCAGCGTCAGACAGCGTCGAATGGGGCAGCCTAATGGTCTATGCCGCTATGCAGAACTACGGCGGTACCAAAGCTGAGTTCCCGCACTTATGGGGCGACATACCAGGTCGCGAATATATCGGCATGAATGATGACGATGGAGACGAGGTGCTAGGTATACTGGCTGATCATCTTTCACCGTAAACATGCAACGCCCTACAAGCCCCTGTAAGGCGTTGTGATGTAAATGCAGGCAAACACCGCCGCGAAAATAGTTCACCACGTGACGGCGTTTTTAAACACGGTTTAAACGGGGTTTCATATCATGCCCGTGCCCCACATTGCGATTGCACGCAACCCCTCGCCCAAAAGCCCCCAAAATTCCTAAAGCGCTTTAAATCCAATGCCCCCGCGATCCCCTCGATACTGGGGGCATGAAAACACGAACCGCAGCACCTCACCCCATCGCCGTTTGCGCGGCCAGCCACACCGCCCCCATCGCGGCGTTGGCGCTGCGTGTCACGCAAGACAACGGCAAGACCCGCCTGATTCCAGCAGGCGAGTTCAACGCCCCACGCGGGGCGATGAGCGGCAGCGGGCCGTGGCACCTGGATGAACCGGGTGCCCGCGCCATCATCCAGCAAGCCGCCGCTCGCTCGACTGACATCCCCATCGACTACGAACACCAAACATTGCTGGCTGAGCGTAACGGCCTGCCTGCCCCTGCGGCAGGCTGGATTGATCCGCGCTCGCTTGAATGGCGCACAGATGGCCTTTACGGCGCAATTGCATGGACCGCCGCTGCCAGCGCGGCCATTGAGGCCGATGCCTACCGCTACCTTTCGCCCGTCTTTCCCTACAACGCCGACACCGGCGCCGTGCTGGACCTGCTGCACGTTGCACTGACCAACACCCCGGCGATCGACACCGCCATCACTGAACTCGCCGCTGCCCGAGCCGGGCGCGGTGCCTCTGAAGCGACACCCCAAAAGGAGAACACCGTGGACCGCGAAAAACTGATTGCCAAGCTTGGGCTGGCTACCGATGCCACCGACGAACAGATCAACACCGAGATCGCTGCGCTAAAAGCCGCCAAGGCAGATGCCGACGCGTTCCGCACTGAACTAGGTGCCAAAGACGACGCGAAACCAGCGGAAGTCGTGGCGGCCTTGAAAGCCTCCAGCGCCACCGCTGCGCCAGACATGAGCCAGTACGTGCCGGTAGCCGTGTATCAGGAAACCACCCAGCAGCTCGCCGCGCTGAAAGCAGGCAGCCAGAACGCCGAGCTAGACGCCTTGATCAAGGAAGGCTTGGGCGATGGTCGCATTCCCGGCCAGAAAACGGCGGATTGGTTGCGTAAAAGTGGCCTGGCTGCCTGTAAAGCTCATCTGGCTGAAGCCCCCAGTATCGCCGCGCTAAAGGCCACCCAGACAGGCGGCAAACCACCGGAAGGCACCACAGCGAAAGACGGTGAGCTAACGGAAGCGGAGCTTGCTGTGTGTAAGGGCATGGGCTTAACGCCGGAGCAATACCGCAAAGCCAACCCAGCCGCTAGCGCGTAAGCCGCTCGCGAATCTTCCCTTTCAAGAGGACAACAACGTGACTGCGTTAACTCAAAACCGCAACACGCCGTACCGCGAGAACGTCAGCCGTAGCCACCCGCTCGAAGCCGGTGCGGTGGTGTTCGCTGGCGGCATCGTCACCATGGCCGTTACTGGCTTCGTCTCGGCTGGTTCTACCGCGAACGGCTTGATGGCTGTGGGTGTGGCCACGCACTACCAGGACAACACCACCGGTGATAACGGCGACCAGCACGTAGAGGTAAAGCGCGGCTGCTTCGCCTTTGCCAGCGCCACCGGCGACGACGCCATCAGTGACGCCGACCTGGGCTTTTACTGCTACCTGGTCGATGACCAGACAGTGGCGAAGACCGACGGCGTAGGCGCTCGCTCCGTGGCTGGCGTTATCGACGGCGTTGATGACTTTGGTGTGTGGGTACGCATCGACCCGACCAACGGCCCGGTAGCTAGCGCCTAATAGCTCCGGCGTCCAATAGATAAAGGACAGAACCACCATGAATCTCACTTCCGCCAATTTGCAGGCGCTGTTCAAGGCCTACAACACCAACTTCCAGCAGGGCTTTAGCTCGATGGGAGAACAGGGCGCGCTCTATGAGCAGTTCTGCACCATCGTGCCCAGCACCACGGCCGTTGAGGTCTACCCGTTCCTCAAGTCACTACCGCGCATGCGCGAATGGCTGGGCGACCGGGTCATTCACTCGCTGGAAGGCGCGGCCTTCTCGATCAAGAACCGCAAGTGGGAGCTGACCGAAGGCGTTTCACGCGACGTTATCGAAGATGACACCTACGGCCTTTACGGCCCGGTGTTTGAAGAGTTTGGCCGTTCCAGCCGAGAGCACCCCAACGAACTCGCCGTCGAGGTGCTGGCCGCGAACCCGGAGTGCTACGACGGCCAGCCGCTGTTCGATGCTGACCACCCCGTGCTGAATGCCATGGGCGTGGAAACCTCGGTTTCCAACGACATGGGCGGCAACGGTGACGCCTGGTACGTGATGGACCTGACCCGCGTGATCAAGCCGGTCGTGTTCCAGCGCCGCCGCGATTACAACTTCCGCGCACTGACCGATCTCAGCGACTCGAAAGTGTTCATGACCGACCAGTTCTTGTTCGGCACTGATGCGCGAGTGAATGCCGGTGCAGGCCTATGGCAACTGGCGGTGCGTTCACGCCAGCCGTTCAACGCCGAGAACTACGAAGCCGCACGCAAGGCGCTGCAAGCCATGAAGGGCGACTACGGCCGACCGCTGGCCCTGCGCCACAGCCACACCATGGTGCCCAACAGTATGGAAGGCGAGGCACGCGCCGTGCTGAACAACGCCATGAACGCCGCTGGTGCCACCAACCAGTGGGCGAACACCTCCCAGCTTGTGCTTAACCCCTGGTTAGCCAGCGCTTAACGGCACGTTAACCCGCCATTCGCAGTGCCTGCCCCGGCGGGCACTGCGCAACGGAGAACATCATGGCAGCACGTAAACAAACCACGACCGCCAAGGCGACTGAGCCGACACCTGAGAAGGTGACGGAAACTCCCACGCCCAACGATGCCGTAACACCGGACGCTGAGCAGATATCGACAGATAGCACACCTACCGAGATTCCAGGCGATGTGATCACGGGCGATGGCACCGGCAGCGCGCTGCCACCGATGGAGGAAATGCCTGGCGTTTTCGTGCGCACCAAGCGCCGAATTAAAAGCCGCCGCCGTGCTGGCTACCGCTTCAACCGCTCGGGCATGGGTATTGCCCTGGAACTGCTCAGCGAAGAGCAGCTGACGCAACTGCGCGAAGACCCAGCATTAGAAGTTGAAGACTGCACCTTCCCGCTGGATGAAGCGACCAGCGAGCAGGAGTCCTGAGCATGTCCTACTGCACCCAGGCGGATCTTATTGAGCGCTTTGGCGAGCACGAATTACTCGCCATCGCCCGCGATGAAACCGGCACCGCTATTGATGCCGCTGTGGTGGAACGCGCTTGTGAAGACGCCAGCGGTGAGATTGATGGCTATGTGAGTGCAGCGGGCTATCCCGTGCCGCTGGTTCCTGTGCCGCGCATCGTCACCTCGTACGCCTGCGATATCGCCCGGTACCGGCTCTATGACGAACAGGCATTGGAGCAGGTGCAGAAACGCTACGACGCCGCAGTGAAGTTTCTTCGCATGGTATCGCGTGGCGAAGTGCGGCTAGGGATCTCTGCCGGTGCCGCCAGTAGCAGCGCGGGCAGCGTGCAAATGAAATCAGGTCGCCAAGTATTCAACGGCGGCGGTTTTTAACCGGCTTCACGAATCAGGAGACGACATTCATGAGTGCCAAACAGACCACCAAAGCAGCGCCACCACCACGCCCGCGTGCTGCTGTGCAAGTGCGAGTAAAGACCAAATCACCCGGCGTTAAGCGCCAAGTGTGTGGGGTCATCTTCACCAACGAATGGAAGCACCTGACGTTGGATGACCGAGGCAGCGCCTACAAGGCGATTGAGCGCGACCCGGCGCTGGAAATGGAACCAGCACCGCCGCCTAAGGCCGTGGCCACTGAAGCGCAAACCGGCAAAGAGGCCAAGTAATGCTGTCGCTCACGCCGTGGCTAGATCGCCTTAACGCGCTGGAAGGCCTGCCCGCTGTGCAGCTGGCAGCGGATATAGAAGCCGCTCAGAGCAACGCACATCTACCCAACATGATGCTGGTGCTAGGGCGTGAAACGGTCAGCCACGGTGCCATGAGCAACCAGGCACGGCATCGCGTGAAAACCGAAGTGCTACTGGTGACAGGTATTCGTCGCCGTAACCAACCGTTAGGGCCGGTGGCCACGGCGGGTGATGACGAACTGGCACGGCTGCGTACCTCAGCCCTCACTCAGTTAATTAATTGGATGCCGCCGGGTTGCGACATCCAAGTGAAATGGCAGCGCGGCCAGCTGTTGGCCTTACAGAGTCACGCCCTGTTTTGGGCCGATGTGCTCACCACCGAATACTTTTGGCCACTTGAGGAGAACTCCCCGTGAGTATGAAAACCAACCGCCGGGCGATGCTGTTCGCCCTGGAATCCGAGTACAACGACGGCGCTACAACGCCCGAAGCGGCAACGGACGCCGTGTTGACACGTGAGATCACCGTTACTCCCCTTAGCGGTACTGATATTGAACGTAGCTTTGTGCGGCCCTACTACGGCAACAGCCCACGTGCAGCCGGTGAGAAGCACGTTGAATCGGTCGTTGAAGTGGAGCTGAACACCAGCGGCACACCCGGCACGCCGCCACCGTGGGGCAAGATGCTGCGCGCCTGTGGCTTTAGTGAAGTGATTGTAGAAGGCGAGAGCGTCACCTATAGCCCCGTTTCTGAAGATGAAGATTCTGGGGTTTTCTTCACCCATGTAGACGGCAACTTGCATAAAGGGCGTGGGGCCCATGGAACCCCAGCGTTCACGCTGAACGCTGAAAGCATGCCGGTGATCCGCTTTACGTTCCGCGCTCTCATCAGCCCTGTCACTCAAGAACAGTTGCCTAGCGTCACTCTTAGCCAGTGGCGCGCCGGGTTGGCCATCAACTCTGTTAACACAGCGCCGCTCGACTTCATGGGTGCAGTGGTGCCGTTTAACCAGTTCTCGCTCGATATGTCGGGTCAGGTAATACACAAGAAAATCGTGGGCTCCAACGATATCCAGATCACTGGCCGCTCCCCTTCGGGCCAGTTGAGTATCGAAGACCCCGGTGTGAATGCCAAGAACTACTTCGAGGTCTCGCAGCGTGCAGACACTGGCTCGCTCAAAATCACCCACGGAAAAACAGCGGGCGACATTATCGAGATCAGCATGCCCAAGGTCGGTATCGAGTCGCCCACGTACTCGGATCTGGAAGGGACGCAGATGCTGTCGATCAACTACAGCCCTGAACCCATCGACGGCAACGACGAAGTCACCATCGTCGTTAAGTAACCCTTTTAACCACCCCGTAACCGCTGCCCAAGCGGCGGTTAAACAGCGTTCAATCAGGAGAAATAACCGTGTTCACAGTAAATACAGGCCGCACCTACAAGTTCCCCGTTGCCCTTACCGTGTATGACGAAAACGGCAAGGAAAACACCGGCAAATTCAAAGCCACGTTCAAAGTGAAGCCCCAGAACGAACTGCGCGACATGCCTGCCGATACGCTGCTTCTCGACGAAGTGCTAAAGGGCGTTGAAGACATTTGCCTAACGGATGACGAAGGCAAAGCACTGGAAGGTGACGACCTGCTGCATGCCGCCAAAAACGACCCGGCGATCTCAACGGCGCTGATCACCGCCTATCAGGAGAGCGTTTCAAAAAAGAACCGTGGGCGAATCTAGTCGACGCAGGCAAGCACTGGGCTGAGGCCAGCACGGCCCAGCCCAATCTGGTCAAGGATGACCTGGCCGCGCTAGGCATCACTCTGGGCGGCGAGCTGGCCGAAGAGGCCAAGACGGAAGGTGCCGAGCCGGATCTCTTCGATGTGCTGCCGGAAAACTGGGAGGCCGTTCAAACCTTCCAGCGCTGTTCCCGCCAGTGGCGCTTTGCAGGCATGGGCGGCCCTACTGGGCTGGATGTACAAGCGGTGATCAGCGTGATCAGCCTCTACCAGTTACCTCCAGCAGAACGACTTGAGCAGCTGGACCAAGTGCAGCTCATCGAGCGCGGCGCGCTTAGCGTGATGAACCAACCCCGCAACTAGACGTTAGAAGGAAGCACCGTGGCGAACAATCTAACGCTTAGCGTTACCCTCACCGGCGATGGCCGCCAGCTTAGTGGCACCCTAAAGGATGCCCAAGGTGACGTGCGGGAGTTTTCAGCCACTACCGAACGGGAAAGCAAAAAGGCCGAGACGGCGTTAACAGCGCCGGGCCGCCAAGCGGGTACCGTTTCCGAGCATTTACGCGATGCGGGGCAAGAAGCACGCACCTTCGGTACTGAAGCCGATCAGGGTGGGCGTCAGGCATCACAGGCACTAGCGCAAACTGGCGCGCAGGCCCAGACCGTATCCTCACATTTAAACCGCCTGCGTTCTGTTGCACTCGGGGTGGTAATGGCGCTCGTCTCCATGGCGGGCGGCCTCAGTTTTGGCAGCATCATTTCTCAAACCGCCGACTTTGAAGACTCCATTTTGGGGCTTCAGGCAGTTTCCAGTGCCACAGTCGGTGAGATAGCTCAGCTTGAACAGCAGGCGCGCAGCCTTGGCGCTACCAGTATGCACTCTGCCAAGCAGTCGGCGGATGCTCAGCGCTTTTTGGCTCAAGCAGGGTTTGACGTTAACGAAGTGCTGGCCGCAACGCCCAGCGTGTTGAACCTGGCCACGGCTGGCCAGATGGATCTGGCCCAAGCAGCGGATATTGCATCCAACGTGCTCGGCGGCATGCGAATGGAGGTCGACCAGCTAAATCGCGTCAACGACGTGATGGCTGCGACCTCAGCACGTTCCAACACCAATATCATGCAGTTGGGTGAAGCGTTTTCCTACGCTGGGCCTTTCGCCGCCTCTGCTGGCATCAGTATTGAAACCACTTCTGCGGCTATCGGCGTGCTATCGGATGCGGGCCTGCAAGCAAGCCGTGCCGGTACTGGCCTGATCGGCATTATCCGCCAGCTCTCGAACGTTACGCCTCAAGCGGCTGGCGTGCTGGCTAATTACGGCCTCACGATAGAAGACGTCAATATCGAAGCTCACGGCTTGGAGACGGTGCTGGAGCGGATTCGTGATGCCAACGTGTCCACAGCGGATGCCTTCGCCATCTTCGGCAGTGAGGCCGGTGCCGCCGCGCAAATCCTCGCAGCCGGCGCGGGCCGCGTGCGTGAGTTCAGTGGTGAGCTGAATAGTGTTGAAGGCGAAGTCGAACGGATGGCGCTGATCATCGGCTCGGGCCTGACAGGCTCCATCCGTGGCTTCAATTCAATGCTGAGCGAGTCGATTCTCCAGCTGGGTGAGAGCGGTGTAAGCGGCGCCTTCGGGCTGGTGGTTGATAACGCCACCGGTGTGCTGGCTGTTTATAACGACATGCTGCCAGCCTTGGCTGAAGCCAATGATCTGACCGATGAGCAGATTGCCCGCATTGAGGCATTAGCGGGCGGGATCGATCTGCTGGGCGATGCGTTGATCATCACTGGCGGCATTATGGCTGGGCGTTATGTAGGTGCTATCGCGGCCAGCCAAGCGGCGTTAACCGCGAAAGCAACAGTGGCCGCAGCAACTACGGGCACGCTTAACCTACTGACCGGCGCAACGACACGCCAAGCCGCCGCCGCGACTGCCATGGCAGGTGCGACGCGTGTTGCCACAGGTGCTCTAGCGCTGGTTGGTGGCCCGTTGGGCGCAGCGGTGATCGCAGCAGGTGCCATCTATTACTTCCGTGATTCGCTGAATGGTACAGCGGAACAAGCTCGACAAACTGCTCAGCGCGTTGATGAGTTAACAAACTCTATCAATACCAATAGCGAAGCGGCTGTAAAAGCACAGCTGGTTAGCCTTACAGCGCAGATGTTTGACCTTGAGCGACAGGCTATTGCTGCACGCGCTGAAGTAGAGCGAGTAACAAGTGGTAACGGTACAAGCCGTAGTTCAGGAGCGCTTGGCATCGGTGCAGGCCAGACCACGGCTCAGGCCACCGCTATTCAGCAATTAGGCCAAATTGCCAATGAGATGGAGGCGGTAGGCCAATCATCTGATCGTTTACGAGGGATTCTTGGCCAGCTGCAATCAGATGGTGTTAAGCCGCTTGCTTCCGAGTTTAGAACCCTCGACCAGTGGCTACTCACAACCACTCAAACCACAGGCGAAAGCACCGAAGCCGACATAAAAAGTGCCGATGCCAAGCAAGAACTCACCAAAGCCACCGAAGCCCAGGCCACCGCCCTTGAAGCCCTGCGCAACCGCCTGATCCCTGGCCGCCGCGAAGTCGTCCAGCTATCGCGTGATATGCAAACGCTCACGCTGGCCATCGCCATGGGCACCGGCAACATTGGCCAAAATATCCAGATGATGGGCTTGCTCCAGCAGCAGTATATCGACGCCCAGAAAGATACCGAGGACTTGGCCGACCAGACCGTTAAAGCCGCCTTCACCATGGAAGGTGCGTGGGACGAAGTGCGCCTGAACGGCCTGCGTCGCTTGGATGATGGCTTCGCGAACCTATGGGAAAGCGCCATTGATGGCAGCATGAACGCTGCCGACACCATGAAACGCGTTCTGAATAAAACGCTGGCCGAGCTGGCCCACATGGCCATCACCCGCCCCATTACCGTGCAGATAGCCACTAGCATGGGCTTTGGTGGCGGCGCAGGCGGCATGGGCGGCATGGGCGGTGCAGGTGCTGGCGGCGGTTTTGGCATAAACCCCGGCAGCATTAACAACGCGTGGCAGTCGGTTCAAGGCGGCTTTAACGGTGTTCAGTGGGGTGGTGCGGGTGGCGCTCAGTCTTATGGGGGCACCGGCTGGGCAAATGCGGCGACGTCCGGCACTGGCTCCACGGGGCTGTGGGGCGGCAGCATGCAGAACTACCAGGGCATGCAGGGGATGTACAGTGCAGGCGCAGGCATTGCGGGTAACTACGTCGGCGGTGAGATGTTCGGTAAAGGTGAGCATTCCGACATACTCGGCACCCTGGGCGGCGTGGTAGGCACCTACTTTGGCGGGCCTATCGGTGCCTTTATCGGCTCAACGCTGGGATCAGCGGTGGGAGGCCTGTTCGGTGGCCGAAGCTGGAATGAAACCGGCTCAGGCGTCAATCTGGGCGTTTCCGGCGGGAATATCACCGGCAATCAATTCAGTGAGCAGTACAGCAAGGGTGGCTGGTTCCGCTCCAGCAAGCGCCGCACCCAGACCAGCGCACTGGACGGTGAGTTTTCAAGTGCTTTGCAGGACGTTTATGACGTTACCGAGCAAAGCCTGGCCGCGACCATTGAAGTGCTGGGCTTTCAGTCCTCCGCGTTGGCGGGCTTCACTACCGGCCTAACGCGAATCGACACCAAAGGCCTCAGTGCAGAAGACGCCGAAGCCAAGATCCAGGAGTGGTTATCTAACACGCTCAACGCTTTGGCGATCCACTCGGTTGGGGATGTTAGCCAGTACGCGTTTAGCGGTGAAACCACCATCGATACGCTGGAGCGTCTGGCCACCGTACTGAGCGGTATCAACCCAATTTTAGAGCAGCTGCACGGCAACACTCTGGCGGCATCGCTCGCCGGTGGCGATGCTGCGGCCCACCTTGCTGCGCTGGCGGGCGGTATCGACGCGTTCAGTGCCCGCGCCGACTACTACTACCAAAATGTGCTGACCGAATCCGAGCGCCAAGAGCGCGCCATGAATGCGGCTGCACAAGCCGTGGGCGCCTTCACGGCCCGTACAGGGCAAGTGATTAACTCGACAGATGCGCTACGCGACTTGGTCGACGGCATCGACCTCACCACCGCTTCTGGCCGCGAGCTGTACAACGAAGCGATGAACCTGGCACCGGCCCTGGTCGAGATCGAGCGTGGCCTTGAACGCGTTGGCCAGCAGTTTAACCAGATGCTGGAAGATGCCAGCGCTGCCGTTTCTGATGCTGAAGCACAGGTGCGGCGCGCCTATCAGGTCTTTGATGGCCAGCAGTTCGATATGCAGCTTGAGCTACTCGCGCTAATGGGCGACGCCGAAGGCGCACTAGCGCTTGAACGTGAGCGCGAACTCGCCTCTATCGATGAATCCCTGCGTCCCATGCGTGAGCGTATCTGGGCGATGCAGGATGAGATTACAGTTCAGCAAAACGCCACGACAGCGGCTCGCAACTACCAGCGTGAGCTATCGCGCGTGCGCGACCAGCTGACCCAGCAGTTTGCCAATATCGGCAACTGGCTAGACCAACAGCAGGCTACCAGCGGTTCGCCTGAAACCAATCTAGCCACAGCGCAAGAGCAGCTCGCCCGGCAGCTAGTGCTCATTGAAAACGGCGACCGCAACGCCCTGCAAGGCATCACCCAGTACGCCGATCGCGTGCTTGAAGCCAACCGTGCGTTTAACGCCAGTAGTGAAGCTGGTCAGCGCATTCAAGAGGATGTTTACGCCGCGATTCGAGCGCTGCCGGAATCCATTACCGCCGAACAATTCCTTGCTGATGAGATCCGCAAAGCATTGCAAGAGGCAGTTGAGCAACTGCCTGGCGGCATAGCAAGTTCACTACACCCGCTATTTGACAGCATTGATCTCGATGCATCCGGCTTAATTGACTGGAACGAGTTTTACGGCGCATTCCAGGGCCTCGCCTCAGACGATGAGCTAAAGCGCATCTTCCAGCAGCTCGATAAGGATGGCTCCGGCACTATTTCACGATTAGAGGCGCTCAACCGCACCAGCCAAGGCACAGAAACAAATACCGATTCGCTTGAAAAGCAGGCCCGCGACCAACTGCGTGAACTAAGTGGTTTAGTAAGCGAGATGGCGCGCTCCACTGACCAGTTTGTGAGTCTGAATTCCACGATGGTTAGTCTGCGTGAATCAATCAACGCATTAGGTGTTGCTCAGGAAGAAGTGGCTCGTATTGAACGAGAGCGAGTAGCGGCTGAACAGCGAGCGAGAGAGCGTGTTGAGCTCAGCCGTCAAATAGGTGAAGTCGAAACGACGGTGGCTGGCCACCTTGCAGAAGCCGATTACCGTATGGGCCGCCGTGCTTTCTTTATGGATGCTACGAAAGAACATTCGGGAAACGTGTCTGCCGGTGTTGAGGATCGCGTTTTAAATTACATCCACGAAAACACGTCACGCAGTGATATGACGGCTGCCGAGCGGGAGCAGATGCATAGCTGGATGCTGCGTGTCTTTGGTGATGGCTCACCCGAGTATCTCTACGCACTCTCTCGCATGGGCAGCTTTCGTAATGAGTCACTTGCCAGAGATGCGCAACGTCAAGCGGATCAATCCGCGCAGCTATTGGAGCAGCTACGTGGTCAGTTAGCCGTTAATGGCTCACACCGAACCGGCCTTGAGTATGTACCTTTTGATGGTTACGTCGCTGAGCTGCACCGTGGCGAAAAGGTATTAACAGCCGAAGATGCTGATGCAATGCGAAACGTTAGTACTAGTCGCTTCATGTTCTCACAGACGCCTTTACCCAGCTTCCCTCTTCTTGGCAATAACGATGTTGTTGAAACCCTTCGTGATCTGAAGCGTGAAGTGGCGGAGCTGCGCCGTGATAACGCCCGGCTACAAGGCGAGAGTAATAAACACTTGGCAGCGGCCAATAACCAACGCGGCGCAGCGGCTAAAGGCCAAATTAACGCCATTGAGCGCAGCAACAAGATGCTCAAGCGTATGGAAGATGACAAGCGGCTAGAGGCGGCAAAACGATGACATGGACCCTCACGCTCCAAGCCCGTGACGAAGAGAACCAGCCGCAAACCCTGCGCTTCAGTCTGGGCCTCTATATGGATGAGGCAGATAATTTCTATGATCCGCGCATCCAGCAGCCAGGGCTATACGAGGCAGGCCTCTACGCTGGCCAACTGCTGCAACAGAGCCGTAGCGGCTATGGCGAGACGACGCTCATCAACACAGACGGCGGATTGGACTACCTCGCCGACTATGCCGTCGATGGCCGTGAAATGGTGCTGGCACTTGATGGCGTGCCGCAAGTAGTGGGCACCGTCGCACGCCTGGCGTTTTCCGATGACGAAGTATCGGTTGTGCTGCGCGACCCGCTAGAGCCGCTGCGCTCACCACATCCGATGGAGACCTATGCAGGCGATAACGTACTGCCCAATGGACTGGAAGGCACCCAAGACGACATCGCAGGCGAACCTAAGCCGCTGGTGCTGGGTGAGGCCCGAAACGCACAGCCGGTGCTGGTCAACACCGCTAAGCTGATCTACCAGGTGTCATCGCTGCCCGACTGCACGATTCAAGCGGTTTACGACAAAGGCGTGGCGCTCAATAACGGCGGCGCGTATAGCAGCCTGGCCCAGCTGCAAAGCACCGCACCGGTAGAGGGCACTTTCCGTGCGTACCAGGGCTATGTCCGCTTGGGTGATAGCGCTACTGGCACGCTGACCGTCGATGCCGCACAAGCCGACCCACGTGCCGGGGCCGTTGCCCAAGCGTTGGCGGCAGCCCGCGGCTACACCCTGCATGCAGACGACGTGGCCACACTAAATACCTACGGCTCAGTGCGCTTCTATATCACCACCCAAACCAACACGTTAGACCTGCTCGACCGTATCGCCGAGAGCATTGGCGGCTACCTCTCAGCACAGGCCGACCAGGTGTTGCGTTTAGGAGAGTGGGAGGAGCCCGAGCCCACTGACGTTGCGATTCGTGACTACGCCATTCAAACCGTCAGCCGCAGTGCTACAGGCGCAGGCCCCGGCGGCCTGCCAGTGTGGCGCGTGAACATCGACTGCGATCGCATCGAAACCGTGCAGCCGGACCTGGAGAGCAACGTCTCCGAAGCCCGCCGCGCACGTCTTGCCCGCCAAACTCGCCGTGTGGCGGCCACTAATGAAACCGTCATTGAACGCCACCCTCTCGCAGGTGAACTCACGATCAACAGCGTGCTGTCCAGCTACAGCCAAAGCCAGGCCGTCGCCGACCGCGTGCTGGCTCTGCTGGGCGTCCGTCGCGACACGGTCACCGTGGAAGCTGTTGAGGCGCTGCTGCCCACGGTCGGCGGCAGCCTCACGTTGATCACACCGCGCCAGGGCTACGGTTCAGGGCGAGCAATGCGCGTCACTGGTTATCGGCTCAACGCGCAAACCAACGAAATCACATTGAACCTCTGGGGCTAATATGGCACTTGATCCCAATAAAATCGCACTGTGCTGGCCCAACTACATTGATGGCGCTGTCGTTAGTGGTGGTAGCTGGGTCAGCACCTTGCCGCTAACGCACGTTCAAGATGACCGTACCTCTGTCGTCGCTAAAACTACATCGTTAGACCCAGCAGACACACAGTTTTCAATCACGCTACCCAAGCGCGAACGCCTGCAAGTGCTCGCAATTTATGCACATAACCTGAGTGCTACCGCGACGATCAGAGTGCGCGTATACCGAGACGCAGGCCAAACCGACTTGATCGACGACACTGGCTGGCAAAACGTCTGGCCCGTGCTGTATGGGCTAGATGACGTGATCTGGGGAAACGATAATTTCTGGAACCGTCGCCTCTCTGAAGATGACCGACAAAAGTACACGCCGCTGACGCCTGTGCTATTCGATGAGCGCCTGCTGGGCAGCAGTTTGCACGTCGAGCTGATTGATACATCGAACCCTGACGGGGCCATCATGCTGGGCCGCGTCATGCCCGCCGATGTTTGGCAGCCCATCAAGAACCTCGACTGGAACGTCAGCCACGGATATGACAGCGGTACCCAAATCACCCGAGCGGGCGACCTCAATCGCACCGGCTACGCCCGCCGCGTCACGCCGAAGCGTACCGTGCAATTCCAGCTATCAAACCTCACGGAAGACGAGGCATTTCTACGCCTTCACAGGCTGCAACGCACACAGGACATAGTGGGAGAGATCCTCTACCTCTGGTCACCGAGACCATCCCCGACCAACTTTGCGCGGGCAATGATTGCACAGCAAACAGAACTCAACGGCATCACACACCCGTATCACGCTAACTATGAGCACGCGATGTCACTACTGGAGATCCTATAAATGGCGAGCGTAACGTTTCCGACCGCGTTAGGCGGCGATGGCAGAACTTACTCTGATGACGCCGATCCAGACACTGGCCTGGATGGCTTAGGTTATACAACGCGCTTTATCCCCTGCCTGCGCCAAGCCGTCGCAATGGCAGGCTACACCGCTCAATACGCTGCAAAAATCGACGCGGCGGCGGCTGATGCGGGCAGAGCTGAGAGCGCTAGCACAACTGCGCAGGGCCACGCATTAACAGCCGCTGGGTACGCTGAACAAATTCAAGCAAACTTTGAATCTGTGATTCAGCCCTGCCTGGAATTAGATTTTTATAAAAACCAGTATTGGTCGCTAAGCGGTAAGGGGTTGCAGCAGCAAACATTTTCAACTTTGATGCCCAACTTTTCACGTTTGAGTGAGACGGAGCGAGACGGGCCGTTTTGCCGTCGAGAAGTGGTACCTGCTGATGTACCCCACTTTAGCTATGACCCAGAGACAGGTGCACGCCGAGGCCTGTTAATCGAGCCACCATCTACAAATTTACTGACCTACTCTGATGACTTTACCGCAACCCCATGGCAGAAAATTGGCCTAACAGTGGATGCTGAAGGTGATGGCCATAAGCTGGTCGAGACAGCGATTTCTTCGCAGTCACGCTTGAGAAGAGACATTAGCGTAACGTCCATTTCAAGGGGTGTAAGCTATTCTGTCGATGTGTTGCCGGATGATAACCGCCGTGCAATTGCCATTCTTGTGCGTGCGATTACCGGTGAAGAGACTCTGCCGGGCGCATTAGTGCAATTCGATCTTGTTGATGATATCGCCAGTGTCAGTGCGTTAGATAATGGAGAAGCGCGAGCAACAATTACCCGTCGTAGAGATGGCTATGTACGCTGTACTGTCAGCGTTATTTTACGAAACTACACCGGTGTAGTAGGTACAAACATTTATTTTGGCCCAACCGGTGGTAATGGAAATGCTACTTATATAGGCGATGGTGTGTCCGGCGTAAAAATGCGTCGTGCTAGTTTCGAGCCTTTCGCTGATCCCACATCCACCATCCCAACTGTGGCATCCCAGGTATCCAGAACAGAGGATTTATTCACCGTTGGTGTGGATGGTCTTGCAAATAGTGAGAGCGGGACGCTTTTCTTATCGTTTCAGCCGTTAGCCATTTTGACTGGGAGATCGGGCTTTGATCAGACAATCATTGCATTGAATAATGGAACACAAAACGAGCAAGTGGATTTACGCTTCGTCACTGAGCTAATCGCTTTTCGTGTCCGCTCTGGCGGTGTTAATCAGGTGTCTCTTGGCAAAAGCGATGTTGATCTTTCCATTCCAGTTCGAGTCGCAGTCGGGTGGTCACACAATACCGCGTATCTGTGTATCAACGGCGAGATAGAGTGGTATGACACCTCACTGCAAGGGGCGCGTCCAGTCGCCTTGACACAGTTAGAATTAGCTAAGAGAGCTGGACCACCCGTAAGTCAGATGCTATTTCGCCGTGTCTCCCTGTATCCCATCATGCTGCCTGTCAGCGATGCTGCCGCCTTAACTCTTTGAGGGAGAATGAAATGCTCGATGTTATCGGTACGATTTACTTAAAAGACGCTGTAATAGACGACGCAGGTAGCATTGTAACGCCAGCGGTGCCAGTGGCGGGTTATCATGTCAATAGCCCGCATGTTTTGTACGCAATGGATGAATACCGTATTTACCCGAATTTACCTAAGCGAGTGTTTAACGGTAGCTCTACCTATCATTATCGCTTTGGCAGTGAGCAAGAAGCCAAAACGTTATTACATTACGACACCTCAACCGGCCTATTTGCACCAGATACAGTGCGTACTCCGCCAGTACCCGAATCCGTCACCAGCCGACAAGGCATGGAGCAGCTCATACGCAGCGGGCTAGACGAGCAGGTCGACGACGCAATCAACGGCATCACAGACCTAGTAGAGCGCAAACTGGCCCGCAACTGGCTAGACAAAGCCAGCATCTGGGAGCGTAACAACCCGCAGCTGCTTGCCATCGGCAACGCGCTAGGGCTATCACAACAAGACGTCGACAGCCTCTTTATTCAAGCGGCGACGTTGTAGATAGGTAGAAGAGGAGTGACCACCCGAGGTGCGGACACACCGAAGGTGGCCACCAACCAGCAGCACGCACCTGCAAGTCGGCCAAGACTCCCCTGCCTCGCGAGGCACCGGCAGTCTAAGCCAAACGTTAGAACGTTAGAAGGCTTGACATGGTGTTAATTGAAATCCGTTGTACGCGGTGCAACCGCAAGCTGGCCAACGTCAGCGACTATCAGTTCATTGAAATAAAGTGCCCGCGTTGTAGGCACTTAAACCAGCAGAGAGCCACGAGCTCCAAACCCTTAAAGGAGACGCCTCGTGGCTACCCCAATAATTCCCTGGCAGACGTCGAGCAAGCACTGCAATCCATCGCTCATCGCCGTGGTGCCCTGATCGCTCTGGAAGGCCAGTACCAGGCGCAAGTAGTTGCGGGCGAGATTGATAGCATTGAAGGGCTTAGCTGGGAGGTTTAGTAGTGCAGTAACAGCGGAGATTAAAGATCGTTTAAGTAGTGGTTAAATCTGTTCTAAAACCAAGTGAATCGGCGTCTCAAGTTTCGCGATTCGCTACAACTATGCCAAAACCGACGCGCGTTTACAAATGGTCATAGACAAAACAAAAGGGCTTACGAATAAACGTAAGCCCTTGATATGTCTGGCGCGCCCGGCAGGATTTGAACCTGCGACCCTCGGCTTCGGAGGCCGATACTCTATCCAACTGAGCTACGGGCGCATTGGGTGCGTATCGTACCTGTGCGGGCGTGCTGTGTCTAGCCGCGCGGCGGCTTTACTGTTCGCTTAATTGACCGTTTTGCTTCGTGTGATGCATGCTTTGCAGGCACTTTCCTTTATTACACATCCGGAACCTATAAAAATGAAAACATTCGCACAACATGCGCTGGCACTCTCTGTTTCCTTGGCGCTTTGCAGCTCAGCCTTCGCGGCTAATTTTGACGATATGGACCCCGTGACTCTGCGCTTGGCGCACGTGGTCAACGAGCAGGATGGCTTTCATATCGCCGCCACCAAGTTTGAGGAGTTGGTGGAAGAACGCACCGACGGCAAGGTGATCATTGATATCTACCCCAATGCTTCATTAGGCGATGAGCGTACGTTGTTGGAAGGCATGCAGATTGGCACCGTGGATATGGGGTTGATTACCAATGGTCCGGTAGCCAACTTTGTAGAAGAGATGGCAGTGTTTGAGCTGCCCTTCCTGTTCCCGTCCCCTGAGGCGGCTTATGGGGTTTTGGATGGCGAAATCGGCCAGGAGCTTTTAGATAAGCTTTCCGACGTTAACCTGAAAGGCTTGGCCTACGCCGAACGCGGCTTTCGCAACCTGACCAATAGCGAGCGCGCAGTGAACACGCCAGCCGATATGGACGGTCTGCGCATTCGTGTGATGGAGAACCCGGTATACACCGATACCTTCCGCGAGCTGGGCGCCAACGCCATCCCGATGGCCTGGACCGAAGCACTCACGGCGATGCAGCAGGGCACCATCGACGGTCAGGAAAATCCGGTAAACGTGGTCTACTCCTTTAAGCTGGGCGAAACGCAGAACTATATGACGCTCTCGCGCCATACCTATGCCCCGGCTATTTTTGTGATGGGCATGTCGACCTGGAACCAACTGCCGGAAGAAGCACAGGCCGTTTTGGAAGAGGCGGCCCAGGAAGCCGCTGAGTACGAACGCCAGGTTAATGCCGATATGGAAGCCGAACAGCTAGCCGCTCTGCAGGAAGCCGGTATGGAGATTAATGACTCGCCTGATATGGAGGCCTTCCAAGCCGCGGTGGTGCCGGTGTACGAGAAGTACGGCCAGCAGTTTGGCGACTACCTGCCACGCATTCAAGAAGCACTGGCGGAGTAAGCCACGCCTCAGCAGTTGATTTATTGATTAACCCAAAAGGCCACCTCACGGTGGCCTGTTGGCTGTATGCGATGACTCACCAGATGCTCAGGCCAGAATTTTTCCGGGGTTAAGCAGCCCTTTAGGGTCCATTGCCTGTTTCAGGCGCTTCATCAGGGCGATCTCTTCCGGTGAGCGTGAAAGTGTCAGGTAGTCGCGCTTTTCCAGGCCCACCCCGTGTTCAGCGGAGATCGAGCCGTTGTACTTCACCAGCGAACCGTACACCAACTTTTCGACCTGACGCCGGGTATCCTGGCTGGCATCACGTACCGTAACGATGATGTGCAGGTTGCCATCGCCCAAGTGGCCAAACACGACCAGCTCGCAGGTTTCCGGCCATTGCGCCTTCAACTTGCCTTCTAGTGCCGTTACGTACTCATCCATGTGGGTGATCGGCAGGCTAATGTCGTAGGAGAACATCGGGTCAAGCGCGTGCACCAGGGTTTCGATATCCTCACGCACGGCCCAGATCCCTTCGCGCTGGCTGCTGGAGCTGGCCAGCACGGCATCCGTGATCAGCTCTGCTTCAAGGGCTTTTTCCAGTACGCTCGCAAACGCTTCGGCATCTTTCTCATCGTCCGAGCCAAGCGTTTCAATAATGGCGTAGAACGGCGAGTTGTTGGCCAGCAATGCGGTGTGTTTGGTCGTCGCGGAAGTCATCAACGCGTAGTGATTGTTCCATAGCGCTTCGAAGGCACTCAGGCTGTTGGCAAGCTCTTTGGAGGCCATGTTTAACAGCGATGTCAGCGCGTCGAACGAGGGCACCGCGACGAACGCGGTCTGCTCGCTGGGCATATTCGGATGCAGGCGCAGCACGGCCCGGGTAACAATCCCCAGGGTGCCTTCGCTACCCATAAACATCTGCTTTAAATCGTAACCGGCGTTGTTTTTCAGCATAGTGTTCATGGAACTGACCACGGTACCATCGCTGAGAACCACTTCCAGCCCTAACACCTGTTGGCGCATCATGCCGTAGCGAATCACCCGAATGCCGCCCGCGTTAGTGGCGATGTTACCGCCAACAGTGCAGGAACCGCGTGCGCCCAAGTCCAGCGCAAACTGCCTGTCGATCTCTTGAGCGGCTTCCTGAACGTGCTGAAGCGTCACGCCCGCCTGTACCTGCATCGTGGAACCCACGGCATCGATATGCTCGATCTGGTTCATTAGCTCCAGCGACACCACGAGTTCGTCAGGGCTGGCAACGGCGCCATGCACGACGCCGGTTAATCCACCGTGGGTGACCACCGGCTGATTGGCCTCATAACAAAGCGTCATGACCTGGCTGAGCTGTTCAGTGGATTGCGGTCGAATAATTGCTTTTGCCTGACAAGACGCTTTGGTGAACCAGTCGACACTGCGCTGGGCAACGTCATCACCCAGCAGTACGCCTGTTTTTCCTACGATGTCGGTAAGACTATTAATCAGCGTGTCCATTCTCTGTTCCTGTCAGGGCCGGTCGGTGCGGCGTGAAGCCTGGCTATGTATTTATACGTAGGCAGAGAGGCTATCGCCAACGGTGTATTTGCTCAAGGCTACGATCTAAAACGTTTTTTATTGCCAGCGTGGTTTTCCGGCAGGCTCTACGACGAATGGCGGGATTACAATCAATTATTTGTTCGCTAAAACCAATATGGTATAGATGACGCGCTGATTAAGGCCTCCCCCCCTCTACACTATAAAAAAACAGATCATTCCAAGGAGATAACGTGGATAACGTCCCCTCTTCCCACATGCCCCGCCATTTACTTAAACGCGCCACACGGGCGATTGCCTGCATAATGAATAGCGACGACAGCGCCCCAAGTGCGGCGGCATACCAAGAGCTACTTGGCGAACAGTTCAGTAACCGCCTTCCTCGCATCCAGGAGGCACTGCTGTAACGTGGCCACTTTCTCTCAACCTTTATTGGCACTATTAAGAGGCATAGAGCGCGGTCTGGATACGGTTCTCCAGCCAGTGGTCTTTGCGGGCATGGCGGCCTTGATCGGCGTGATTACGCTGCAAATTGTCTCTCGAGTATTTTTCACCGCCTTTGGCTGGACCGAAGAGGTCGCACGTTTTCTGCTCATCTGGATTACTTTTCTAGCCGGCACGCTGGCCTTTCAGCGTGGCCATCATATCGCCGTTACCTTTGCCGTTGATGCGCTCCCTGCTCGTTTACGCCAAATAGCACGAATACTGGCGGTGATGGTGGTTATCGCTTTTATGATCACGCTGGTAGTGATCGGCTATCGCTATATGCAGGTACAGAGCTTTCAGAAATCCGCCTCGCTGCGCGTGCCGATGTCGTACGTGTATGCCGTAATGCCGATCAGTGCAGCCATCATGGCCTGGTATGCGTTGGTCGATCTGCTTGAACTGGTGCTTGAAGGCAAATCCTCGCAACCCACTGGAGAACAGACACCATGACCATGCTGCTATTTGGCCTGTTCTTCCTGTTTATGCTGATAGGCGTGCCGATTGCCTTTGCGATTGGCGCAAGCACTCTGTTTGCCCTGTATCAGTCGGGCGTGCCGCTGATGGTGGTGACCCAGCAGATGTTTCAGGGCATCAATTCCTTCGCGCTGGTGGCGATTCCCATGTTCATCCTGGCCGGAGACTTAATGGCCCAAGGCAAGGTGAGCGAGCGGTTGGTGAGTTTTGCCGATTCGCTGGTGGGCTTTATGCGCGGCGGGCTTTCGGTCGTATCGGTTATGGCGGGCATGTTCTTTGCCGCTATTTCGGGTTCCGGCGCGGCCACTACGGCGGCGGTCGGTTCAAGCCTGGTGCCGGAGCTTAAGCGAAAGGGCTATGACCCCGCCTCGGCGGCCAGCCTGATTGCCGCCAGTGGCACGATCGGCGTGGTCATTCCGCCCTCAGTGCCCATGATTATCTATGCGGTGATTGCCCAGCAATCGGTATCCAAGCTGTTTTTAAGCGGCTTTTTGCCCGGTTTGGCCATGGGCTTGGGGCTAATGGCCATTGCTATCACCCAAGCCTATAAACGCCAGTACCCCAAGGGCACGCCGCTATCTCTGGCCACCATCTGGCGTACGTTGAAAGCTGCTAGCTGGGGGCTGATGACGCCGGTGATTATTCTAGGCGGCATCTTTTCAGGCATTTTCACGCCTTCCGAGGCGGCGGTGGTAGCCGTCAACTATGCGCTGCTGGTGTCACTATTCATCTATCGTGATTTAACCCTGCCCCAGGTGTATCGGCTGCTGATCCGCTCAGCCATCACCACTGCAGTGATCATGCTAGTGATTGCCATGTCGGCGGTGCTGAGCTGGACGCTGTCTAGCTGGCAGGTGCCTGGTGCTATCGCGCAATCGGTGTTGTCGCTCTCCACCAACCCGCTGATTATCATGCTGCTGGTGGTCGCCGTCATCCTGCTGACCGGTGTGTTTATCGAAACGGCAAGCGCGCTGATTATCTTAACGCCGGTGCTGCTACCGCTGGTGCTGCAGCTGGGTATCGATCCGATCCACTTCGGTCTGATTATCGTGGTAGGGCTCTCGATAGGCATGATCACGCCGCCAGTGGCGATCAACCTGTACGTTGCATCTTCAGTGACACAGCTACCGCTTGAGCGTATTACACGCGCCATCGTGCCTTATCTGCTGGGGCTAATCGGCGTGCTGCTGCTAGTGGTCTATGTCCCCATATTGATGGGGTGGTCGGGAAATTAATATCGTCCAGATATGCTCTTCAAGGGAGCCTGCCCGGCTCCCTTTGAACCCCGTATTTATCAGTACGCCGCCATTCAGGCACAAGATCACAGGAAATGGCCGCCCTTTTGAAACGACTTTCTAAACTGGCCAGGGGACACGCCAAACAGTTGATAAAAGCAGTTTCTAAAGTGCGAAATACTCACAAACCCTGTCGCCACGGTCACCTCTGCTATCGGTTTATTTGTTTGCTGCAATAGCTGCCGCGCCCGTGTTAAACGCAACTCCATGTAATACCGCGAAGGGCTAGCGACAATATAGCGACAGAACAATCGCTCTAGCTGGCGCCGTGAAATACCCACCCAATTGGCTATTTCAACGATAGATAACGGCTCTTCAATATTGTTTTTCATCAACTGAAGGGCTGTTTTAAGCGTTTCTGGTAACGTATGGTTTTGATCCACGTTAATCGTTGAAATGTCTGGCAGCTCTATTTCCTTGTCACAGCTGAGCATTTCCTCAACCGCACTGGCTACCTGGTCACCGCAATCGGCTCTAACAACTTCTAGCATGAGACTTAGGGAGCTGCTCGCGCCCGCGCAGCTTAATCTCTTTCTATCCACAACGTAGCTTCGGGCAGAGATAGTAACGTCTTGAAACTCCTCAGCCATCATGGCGCGTCCGTCAGGATGGTACGCGCACTGATAGCCACTCAACAGACCTGCGTCTGCAAGAAAGTAGGCGCCATTCCATAAACCACCCAATACAACGCCGTGGCTATCTGCCTTTCTTAGCTTATTACGCACAAGCGCTGAGGATTGCGCTTTAACTCTCAAGCCACCACACACTATCAATACATCTACTTTTTCGTTGGAAAGATCAAAATCCGCAAGAGATGCATCCGCGTTAATTTCAATCCCCAAGTCTGATAGCACAGCGGCGCTGCCATGACCGACAACCCTTATGTTGTAAGTGGTCGTTGAGTTCATCAAATTCGTTGTTACCAACGCATCGACAGCACCTGTAAATGCCATCATGGAAAAATTTTCCATCAACAAAAAAACGACTGTTTTCACTTTTGCGGGCACTGCCAGCGTTTGTTCTGGTGGTAAATAGGCCATATTTTTATTTTTCAACAAGCTACAAAACTTATCTTTCATATATTCCCTCAACCTGACCACGACGACGGTGCAAAAGGGGGCATTTTCAAGATACCAACATAACCTGAAAGGTAATCAATTGGCATCGCATCACTGCTGGCCAGGATAAGTGTGCAAGGAATTATTAGCCATTCTATGGTCGCCCATCGCCGTTCATGAATATAAAACTGTGCATGAAGCGTCAATAAGGGCGCTTTAAACATGCTTCTATCATGTTTGCCGTGATTAGCAGCTGATGGTTGTTATCATTTATATAGCACTCGGTTGCTTCTTTGATGGCATATCACTACTGCAATGATGCTGCCTATTACGTTTCCCATGATCACAAGCCTGGGGTTTGATCCCATCTGGTTTGGCATCATTTTATGGATTACCAGCTACTAAACATTCCTCCATCCAACACTCTAGGATGAGCAAAACGGTCCGCTCTTGCGTTGAGGGCGGGCTGTTGAGCTTATTATGCAGGGGCTATAGGTTTGGGTTATTGATCGCTGGATAAGCGATGTTCTGCTTTTCTGTCTCCTGGTGTTTAACAGAGCACTCATTTTTTTGCCGTGAGTACATCCTCGGGCCGCATCACCTCACCACACTGACTTGGGCTATAACCCGGCAGGCGCTTGACCGCTTCCTGAAAGGGCTCACCCTGCAATGCCTTCAGAAAGGCACATAGCCGTGGTTCTTCTAACGAACGATGATGGCAGGCCAAAAGATAGTCTTCGATAGCCAGCGGTAAAAAATCAAGCCCAAACTTTTGAGCGGCAGCCTCGACACCAAAGCCGCAATCAGCCATGCCAGCGGCGACGTAAGCAGCTACCGCAGAGTGGGTAAACTCCTCTATTTCAAACCCACGAATCTTTTTGCTGGAAACCGCCGCCTCTTTTAACAGGCAGTCCAGCAGCGAGCGCGTGCCTGACGAGGCCTGGCGGTTGACGAACCGCACGGACTTATCCGCCAGCGATGCGACCCCCGTGATACCAAGCGGATTACCCGGCGCCACCATCAGCCCCTGAGTCCTGGCGATAAAGCCAATCACTCGGTGCTGGCGTGGCTTTAAAAGCGCCTGGTAAGTATCGCGTACGCGCTCGCCGACCTTGCCACGCGGCAGATGAAAACCCGCCACATCGCAACTGCCCCGGTGAAGAGCCGTCAACGACTCTTGCGGGCTGCAGTACTGTAAGTCCAAGGGTGTTTCGTGCAGGTATTTGGGAAGTAGCTCGACAGCAAAACCATGGCTGGCGTGCAGCCGCAACACCGATAGCGCCCCTTGCTGCTGTTGTTGAATCGCCAGGTTCAGTTCAGACCCCAGGCTTTCCAGCTGCGGCCCCAGGCGGGCAATCGCACGCTGCTCGGCCCACAGCAACTTTTCACCTAGCAGTGAAAGCCGTGCGCCGCGCCCACGCTGCATCTCTACCAGCGGTACCCCAAAGAACTCACCCCCCTGGCGCAAAAGGTTCCAAGCATGGCGATATGAGATGCCGACATCGCTTGCGGCGAGCGTGAGCTTTCCCCGTCGATAGACCGCTTCAAGCAAGCGAAGTAGGTGTATATCAAGTTGATTCCCCGCCTCATCACGAAAGCACCAAGAGGGGATAACGCTAATTTTTTGCATGGCTTTTTTCATAGGTATAATCTTTCATATTTTGTACTTATAGCGTTGATGCTAGCGTTGCACTGACCGTGGTGCACGCTCTTTTTAATACATCGCTTAAAATAGGCAGAGCTGTGCATGTTTACTAAATAATAAATCAGCACCAGGAGAGACATGATGAATGAGTCTCGAGAATGGTCGTCGCAGTCGATTCAGGCCGAGATCAATGCGCTACGCCACAAACCAGGCGCGTTGCTGCCGATTCTTCATGCCCTCCAGGACCGCTTCGGCTTTATTCCTCCGGATGCCGTGCCTCTCATCGCCGAGTCATTACAGCTGACCAGCGCTGAAGTACACGGGGTCATTAGCTTTTATCACCACTTTCGGACCGCACCGCCGGGTCGCCACGTGGTGCAGATCTGTCGCGCCGAGGCATGCCAGGCCGTCGGCGCGCGCCAGCTTGAGGCTCATGCCAAAGCGCGCCTGGGCATTGATTACCACCAGACCACCAGCGACCAAGAAATCACCCTTGAGGCCGTTTACTGTCTGGGCAACTGCGCCTGTGGCCCCTCCGTTCGCGTGGATAATGGCGTGTGCGGTCGGGTAACGCCTGAAGCTTTCGATGCATTATTGGATGAGCTGCAAACCAGGCCGCTGGAGGTGATCGCATGAGCATTCGTGTTTTCGTCCCCCGAGATACCACCGCGCTGGCGCTGGGCGCCGATGCCATCGCCAACCGGCTGGCCCGAGAAGCCGCTGCCCATGGTGAACCCATTACGCTGGTGCGCAACGGCTCACGCGGGCTTGCCTGGCTTGAGCCGCTGGTTGAGGTGGAAACACCCACCGGCCGCTTTGCCTATGGCCCGGTGGCACTTGCCGATATCCCCGCGCTGCTGGACAGCGGCATGCTGCAGGGCAGCGTCACCCATTCATTGGCCCTGGGGCCAACCGAAGAGATCGATTACCTCGCTCGCCAGCAGCGCCTGACGTTCGCCCGCATTGGTATTACCGACCCACTCTCGATTGAAGATTACCGGGCGCATAGTGGGTTTCGCGGCCTGGAGGCAGCGCTGCAAAGCGCGCCACAGGACATTGTTGAGGAAGTAAAAGCCTCTGGGCTGCGCGGGCGCGGTGGGGCGGCGTTTCCTACTGGCATCAAGTGGCAGACGGTGCTGGACACACCGGCCGATCAAAAGTATATCGTCTGCAACGCTGATGAAGGCGACTCCGGCACCTTCGCCGACCGGTTGGTGATGGAGTGCGACCCCTACCTGCTGATTGAGGGCATGACGATTGCCGGGCTTGCGGTAGGCGCAACCCAAGGCTATATCTACCTGCGCTCAGAATACCCGCTGGCCAAGGAGATTCTTGACGAGGCCATCGCCCATGCCGAACAGGCCGGTTATCTGGGTGAGAACCTGTGTGGCAGTGGCCGCGTTTTTCATTTGGAAGTGCGCTTGGGCGCTGGGGCATACATTTGCGGTGAAGAAACCTCGCTGCTCGAAAGCCTGGAAGGCAAACGCGGCCTGGTACGCTTCAAACCACCGCTGCCCGCTATTGAAGGACTATTCGGCCTTCCTACCGTGGTTAACAACGTGCTTTCGTTGGCAGCAGTGCCGTTTATTCTTGCCGAAGGCGCCGAGGCCTACGCCACCCACGGCATGGGCCGCTCGCGGGGCACTCTGGCGCTTCAACTGGCGGGCAACGTCAAACGTGGCGGGCTAGTAGAGCTAGCCTTCGGCACCACGCTGCGCACCCTGATGGAGGAGTTCGGTGGCGGCACGTTAAGCGACAAACCGCTGCGTGCCGTGCAGGTGGGAGGCCCGCTGGGCGCCTACCTGCCGGAATCCCAATGGGACTTACCGCTGGACTACGAAGCCTTTGCCGCCGAGAGCGCGGTGCTGGGCCACGGCGGTGTGGTGATGTTTGATGAGAGCGTGGATATGGCCGAACAGGCGCGCTTCTCGATGGAATTCTGCAAGGTGGAGTCCTGCGGCAAGTGTACGCCATGCCGTATCGGCTCGACCCGTGGCGTGGAAGTGATTGATCGTATCCGCGCCGACCAAAACCGCGAGGCCAACCTCGCCCTGCTCCATGACCTCTGCGAAACGATGGAGGATGGTTCGCTCTGTGCCATGGGGGGCATGACCCCCTTCCCGGTGCAAAGCGCCCTGAACCACTTCCCTGACGATTTCCAGCGGGCCGCGAACGGAGACAGATCATGATCGGACACTTTGATCCCAAACAGTACACCAGAAGCGCTGCCCACGATAAAGACCTGGGCACGCCTTTCCCAACCGGTACGGCGCTGGTGAACCTGGAAATTGATGGTATTACCATCACGGTACCGGAAGGCACTTCGGTACTGCGCGCAGCAGCGCTGGCCGACATCAATATTCCCAAATTGTGTGCCACCGACAGCCTGGAGCCGTTCGGATCTTGCCGGTTATGCGCCGTACAGGTAGAGGGCCGCCGTGGGTTGCCAGCCTCCTGCACCACCCCCGTGGTGGAAGGCATGCAGGTGACCACCCAGAACGAGCGACTCGCCAAACTGCGCCGCAACGTGATGGAGCTGTACATCTCTGATCACCCGCTGGACTGTTTGACCTGCCCGGCCAATGGCGACTGCGAGCTACAAGACATGGCGGGCAGCGTCGGTCTTCGCGAAGTACGCTATGGGTTTGACGGTGAGAACCATCTTCAGGCCACCAAAGATACCTCCAACCCCTACTTCAGCTTCGACCCCAGCAAGTGCATCGTCTGCTCCCGCTGCGTGCGCGCCTGCGAGGAAGTGCAGGGCACCTTCGCCTTGACCATCGACGGCCGCGGGTTTGATTCCAAAGTGGCCGCGGGGCAAGACGAAGCGTTTATGGATTCAGACTGCGTTTCGTGTGGCGCCTGTGTACAGGCCTGCCCGACCGCCACGCTGATGGAAAACAGCGTCATTGATCACGGCGTGCCGGACCGCAGCGTAGTCACGACCTGCGCCTATTGTGGCGTGGGCTGCTCGTTTGAAGCGCAGATGAAAGGTGACAAGCTGGTGCGCATGGTGCCCTACAAGGGCGGCGACGCTAACCACGGCCACTCGTGTGTAAAGGGGCGCTTTGCGTTCGGCTACTCCTCTCACCCGGACCGCCTGACCACGCCGATGATCCGCGACAGCATCGACCAGCCCTGGCGCGAGGCTAGCTGGGAAGAAGCCATTGGCTTTGCCGCTAATCGCCTAAAAGCGATTCAGGCCGAGCATGGCCGCGAGAGCATTGGTGGTATCACCTCATCGCGCTGCACCAACGAAGAGACCTACCTGGTGCAGAAGCTGATTCGCGCAGCGTTTGGCAATAACAATACTGATACCTGCGCACGCGTCTGCCACTCGCCCACCGGCTACGGCTTGAAAACCACGCTCGGCGAATCCGCCGGTACGCAGACCTTTGACTCAGTCATGAAAGCCGACGCGATTATCGTGATTGGCGCCAACCCCACCGATGCCCACCCGGTATTTGGCTCGTTGATGCGCAAGCGTCTGCGACAGGGCGCGAAGCTAATCGTCGCTGACCCACGCTCTATCGATCTGCTCAAAACGCCTCACCTGAGCGACGCCCAGCATTTGCCGCTGCGCCCTGGTACCAACGTCGCGCTGATCAACGCGCTTGGGCATGTGGTGGTCACTGAAGGCCTTGAAGACAAGGCGTTCGTGGCTAGCCGCTGCGACACCGAAGCGTACCAAAGCTGGCGCACGTTTATCGCCGACCCGCGCCACTCTCCGGAAGCCAGCGAAGCGATTACCAGCGTGCCCGCCGAGGCTGTACGCCAGGCAGCGCGTACTTACGCCACCGCTGGCAACGGCGCCATTTACTACGGCTTGGGCGTCACCGAGCACAGCCAAGGCTCTACCATGGTGATGGGGATTGCCAACCTGGCCTTGGCCACCGGCAATATTGGCCGCGAAGGCGTGGGCGTGAACCCACTGCGCGGCCAGAATAACGTGCAAGGCTCCTGCGACATGGGTTCTTTCCCGCACGAACTGCCGGGCTACCAGCACGTGGCCGACCCGATTGCCCGTGGCCACTTTGAAAGCGTATGGGGCGTCAAGCTCGACGATGAACCCGGGCTGCGCATTCCCAACATGTTCGATGCCGCTATCGAAGGAACTTTCAAGGCGCTTTACGTGCAGGGCGAAGATATCGCCCAGTCTGACCCCAACACGCAGCACGTTGAGGCTGCGTTGCGTTCGTTGGACTGCCTGATTGTTCAGGATATCTTCTTGAACGAGACGGCCAAATTCGCCCATGTACTTCTACCGGGTTCCAGCTTTTTGGAGAAGAACGGCACCTTCACCAACGCCGAACGGCGCATTAACCGAGTACGCAAGGTCATGCCGCCGCTGGCCGGTAAGCAGGATTGGGAAATCACCCAGGACCTGGCCAACGCGCTGGGCTACCCGATGCGCTACACGCACCCGTCTGAAATCATGGACGAGATCGCTCAACTAACACCGAGCTTTTCCGGGGTGAGCTACGAAAAGCTGGAAGCCTATGGCAGCCTACAGTGGCCGTGTAATGCCGAGTATCCTGAGGGGATGCCGACCATGCACGAAATCAACTTCCCCATTGGCCTCGGGCGCTTTGCGATTACCGAATACGTGCCCACTGAGGAGCGCGCTACCCGCCGCTTCCCACTGCTGCTCACCACCGGACGGATTCTTAGCCAATACAACGTGGGTGCCCAAACTCGTCGCACCGACAACCAACACTGGCACGATGAGGACATACTAGAGCTGCACCCAAGCGACGCCGAGCTGCGTGGCGTGCGCGACGGCGACTGGCTCGGCATTACCAGTCGATCAGGCCATACGGTGCTCCGTGCACAGCTAAGCGAGCGAATGCAGCCGGGGGTGGTCTACACTACATTCCACCATCCCGGTAGTGGCGCCAATGTGATTACTACCGATAATTCGGATTGGGCCACCAACTGCCCTGAATACAAGGTTACCGCCGTGCAAGTAGAAAAAGTCAGCCAACCCTCTGCGTGGCAGCAGCGTTTCTCCTCCTTTGATGAGGCCCAGCGTGGCCACTTGGCAAAGGCGCAGCAGGAGGCGTCATGAGTGAAGTGCGTGAACGCGACGCACGCGCCCAACCGGCTGCCGCCCTGACACGCCAGCCGGTTGAGGTTCACAGTAGCGCGGCCAATTGGCGCGCTACTGTGCAGGAGGACTCGCTGGCGCTAGAGGTGCCGGTAGCGATGGTTTACAACGGCATTTCTCATGCAGTGATGATGGCAAGCCCTTCGTATCTTGAAGATTTGGCCCTGGGATTCAGTCTTTCTGAAGGCATCCTGGCCCATCCTCACGAGTGCTACGACCTTGAGCTTCATGAAGAGGCTCAAGGCCTGGCCGTTCATCTAAGCATTGCCAGCCAGCGGCTGGCCGAACTTAAGCAGCGCCGCCGTAGCACAACCGGACGCACCGGCTGCGGGCTGTGTGGCACAGAAGCTTTGGAGCAGGCTATTCGGCCCATCCCTGAGGTGAGTGCGCCACACCTTGACGATACGGCCATTCAACTCGCGCTTCGCGAGCTGGACGACCATCAGCCACTAAAGGAAGCCACCGGGGCGGTGCATGGCGCCGCCTGGTGTGATCTGCAGGGGCGCATTCAAAGGCTGCGCGAAGACGTGGGTCGTCATAATGCGCTGGACAAACTGATTGGCTCGCTGGCGCATGATAACGTGCCGCTCCAGCAAGGCTTTGTGATGGTCTCCAGCCGAGCCAGCTATGAAATGGTACACAAGTGTGCAAGCGTTGGCATCGGCGCGCTGGTTGCCGTGTCGGCAGCCACCGCCCTGGCCGTTCAACAGGCGCAGGCAGCAGGCCTTCTGTTAGCAGGTTTTGCACGCCCAGGCCGTCATTTAATCTATCACCGCCCTGTCTCTGCAAAGGACTGAGCCCTTTACCGCGTTGAGGAGAGACCCTATGTCAAACAACAACGATGCCAATTTAGTCCGTATGACAAACCAAATCGCTACCAACCTGGGCAACGGCCGTGATGAAGAAGCGGCGGCAACGGCCATCTGCCGCCACCTGGAAACCTTCTGGGCGCGATCAATGAAGCAGCGTCTCGTTGCCAACCTGGCGCTTGAGAACGTTGAGTTTTCCCCCTTGGCACGCCGTGCCGCCACCCTGCTGGCTACCCGGCTATCAGAACAACAGGGCCAGCGTTAAAACATAACAGTGAACGCTCAGTGATGTTGCTCTTTAGCCTCTCCATGGCGGCTTACATGAGAGGCTAAAACCTTTTAAATAAAAATCAACAAAAAGCACTATTTTCGTTAAAAATCGGCCACTTAGAGCCCATCAGCCACTATTTTAGAATATAAAACCATTTCCATAACTCAGGTTAAGGTGATTACCGAGGGTTAGGTTCACTGTATGGGTGTGGTGGCCAAGGATGGCCCGTTTTTGGCAAAGATGCCGCCCGACAGTTTAGCTGCCATGACCCTGTACCGCCTGGTCATGGCAGCTTTTTATTGCGCTGTTTTTTTTAATGACTACTTTTCCAAAGACGGCTTTTTCAGCCACTACGCCGAGGTTGCTCATCCAGCGTTTCTGCATACTTGTCCGGGCAATAGCGCCATGGGCATATCACTTGCGTGCGTTACAAACGGTTTATCTCATACAAAAAAAAGCGCCCCGGGGAAACCCAGAGCACTTCAGACAAGAGCGATAAAACCGAGCTTATTCGGCAGCAGCCGCCACGCGTTTACGGCGTTTTTTCAGCAGCGGTAAGCCAAGTGACAGTAATGCAATTACCAGCAGCGAGAGTGAAATTGGTTTATCAATAAACGTCATCCAGTCACCCCCCGAGATCTGTAGCGCACGGCGCATGGACTCTTCCATGATATTGCCCAGAATCAACGCCAGGATCAGCGGCGCCGCCGGGAAGCCAAACAGACGCATGCCCAAGCCCAACAGGCCAAAGCCCAACAGCAGCAACAGATCAAACACGCTAAAGCTCATGCCATACACGCCGATCATGCAGAAGATCAGAATCAGTGAGAGCAGCAGCGGCTTGGGAAGATCGAGGATTTTGGCAATCAGCGGGATCAGCGGCAGGTTCAAGACCAGCAGGAAGATGTTGCCGATATACATACTGGCTACCACACCCCAGAACACATCCGGGCGTTGCTCAAGCATCATCGGGCCTGGTGTAACACCCATCACCAGTAGCGCGCCCAGCAGTACCGCCGTGGTGCCCGAGCCCGGTACACCCAAGGTTAAAAGCGGTACAAACGAGCCGGTACACGCCGCATTGTTGGCCGCTTCCGGCGCCGCAACGCCTTTGATATTACCCTTACCGAAAGTGTCACCGTCTTTGGCAAGACGCTTTTCCATGCTGTAGCCCAAAAATGAGCCAATCGTCGCCCCCGCGCCCGGCAGTACACCAGTAAAGAACCCAAGCACAGAGCTACGGCTGACAGGGCCTGCGATCTCTTTCACTTCACTTCTAGTGAGTTTTAACGAACCAATGGCATTACGCGGGGCTTCTTTACCGCCACCGCCGCGCAGCAGCATGTAGAACACTTCGGCTAACGCAAAGATACCCAATGCCACGACCAGGAAGTCGATGCCATCCAGCAGCTGAATAGAGCCAAAGGTAAAGCGCTCGGTACCGGTTTGCAGGTCGATGCCCACAATCGAGATGATCACCCCGACCACAGCGGCAATGAGGCCTTTGACCAGCGACTTATCCGACAATGAGACCACGGCGGTTAAGCCCAGCACCATTAATGCAAAGTACTCAGCAGGGCCAAAGCTTACCGCTACCTTGGAGAGCAAGGGCGCGACCAGCATCAAGAAGATAACCGAGACAGTTCCGCCCACAAACGAGGAGTAGGCGGCGATGGCCAGCGCTTTACCCGCCATGCCTTTTTTGGCCATTGGGTAGCCATCAAAAGATGTGGCGACCGTACCTGCAACGCCTGGGGCATTGAGCAGGATAGAGGAGGTGGAGCCACCAAAAATAGCGCCATAATACACCCCTGCCATTAGGATCAAGCCGGATGACGGCTCCATGGCAAAGGTGATGGGAATCATTAAAGCCAGCGCGCTGATCGGCCCAAGGCCGGGCAGCATGCCGATAATCGTACCGGCAAACACACCGGCAAATACGTAAGCGATATTGATAGGCTCAAGCGCGATGCCGAAGCCATACATTAAATTATTTAAGGCATCCATGGGATCTACTCTCTTAAAAACCAGCTCGGAAACAACGCAGGAGGCATTACCACATCGGCATTAGAAGGGGATAACACCGGTCGGCAAGTAAACGTCCATCACCCGTGTCATCGTCAGGTACAGCGCCAACACAACCCCTAGCGATGTCGCCAGGTTGACCCCATGACGACGATAGCCGTAGTAAGCCGTTAACCCCGTGCACAAAAGCGTTGAGGCCAGTACAAACCCCAATGGCACCAGCAGTAGCGCATACGCGGCAATGGCCAGTGACGTAACAATCACGCGTCCCCATGGCGTCATCAGCAGCGGGCCTTGTTGCGCGTCGTGATCAATCTCATCGGCACCGGCAAGCGGTGAGGGTTTCTCGAAAAACAGAAACACAGAGAGAATCAGCAGCGAAAAGCCGAGCACTTTAGGGAACAGGTCAGAGTCGACCGGCCGCGGCAAGGGAAAGGTAGGGATTTGCCATGCCATGGCGATATACGCAGCCGCCACTAATGCCAACACCAGCGCTAACCACTGATTGGTATTTAATTTCGTCATTGGAGTTTCTCCGAGGAGCACGTACCTAATCGTCACGAACAGGCATTCCCGGCGGCACAAAAAGGCCACCGGGATAACACGCTATAGCACTATAGGTTATTTATTGACGCAGTAGACCCAGTTCGCTTAACACGCCGCTGAACTGCGCTTGCTGCTCATCAAGGAAGACACCGAACTCTTCACTGTTCTGGTAGGCATCGATCCAGCCCAACTGGTCGCGAGCTTCCTGCCAGCCATCAGTTTCGAGCATTTCGGCAAACAGGTCCTGATAGTAGGTCACTGCTTCTGCCGGCATATCCGGGGTGCCCATTATGCCGCGCCAAATATCGAAGGTGTAATCCACACCCTGCTCTTGATAGGTTGGCACTTCGGCCAGACCGCCACCCAGGCGCTCCGGTGAAGAGACACCTAGCGCACGGATCTGGCTGCCTTCACCCAGTTGCCCCACCGACTCACCGGCACCGGTAATCACCGCTTCGATATGACCGCCCATCAGGTTGGTCATGGCATCGCCGCCGCCGGAGAACGGAATATAATTGACACTTGAAGCCTCAAGGCCCGCTGCGGATGCCAGGCCCGCAATAGAGATATGGTCCATGGAGCCAGGTGCACTGCCGCCGCCTACGCTTAAGCCGGGATCTTCCTTGAGCGCATCAAACAGGTCGTTGATCGTCTCGTACTCAGAGTCCGCCGACACCAGCACAATGGAGTAGTCAGTGATCAGGCGAGCAACTGGCGTGAAATCAGTGTGGTCATAGCGTGAGGCACCGGCCAGAGGCACCAGAATAATCGGCGGGCTGGTGGCAAACAGGTTGTGCGGATTGCCGCCATCACGAGCGATTTGCGCCCAAGCCACGGCACCGCCGCCGCCTGGTACGTTAATAGCCGCATAGTTCTCGTCAGCAAGCCCTTCTTGCTGAATAACGCGCGATACAGTACGTACCAGCGTATCCCAGCCGCCACCCGGATTGGCGGGTGCCACGAACTCAACCGATTTACTCGGTGTCCACTCTTGTGCCTGAACAGAGGTCGTCATGCCTGCCAAGGCAGCCATCGGTAGAGCGATCACGGCTAAGCGCTTCAAGGAAAGTGCGGTCATTTGGCGTTCTCCACATATATATGTTGTTGTGTGGTCCACTGTTATTATGTCGTGGTTACGCCGCGAACGTTAGAAGACGCTGCCCCTTTACGGCAAGCTTGTGAACATAAAAAACAAAATGTTCTTTGTGGGCATTTTGTTCATTTTGTTCACAGAGCACGCCAACCCGCTAACCTAAAGCGACTTGAGCCAGCTATGGGCTGCCTCAAGCAGTTGATAGCGCCGCTCTGGACGCCCCACATCGCCGTAGCCAAGTTCAGCACTGACTCTTTGTTCAGCCACCAAAAACTCCAGGTAACGTCGAGCGGTTGAGCGGCTAGCCCCCATAATGCGGGCAACCTGCATGGCGGTTAGCGGCGCCGCCTCGGCGGCCATGGCCTCCCCCACTCGGCGCAGCGTTAGCCGGTCGATGCCTTTGGGCAGCGCGCTGGACGTCGGACGCGGCGCCTCGCCTGGCTGCAGCCTTTTAAACACGTGATCCAGCTCGTCCTGGTTCATCTCATTACGCCCTGAAAGCGCCTCGCGCTCACAACGAAAACGCGCCAGCATCTGCCCCATGCGGGCAGCTTCAATCGGTTTGATCAGATAATCAAATACGCCTCCACGCAGCGCCTCGCTGATGGTTTCTACCTCACGGGCAGCGGTAACCATCACAATATCTACATGGGTATAGTCACGCCTGATCGCCCATAAAAGCTCCAGCCCTTCCACATCAGGTAGATAGGCGTCCAACAATACCAGGTGGATAGCGGCAGCCTGTTCCGCCATTAACGCCTTGGCTTCGCTACCGTTACGGGCAACGCCTGCGATATAAAAGCCTTCGTCCTGTTCAACAAACGCTTTATGAATATCGGCAATGCGAAAATCATCTTCGACAATCAGAATGCCGTATTGAGCTGCAGGCATGCTCACTCCTCTTACGGTCGTCATTATTATGGTGAGTAGTGCGTATCAGGTTCAGCGCATAGCGAGCGGTCCAGCACCGCAATAAAGCAGGCTCCGCCCAGCTCGCTCTCCTCAAGCGTGATGGCTCCGCCATGCTGGCGACACAACCTTGCCACCAGCGCCAGGCCGATACCACTGTGCTTGCCCGTTTTGGTAGAAAAGCCTTCCTCGAATATCGATTCAGCATGTTCAGGGAGCACGCCTGGCCCATTATCCTCTACTTCGAGCAGCAATTGCTCCCCCAGGTCGGTGAAAAACAGCCGCACGCTGGGCATACTGCTATTCGGGCCATTAAGCGCGGCATGGCAGGCGTTATCGAGTAGATTACCGACCACGCTCATCATGACTTCTTGTCCAGTGGGCGTTAGTGGGCAGGAGAGCGAGCTCTGCTCGTCGATCTCAAGCGTTACGCCCAGCTCGCGCGCCCTGGTAAGCTTACCCAGCAACGTACCGCTGAGCACTGTGTCGGCAACATGGCGCATCAAAAAACTCATTTGCGCCTGAGTCCGCTCGGTTTCCTGATGAATCAGCGCCAGCGCTTCATCGATGCGCTCAAGCTGGAGAAGCCCTGAAATGGTATAGAGCTTATTGGAGAACTCATGCGCCTGGGCACGCAGCATATCCACATCGCGGCTTGCCTGGGTAAGCGCTTGGGAAAGATCAACAATTTCGCGGCGGCTACGAAACGTGGCCACTGCTCCTTCAATTTCACCCTCATGCAGAATGGGCACCCGATTGACGATGGCCGGGTGATCGCCCAGCCACATCTGCTGGTCAAACTCCTGCTCACCGTGCTTCAGCACTTCCAGTAAACGGGTGTTAGGCACCACGTCCTGAATCGGCAGCCCCAGTATGACGTGCTCATCGGGCAGGTTAAGAAAGCGTTTGGCCTGCTGGTTGACCAGCGTGATGTGGCCATCCCGATTAACCGCCAGAATACCCTCGTGAATGGACTGCAGAATCGCCTCTTTTTCCATCGCCAAGCGGGCGATTTCATAAGGCTCCAGCCCCAAAATGACCTTTTTAAGGTGCTGGGAAAGCCAGTATGCCCCGGCAAACCCCAGCACAATCATCAGCCCGACCAGTGCCCAACCAAAGCTTGTGTAACGGGCAACATCCATCTCGACCCGATCCATCATAAAGCCGACGGAAACGAGCCCGATAATATTGCCCTCGTCATCCCAAACGGGTGTTTTTCCGCGCATGGCGGTGCCTAACGTGCCGGTCGCCTCGGACACGTAGGACTGCCCATAAATCAGCGCCTGGTCGTTATCGCCGCCCACCATCGCCTCGCCAAGGCGCTCAGGCACGGGGTGTGAATAGCGGATCGACTGCGCATTACCCACGACCACATAGCGCGCTCCGGTTTCTATACGCACCCGTTCTGCCAGTGGCTGAATAATCATCGCCGGGTCGGGCGTCGCGAAGGCGCTAACGATTTGGGGCATACCGGCCACTGTTTTCGCCACCGCCAACGCCCGCTCACCCATTTGATGGTTGATGATATCGGCCTTACGATGATTGAGATATGCCCCCTGAGCCAGTAGCATGCCGGCCAGCAGCAACCCCACCAGCAACATCACTTGCAAACGGAAACTGCGTTTATACCAACGCCGTTTAGTACGCGTACGGCGCCAGCGCTGTAATTCAGCTAAGGTACGGGGGCGGGAATTAGTCATGGTGGAACTCAAAGTGCGCGACAGCGTCATTATGACATGCGCGGTAAGGGGGCGTTAATCGCCATCTTTTATGTCATTAGGGAGGCGCTGGGTGTTCAGCATATTTAAACGCGTTATTTCGTCGAGCAGTTACCTGTTTGCCAGTACTGCTTTTTTAAGCGTTGTGCTTGTCAGCCCCGCGGTCGCTAACCCTTTTTATGCACCTCCGCCGCCTACCGACGACGCGCCGGTTTTTAGCGGCGATGCTGAACTTGGCTTTACGCACCTTTCCGGCAACACCAATAGCCAGACGCTAATTGGCAAAACCCGCCTGACCTGGCTAACCGGCAATTTTATTCACTCGCTGCGCGGCGAGGTGCGCAACGTGAGCAAGGATGGCGAAACCAGCGCCGAACAATATTTGCTCGCTGCCCGCGAGCGCTACGATTTTAAAGGCCCGCACTATGTCTTTGGATTTGCCCGCTGGGAGAAAGATCGCTTTGCGGGCTACGACCAGCAGCTTTCCATGATCGGCGGGTATGGGCGTCAGCTGTTAGAAGGCTCGCGCCATTCACTCTCGCTTGAGGCCGGTCCTGGTTACCGTAATGACCGCCTGCGGGAAGCTGAGAATGAACAGCTCGCGGTTGCCTATACCGCCCTGGTCTATCACTGGGGGTTTTCGGACTACGCCGATATTGATCAGGAAATGTCGGTGGAATATACCGATAAAAACACCACAGGCAGGTCGCTAACCGCGCTCACCGCACGGCTCAACTCTCGCATGTCGTTACGCTTGTCGCATGAGGTTAAGCACAACTCTCAACCGCCGGATGATGCCAGCGAACGTACCGATAACACCACCAGTGCCTCGTTGCTGTACCACTGGTAGCAAAAGCGACGATAGGTTGTGAATGGCCCGCCAATAGAAGCACCGTCGCTGTTTTTGCAGTGCTTCAATAGGGTGCATTGGCCTGTTTTCCAGCCCTCATTTTAAGCCTCCTTCTTAATCGCGTTCGACTTTGGTCTAGTGGCGCGATATACTAGCGCCAGTTTCCTGTCCTCGCGCCATTCAATGAATGGCGCTTTTTTTTTGCTGCGCTTTCCGCATTTGCGCTGTTTCCTCATGTTCCACCCAAGGTGTTCTTATTGATGAACCAACCAACCTCCGGTGCTGAAAGCCATAAGCATCCTTCGCTTGGCGATCCCATCGTACTCACGCTAAGCATCGGATTTATCGTGCTTTTTCTAGCGCTTTCCTTTTACGACCTGGACCTTGTCGCCGATTCGATCAGCCAGGGTTTTGCCTGGAGCGCGCTGACCTTCGGCACCTACTTCCAGTTTCTGATGCTGTTGACGTTCTTTATCGCCATCGGACTTGTGCTGACCCCGGCCGGCAACGCCAAGATCGGCAACCTGGATAAACCGGAGCTGAGTACCTTCAAGTGGCTTTCGATTATCCTGTGTACGCTACTGGGCGGTGGGGGCGTCTTTTTCGCCGCCGGTGAGCCGATCTATCACTTCGTGAACGTGCCGCCTACCTTCGACACCGACCCGGGCGTGGCCGCCGCGGTGCCCGGAGCGCTCGCGCAGTCGTTCACCCACTGGGGCTTCGTCGGCTGGGCGATACTGGGGTCGCTCACCGCGATCGTGCTGGCCCACGCCCACTACGTGAAAGGCCAGCCGCTGCAACCGCGCACCCTGCTCTACCCGTTATTCGGCGAGCGCGTGATGCGTGGTCCGCTGGGTGGCGTGGTGGATACCTGCTGCGTACTGGCGGTGGTGGCGGGTACCGTCGGGCCAGTCGGTTTTCTGGCCACCCAGGTCAGCCATGGCCTCGAGGTGCTGTTTGGGCTACCCAACACCTTCGTTACCCGGCTTTTGGTTCTGGCGACCCTGGGCATGGTGTACGTGCTTTCCGCGGTCAGCGGTGTGCACAAGGGCATGCAGCTCTTGAGCCGCTTCAATGTCATGCTGGCGCTGGGCATCGGCGCGGTCATCTTTTTGTTCGGGCCGACACTGTTTCTGTTCAACAGCTACTTTGCCGGCATGGGCACGTATCTGGACGACTTCTTCAAGATGGTCACCACCACCGCGGAAACCGCACCGGCGGATTGGATGCAGTGGTGGATCGTGTTTTTCTACGCCTGGTTCATCGCCTTTGCGCCCTTGATGGCGATCTTCGTGGCGCGTATCTCCCGCGGGCGCACCATTCGCGAGATGATTCTGGCCGTGGCGGTCATCGCCCCCATCGCCACCACGGTCTGGTTCACGCTGCTGGGCGGCTCGGGCATTTACTACCAACTGACCGGCGTGATCGATCTGACCGATGCGCTGACGAACTTTCAGTTCGACATCGCCACGCTCGCCTTGGCCCAGGCATTGCCCGGCGGCACCTGGATGGCGCTGGCGATCCTGCTGCTGACGACCATCTTCGTGGCCACCACCGGCGACTCCATGAGTTATTCCATTGCCATGGTCGGTGCTGGCCACGACGAGCCCAGCCCCTTTCTACGCGCTTTCTGGGGCGTGATCATGACGATCATGGCTGCGGTGCTGCTGGCCATGCGTGAAGGACAGATCGCCGCGCTGCAGCAATTCATCGTGATTACCGCCGTGCCGGTATCGCTGATCCTTCTGCCCTCACTCTGGGATGGCCCCAAAGCAGCGTTTGCCATGGCGCGTGAGCAGGGGATTATTGACTAACCGCTAGCCCAGCACCTGCTGCGTATGAGGCGAATCTGCTTGCCTCATACGCTATGATCACCATGATGAACAGGTGATCAGGAGCATCCCCCTTTGGCCTCACGCAACCTTCCTTCAACCGCCGCTATGCAGTGCTTTGAGGCGGCAGCGCGCCATATGAGTTTTACCCGGGCGGCCGATGAGCTAAGCCTGACCCAAAGTGCCGTCAGCAAGCAGGTCGCCCACCTTGAATCAGCGTTGCAACATAAGCTGTTTCGCCGCGTAAGACGCACGCTTGTGCTCACGCCAGAGGGCGCCATCTTTTTAAGTGATGTACGTAAGGTGCTCGCCCAGATTGAGATGTCGACCCACACCATCATGACTTATAGCGGCAACAGTGAAGTACTTAAAGTAGCCACTCTGCCAAGCTTTGGCAGCCGCTGGCTAGCGGACAAGCTTCCTTCCTTTTTAGCCGCCAATCCGGGCATTAGTCTGGAATTTCATGACCGGGTGGAAGACTTTGATCTTGAGCAACAGGATATTGATATTGCGTTGTTTTACGGCCACGGTAGTTGGCCTAACCTTGCCTGCCATAAGCTGGTGAATGAGGAGATGGTCGCGGTTGCCGCCCCATCGCTTCTGGCTCGGCACCCCATCCATACTGCGAGCGACTTGGCCCAGTTGCCACTGCTTCACCTGTCTACCCGCCCGGATGCCTGGCACCACTGGTTTGCAGGTCAAGAGATCACCACTGATCGCAGCTACCACGGTACCCGCTTTGAAACCTTTCCCATGCTGGTACGCACCGCCATGGCTGGCGGCGGCGTTGCCTTAGTGCCTCACTTTACCGTGGATGAAGAGCTGGCCGCCGAACGCCTTGTGCTCGCCTGGCCGCATCGGCTGTACAGCGAAAGTGCGTATTATCTTGTCTACCCTGAGCACTTGGGTGAGCTGGGTAAAGTACGTCGCTTTGTGGAGCATATAGTGGCAAGTGCCGCTATTCACCCAGACGCTGGCAAATCCACTCGATAAAAACGCGTACTTTATACAGTTCCGTCATATGGTCTGGGTATGCCATGTAGTAAGCATCCTTGCTTTTTAGCGAGAATTGCCAAGGAATAATCAGCTTGCCTTCGTCAAGCTCTTCTTGAGCCAGAAACTTCGGTACGAGCGCCACACCGCAGCCCGCTCGCGCTGCGCGTAATGCCATATAAAAAGTATCAAATCGTGGGCCGTGATAACTGTGTTCCGTATAGAGCGACTGCGCGTCGAACCACTCATGCCATGCCTCGGGGCGAGTGGACACTTGTAATAACACAAAATCAGTTAGTGCCAAGGGAGTGCCCACGCTCTTTTGCTGAATAGTCGACGGCGCACAAACCGGAACCAACCCCTCGCCCAATAGTTTGATGCATTCCGCTCTCGGCCATACCCCATGGCCAAAAAAGAAAGCAACATCAATACGCTCTTTTTGCATATCGAATGGCTCTGAGCGATTAGAAATATTGAGATTGATAGAGGGATGCTTATGGCGGAACCCATTCAACCGAGGGATTAGCCAACGAGCTCCAAATGTTGGCAAGGTTGCCACATTGAGCACATCTGATTCCACCCCGTACGACTGCATATAGCGTGTCGACATCTCTACCTGAGCCAAAATTTTACGCGCCTCGCCTAAGTACACAGCACCTTCCGGCGTCAAGTGAAGGCGCTTTCTTACTCGCCGAAAAAGAGGGTGTAGCAAGGTTGTTTCAAGTTGCGCAACCTGCTTACTTACCGCACTTTGCGTCAGGCTTAATTCATCTGCCGCACGAGTAAAACTCAGGTGCCGTGCAGCTGCCTCAAAACAATGCAAAGCCGTTAAAGACGGCAAATGATTACGGCGCATGCC
This sequence comes from Halomonas sp. 111, assembly GCF_052379685.1. Lineage (NCBI taxonomy): Bacteria > Pseudomonadati > Pseudomonadota > Gammaproteobacteria > Oceanospirillales > Halomonadaceae > Halomonas > Halomonas sp. 111. Next base: position 155,531 of record NZ_JBQSYV010000007.1, read on the forward strand.
AACCCCACTTGATGAAAAAAAAGAATGATGTTTTTCGCAATCATCGTTTGAACGCTTGCCCCAAGCCTAGCAATACTGGCATCACATCCATGCGATTCAAAACACAATGCGAGGTAGAAGAATGATTCATTCTCTAATGGAAAAAATGGGCGTGGCAAGTGATCAATATCAAGGTGGTGATCTTGTGGTGACCACGCCAGTCGATGGCAGTGAAATTGGACACCTAAAAGTGGCCTCGCAAAGCGAAGTGGATACAGCGATTGCCAGCGCAGAAGAAGCTTTTCTTGCTTGGAAAAGTGTTCCTGCTCCCCGCCGTGGCGAACTTGTTCGTTTATTTGGCAACCAGTTACGCCAACACAAAGACTCGCTGGGTGAACTCGTCACATGGGAGTGCGGCAAGATTTTGCAGGAAGGCCTGGGTGAAGTGCAGGAAATGATCGATATCTGCGATCTTGCCGTTGGTCAGTCACGTCAGCTTTTCGGGCTAACTATTGCATCAGAGCGCCCGGGCCATCATATGCGCGAAAGCTGGCATCCTCTAGGCCCGATTGGCCTGATTACGGCCTTCAATTTTCCCGTAGCTCCTTGGGCATGGAATGCTGCACTCGCCCTGGTCTGTGGCAATAGCCTGCTGTGGAAGCCATCAGAAAAAACCCCCTTAACCGCACTAGCCTGCCAGGCACTGCTAGATCGCGCTATTGAGCAGTTTGGTGACGACGCTCCCAAGCACCTAAGCCAAGTGATTATTGGCGAGCGAGCAGCTGGCGAGCAGTTGGTGGATGACCCTCGTATTGCTCTTATCAGTGCCACTGGCAGCACGCGCATGGGCCGCGAAGTAGGTCCCAAAGTGGCAGCGCGTTTTGGCCGTAGCATTCTTGAGCTGGGCGGTAATAACGCCATGGTGCTCGCGCCAAGCGCGGACCTGGATATGGCAACCCGTGCAATTCTGTTTTCGGCGGTAGGCACCGCTGGCCAGCGCTGTACTACCTTACGCCGCTTGGTTGTGCACGAATCCATTAAAGACGAAGTACTATCCCGTCTGAAGAAATCCTATAGCGCCATTACCATTGGCAATCCGCTTAAAGGCAACCTGGTTGGACCGCTGATTGACCACCAAGCCTTTGACGCAATGCAGAGTGTGCTGGCCAAAGCACGCGAGCATGGCGCTGAAGTGTTTGGTGGTGACCGTGTGGAGATTGCTGGTAGCGATAACGGTTACTACGTTGCTCCGGCGATCGTTGAGATGGCCGAACAAAACTCGCTGGTGAAGCATGAAACTTTTGCCCCCATTCTCTATGTACTTACCTACAAAGAATTGGACGAAGCAATTGCTACAAATAACGATGTTCCGCAGGGTTTGTCATCATGCATTTTCACTACCGATGTTCGCGAAGCTGAAACGTTCGTATCCGCGGTAGGCAGTGACTGCGGTATTGCCAACGTTAACATTGGCCCGAGCGGCGCTGAGATCGGTGGCGCCTTTGGCGGCGAGAAAGAAACCGGTGGCGGCCGCGAGTCAGGGTCTGACGTTTGGAAAAGCTATATGCGTCGCCAGACAAACACCGTCAATTACTCTCGAGAACTTCCTTTAGCACAAGGGATTAAATTCGACTAACTAGACTTACTAAAATAATTAGAGTTTTTTATCATGCAGATTACATAAATAAAAAGCACACATAGTTTATCTAAAAACTACTGTGTGCTTAATATATTAAAAAAAATAATAACATTAGTACGTATTTATCAATTTATTCGAATTCAATAAAAACAGCATCGAGGATGATCATGATTGAATCGTATTACTCAGATACTTTAAAAGAAAAATTTAACTCAAATAGCTTTAATGAAAAAAATAAATTTGACGTATGCATCGTAGGAGGAGGAATTACAGCTCTATCATGTGCCCAAACACTTATAGAAAATGGTGTGGATGTAGCAATTATTGAGAAAAATCTTATATTCTCAGGAGCTTCCGGGCTAAATGGTGGATTTGTTGTACCTGGATATGCACTTGGCCTTAATGAAATTGAAAATAAGGTAGGTATGGAAGGGGCAAAAGAATTATTCAAACTTGCGTTAAGTGGTGTTAATAGAATCAAGAAAAACATTTACCATTATAATATTGAAAGCGCACAAATTGAATTCGGGAAAATTGACTTACTAAGATATCAACCTTCTACCAACGAGCTCGACAACCCCGAAAGAATGTCTCACTATTATTCATATAAAATTGAACCAATAGAAAAAAAAGACTTGCAAAAATTTTTACATACAAGAAGCTATCAATACGGTTTTTTACACCCCGACGCATTTCACATTCACCCTTTAAACTATGGCACCGGAGTGGCTAATCGCCTTAAAGAAAAGGGAGTCAGCATATATGAAAACAATGAAGTTAAAAATATAAAAAAAACAACAGAAGGTTACGCACTCACCTGCTCGAGTGGTGAGATAAAGTGTCAAGAAGTTATAGTTTGCACTGGAGGATACCCTGGAAAAAATCCTTCTGAAATTAAAAACTCGATATTACCCATCACAACTTACGTTGTTACAAGTGAGCCTAATGACGACATCCCTAACAAATTTATAAAGACAAAGTTTGCTCTTGGAGATAACAGACAAGCTTCTGACTATTACAGAATAGTAGATAATAACAGAGTATTGTGGGGAGGCAAGATAACGGCATTCCCAACAAACAATAAAACATCGATAGAAAATAAGATAAGAAAAGATATTTCAAACGTTTTCCCAGCTCTTTCAAATATAAAATTTCGTTATTCATGGAGCGGTATAATGGGCTACTCAGCTCATAAGATGCCATATATTGGCAAGTTAAAGAATGGAATATGGTATTGCACGGCATTTGGTGGAAGAGGGCTAGGCTCCGGCACTGCCTATGGAGATATAGTTGCAAAAGCAGTACTAGGTCAAACAAACACTTTACATCTCTTGGAAAAGTTTGGCTTGCGTCAAAACTATGGAGTGCTAGGAAAAATAGCAGTTGAGGCGACGTATAAAAAATATATTGCAAAAGATTATATAAAAGAAAATTTCAACAAAAATAAGAACTGGAGTAAAAAATGAACAACATCGGAATGCTATCTATATTGCCGGCAGCAATTGCAATCATACTAGCCTTTGTCACTAAAGATGCAATAATTGCTTTATTTGCTGCTAGTCTTATTGGCTTCCTTCTTATTGACGGGGCTTTATGGGAATATCCTAACTTCCTAATTGAAACTATTGCCAATGATAGTTTTGCCTGGGTATTCTATATTGAGATACAAATTGGAATTTTGATTGCTTTATTTCAGCTTTCTGATGTTCCAAACATTTTCTCATCTATCGTAAAAAAGAGAAAAATGACTCGAAGAAAAGGTCAAGTCTATGCTTGGCTCGCTGGTATGGGTGTATTTTTTAGCGACTATTTTAGTCCTGTTTTTGTTGGCACCTCACTCCAGCCAATTACTGACAAAGTTAAAATCTCAAGGGAAAAGCTAGCCTATATAGCTGACTCTACTTCGGCACCTCTCATCGTAATTATTCCTTTTACCTCTTGGGCACTTTATATTGCCGGTATTATCAGTGATCAATCGGAAACCATATCGTCTAGTGATGCTGTTGGGATATTTGCCAGCTCCATTATGTACAATTTTTATGCTATTTTATCCGTCCTCTTCGTAGGGCTAATTTGCTTTGGAGTCGTCAAGGACTTCGGGCCTATGAAAAAAGCTGAAAATCGTGCTTTTGTGGAAGGAAAACTAGTTCGAGACGGCTCCACCCCTATGATAGGGAAAGAGATAAAAGAGCTTAAAAAACCTCAAAACGCTTCATCCAACTTTGTCTTAAACTTCTTCATTCCTGTTGCATTAATTATTGGAATAAACGTTGCCACTTATATATTGGTAGGCAGTGCCAAAATCGTAGAATCATTCTCTGCGGCGCTGCTTTACCTCTTCTTAATAATGATTTTTCAAAAATTTGGAATCAAAGAGCTTTCCAATGCAGTCGTATCAGGAGTTAAAGCAGTTATTCCGGCAGTGCTTATACTACTTTTCGCATATGCGCTAAACAGCATTACGAAGGAGGCAGGTGCAGCAAATTATTTAGTCTCTATTTCTGAAGGGTTGATTTCAGCTAATCTTCTTCCAGCTATAGTATTTATTGTTGCTGCCGTAATATCGTTCTCGACGGGTACTTCTTGGGGAACATTTGCTATTACAATACCTATTGCGTTGGTGATGTCGATTGAGCTTACTGGCAGTATCCAGCATACGCTAGTGTTCATGTCGATTGCGGCGGCTACTGGAGGGGGCGTTTTTGGAGATCATTGTTCGCCACTTTCGGATACTTCTGTTTTAGCCTCTATCGGCGCAGGATCCGACCATATGGACCATATAAGAACACAAATCCCATATGCGTTATCAGTAGCTTTTGTCAGCTTTATATTTTACTTGGCAGCAGGTTTCATCTTGTAAAGGCATTGAGCCCAATAACGCTACTCACAAGGACATTAAAAGTTAGCCAAAAATAGCCAAACTCTTACCCCTAAACGCATCAAGAGTTTGGCTATAAAAACCACATAGTATCAGCATTTCTTATACGTAAAACCATCAGTTACGAAGCAGTTATA